>JANXYO010000082.1 GCA_025356015.1 Spirochaetaceae bacterium
GCCATACAGGCAGTATGGCCCTCAATCCTCACCGTTTTTCTGCTCGAGGCTCGCTCGCTCCCCGCCCGCATCCAAAGGCCGACAGGCTCCTAGGGGCGACAAAAGAAAAGACCCGGTCTTTTTGACCGGGTCTTTTCTTCCATAGCCCCTAGGGGAGTCGAACCCCTCTTTAAAGATTGAGAATCTTTTGTCCTAACCGATAGACGAAGGGGCCAGCGCTAAGGAAGGGATCTCCTGGGAAATCCTTTTCTTCGCGTCGCGGGTTTCGCAGGGGAAAACCGCGTTCGGAAATCGTCTACGGCAAGCTCAGGTTCTCCAGAAAATGCGAGGCTCCTCGGAACGGGACGGATCCGGGGAGCAGCTCTTCTAAGATTCCCCAGGGAGGATTTGAACCCCCACAAGCAGATCCAGAGTCTGCTGTGCTACCATTACACAACCGGGGAGCGATACTCGGTACGCGTACCTTATCGAATACCGAGCGGCTTCGTCAAGGGGTTTTCCTCGGCGGCGCCCGACTTGCGCGCATCGAAGGCCTCGAGCTGGGGCTGCTCCATCCCGTTGAAACGGTTGAGGGTGACCTTGAAGACAAGGTCTATCTTGTCCCGGTTCTTGAACGAGAAATCCCGCTCCAGGCGCTGGGCCCCGTCCCAGAAGAGGACCGGCCACTTGTGCTTGCCAAAGTCGAGGGTGAGCTTGAGGTGGTTCTGCTCCTTCTTGCCCATGATCTGGGCGTCGAGGATGCCGACGTTGCGCGCCATGAAGACCAGGGGGCCGGACTCCTCGCCATAGGGCTCGAAACGCTCGGTGAGCTCGGAGATCTCGGGCTTCAGGAACTGGTGGGGGAGCTCGGCGTCTATCTCGATGACCTCTTCGGCCTTGTCGAGCTCGAGGGCGACCGCGTAGAGACGGGTCCGCTCCCGGAATACAGGCCAGTTTTCGGATTTCAGGCTGAATCCCGCCGCCTCGTCGTGGCCGCCGTAGTCGATGAAGAGGTCGGCGCAGGCTTCCAGGAAGGAGGTGATTGGGAAGCCGCGGGCCGAGCGTATCGAGCCCACGACGGTGGCGCCCTGAAATGAGGCGACGATGGCCGGGGTCTTGAGGGTGCTGGTGAGACGGGCGGCGATGAGGCCGGTGATGCCGCGGTGGACGCTCTCGCTGCCCACGATGGCCAGCTTGTCCCCGTGCTCGGCCAGGCTTTCCCTGGCCAGTGGATAAACAAGCTCCCAGTCCTCCCCGCCCAGGCGGCGCCTGTCGAGGTTCATCTGGATGACCCGGTCGGCGAGGCTGTCGCGCTCCTCCCTGGTCTTCGCCAGGAAGAGGGAGACTGCCGTCTGGGGCTCGCCCATGCGACCTGCCGCGTTGATCACCGGGGTGACCTGCCAGGCTATCTCCCCGGCGCTCAGCTTCTTCCCCGCGAGGCCCAGCTTGACGACGAGCTCGGACAGGCCCGCTCGTGGCCTCTCGTTCAGCGAGGCGAGGCCCCGCTTAACCAGGATCCGGTTCTCGTTCCGCAGAGGCATGAGGTCGGCGATCGTGCCCAGAGCGACGAGCTGGAGCCGGCTAAGGTCGTCCTCGCCAAACCAGTCGGCCTTCTTCAGGGCGAAGGATATGAAGAGGTTCTCGAGGACGTCGATCTCCTCGAGGGGCTCCGAGCGGTACTTGCCTATGCGCGAGAGCTCCTTGAGCCTCAAGAGGCTCTGGCCCCTGGCCTGGGGGATATGCTCGCCGACATCGGGGGCGACGTCGTAGAAGTTGACCTCGGCGCCCTTGCCCAGTGCCCGCTCGAGTAGGCGCTTTTGCAGCTCCCCGTCCCAGACGAAGATCTGGCGGTCACGGAGGAAGGGGACAAGGCGGGTCCGCTCGAGGTCGACCACGCCGGGGACGATGGTCTCCCTGATCCTGCCGGTCTCGACGAGGTTCGAGAGCCGGACCGCCTCGACGATGTAGGCATCGTTGGCGGGGCGGACGTTGAGGAGGGCTACCTGCTGTTTGTAGACCCCCGATCGGGCCAGCTTGAGGGCGCAGATGAGCTTGTAGACCACCCCGCAGCCTGCCAGGTCGCGGAAAGGGTAGCCGGAATCGGGGAGCTTGGGATTGATGACGGCGACTGCCGCGGGGGGCTCTCCCGTCTGGAGACGGTGGTGGTCGAGGATGAGGACATCGACGTAGAGCTCGGCGGCGCGGTCCACCTCGGCGTGGTTCGAGATGCCGCAGTCGACGGTGATGATGAGGGTTCCGCCCTCGGCCGCGAAGGACTCGACGGCCTGGATGCTCAGGCCATAGGGCTCGGAGGCGACGGGCACCCTCCAGCTTGCGTCGATCCCGATCTCGATGAGGGCCTCCACCATGAGGAGGGTGGAGGTAACCCCGTCGGCGTCACGGTCGCCGAAGACCAGGACCTTCTCGCCCTCGTCTGCAGCGAGGAGGATGCGATCCACGGCATCCTCCATCTGGTTGAACATGAAGGGGTTGTGCAGGTAGCGCGGGTCGTCCTCGAGGTAGTACAGGACGTCCTCGGGGGCGGTCAGGGAGCGCCTGGCAAGGATAGAGGCTGTGAGGACATCGGTGTCGAAACGTGCGGCGAGCTCCTTGACGAGGGATGGGGGGAGCTCCTTCTTGGTCCACTTCATAGGGCGCTGATTTCCTTTATCACGAGGGGGCGGCGTTCGGGTTTCGCTGGAGAATAGGAGAGGGCGGTCTCGACCAGGGGCCTTGCGGCCTCGAGGGAGGCGGGATCCCTGGCGAAGACGGTGCAGACAAGGTCCCCGGCCCTGACCTGGTCTCCCGTCTTCTTCTCGAAGACGAGGCCGACGTCGGGGAAGACGGGGTCTGTCGTCTTGTTCCTGCCTACCCCGAGATTGACGCCCGCGAGGCCGATCTTGTAGGCGTCGATTCCCGCCACGTAGCCCGGGCTGCTCGCCTTGAGCTCGAAGACCTCGCTCGCCCGGTAGCGGCCGCGGAGGGCGAGCATCTTGTCGACGTCCCCGCCCTGGCTGCGCACGTTGGCCATGAAGAGCTCGAGGGCCCTGCCCGAGGCGATGGCCTTCTCGCACTTCGCTGTCGCTTCCTTGAGGTCGCCGGCCAGGTCTGCGGCTATGAGCATCCAGGCTCCGAGGCGGTAGCTCAGCTCCATTATGTCGGCGGGACCATGGCCCTCGAGACAGTCGAGGGATTCCTCGACCTCGAGGAAATTGCCCACCTTGAGGCCAAGGGGCTCGCCCATGTCGGTGATGACGCCGACGATGCGCTTGCCCATCGCCTTGCCCGTGCGCACGAGGCTCTCGGCGAGGGCCTCGGCCTGCTCGAGGGTCTTCATGAAGGCGCCCGAGCCCGACTTGACGTCGAAGATCAGGGCCTCTGCCCCCTCGGCCACCTTCTTGGAGAGGATGGATGCGGTTATGAGGGGTATGGACTCGACAGTCGCCGTCACGTCCCGGAGGGAATAGAGCTTCTTGTCCGCGGGGACGATCTCGTCGGTCTGGCCCGTCATGGCGAAACCGTCTCGGGCGATGAAGACGCGGAACTCGGCCTCGCTGAGCGAGGTCCTGTAGCCGGGGATCGATTCGAGCTTGTCGAGGGTGCCGCCGGTGTGGCCGAGGGCCCTTCCCGACATCATCGGGTCCCTGACTCCGCAGGCCGCGACCATCGGGGCGAGGACGAGGGAGATCTTGTCCCCCACCCCTCCTGTGGAGTGCTTGTCCACAAAGGGACCGGGAATCCCCGATAGGTCCATGGTCTTGCCCGAGCGGAGCATGAGGTCGGTGAGGTCGGCCGTCTCCCGGGGTGTCATGCCGCGGAAATACACGGTCATGAGCCAGGCCGAGACCTGGTATTCCGGGATCTCCCCGGAAACATAGCCCTGGATGATGCAGGCAATTTCCTCGCGAGAGAGCTCGCCACCGCCCCGCTTCTTCAGGATCACATCGACGGCACGCATGTTCATGTCCTTTCAGCCTCAGCAACGCGGGTCCTGAGGCGTTTCGATTCAATCACGGCCGGCGAAAGCCACCGCGTCGATTACTTCATAGACGGAGCCTGATGGCCTGAGCTCGGACTTATATAGCACACAGCGGCCTATCGTCCATTCCCCCTGGGGTAGCTCGGCCAGGGCGTTCAGCTCGGCCGGCGAGGGGAGGCCAGCCTTGCCCCCGCCGCCTTCCGGTCTCGGCGCGCGGGCCAGGGTGATATGGGGGGAAAAGGGCCGGCCATTGGGCCACTCGGGGTTGAGCGGCCCGAGGCCGGCCCTCCTGGCCTCCTCGGCAAGGGCCTCGTTTACCAGACGGTGGACCCTTTCGCTGGCTCCCGCCAATCTCTCAGCGCAACGGGCGTACAGGACCCTCCAGGAGGAGCTCCTGCCCTCGGGGAAGACCCCGAGCCCCGAAAAGCCGAAGCGCAGGGCTGTCTCGGCCGCGGCAGCTGTGAGTGAACGGCGCGCGCAGGTGATTTCCCTTTCCCCGATCTCTCCCAGAAAGGCGAGGGTGAGGTGGTAGCCCTCGTTCGAGGTCCAGCGCAGCCGGGGAAGTCGCGCCTTCAGGGCCGAGCCGCCTCGGGCCAGCCCATCCCTGACCTCGGGTGGAAGGGGAAGGGCGATGAAACAGCGCACTAGAGCCCCGCTCCCTGCGAAAAGGAGGCCAGCGGGCTCTCGACGGCGCGTCGGGCGAGTCCGAAGGCCAGGTCCTTGAGTGAGGCCAGGGAGGAAGGATCGAGCTCGATGGCCACGGCCTCGCCAAAGGGCAGGGAAGCCGTCACGTCGAGCCACCGGAGGGCGCTCGAGCCGAGGACCAGATTCGGTCCGTGACGCTCCCTTGCCTCCTCTCCCTGCGAGTGAGCCCCGCGGGACCTCGAGCTGCAGGCTGGGCAAAGGAAGCCCTCGTGGGCGAAGGAGTAGGCTCCTCCTCCAACGAGGCTCTCGCCGCAGGAGACGCAAGCGTCGGGGTCGGGCCCGAGGCCGAGGAGGTAGACGAGCCTCCAGCAGAAGAGGACGATCGGGTAGGCGGCGCGGCCCGGGGGAGCGGTGTCGAGGCCCCGCAGGGTGTCGCGGGCGAGGGCGAAGACCCTGGGGTAGTCCCCGCCACCTCCCGAGGTCTTGATGAGGATCTCGGCCATGAGGCATGCAGCCCAGAGCCTGTCGAGGTCCTCCCGGAGGGCCGGGAAGGAATCGCTCACCTCGAAGTCGCTGAGCTTGCGGAAGTCCTTGACGGGGTCGAGATAGACGAAGGCCCTGCCCGTGGCATAGGGCGAGGCCAGGGAACGCAGCTTGCTCTTTGGGCCGCCGAACACGAAGGCGTCGAGGAGGCCGAGTTCCGGGGTCATGAGCGTGAGTATCCGGTCCCCTGCGGGGCTTTCCCTCGCCCGAAGGACGATGGCTTCGTAGACGGGATTCCGGTTCGGCACGATCGAAGTATCAGGCGCGCCGGGAGCCAGAGTCAAGTCGGGCCCTCTCGCGCGTATTGCGCGCGTCTCGGGCCGAGGCTAGGCTAGTGTCCTAGGGGGCTTAAGCCATGCTCATAGTCGCTATCGTTCTTGCAGTCGTCGCCGGGGTTCTGCTCGTCATCGGGCGGGTCATGGCGGGTAAGGCCGCCCTCATCGCGGGTACCGAGACGGTGAAGGCCGCCGTGATCGAGGCCGACGCCAAGGCGGTCGCGGCCGAGATCGGGGGCGGGTCCTTCTCGAAATACCTCGAGGTGAAGGGCACGGCCCTGTGCGACTCCCCCCTCGAGGCCGAGTTCAGCGGGACCAAATGCGTCCACTACGAGACCTCTGTCGTGCGCGAGTACGAGGAGAACTATGTGGAGACCGACTCAGGCGGCAAGAGCAGGACGGGCACCCGCCGCGGCTCGGAGACGGTGTCCTCGAGCTCCCGGAGCTGCCCCTTCCTGGTCGAGGACATTTCGGGCCGGATCGAGGTCGACCCCACCGGGGCCAAGTTCCACCTCGAGACCACGATGTCCCGCTTCGAGCCGGGCGAGGGTGAGAGGACTGTCGGTTCCTATGTTCTCCGCGCGATACTCGCGGGCGGCGGCGGTCGAAGGACCATCGGCTACCGCTTCGAGGAGAAGTGCTTCCCCGTGGGCAGACAGGCCTATGTCCTCGGCGAGGCCACCGACGCGGGAGGGGCCCTGCGCGTGAGAAAGCCCACCGAGAAGGGCAAGCGCTTCATAGTGTCCCTCAAGAGCGAGGAGGAGCTCATCCGCTCCGCCCGTCTTTGGGCCTTCTGGCTCACCATAGGCTCCGGGGTCTCCCTCGCCGCCGCCATCGTCCTCCTCGTCCTGGACCTGCTCTGGAAATAGGGCCTCCTTGCCCCTCGCGTGCGCGCCGTGGTATCACGGCGGCATGCTCCGTTACCTCCTCCTCGACCTCGACAACACCCTGTACGCCGACGAGCTCGGCATGGAACGCGACATCCTCAGGCGGATGAACGAATTCGTCGCGAAGGCCCTTGGCTGCTCCCCCACCCAGGCGAGGGAGATCCGCCACGAACGCGTGCGGCATTACGGGACCACCCTCGAGTGGCTCATGGCGGAAAAGGGATTCTCCGACCCCGAGGGCTTCTTCGCCGCCATCCATCCCGAGGGCGAGGAGTACTGCATCAAGTCCGACCCCAGGCTCGGCTCGATCCTCGACTCGATAGACCTGCCAAAGGCTGTCTTTACAAACTCGCCGCGGGAGCACGCCGAGCGGGTGCTGCGCAAGCTTGGCGTCGGCGACCGTTTCGAGGCCGTCTACGACATCCGCTTCTGCGGCCTCAAGGGCAAGCCCAGGGCCGATGCCTTCCAGAGCGTCCTCGCCGCCTGCGGCGCGAAGCCCGAGGAGACCATCTTTGTCGACGATCTTCCCAAGTACGTCCAGGGCTTCCTCGCCATAGGCGGCCTTGGCATCCTTCTCGATGAGCACGGCCGCCACGGCGATTCGGGGATCAGACGCATCCACAGCCTTGCCGAGCTGCCCGACCTCCTGGCCGAGGAGGCCGCCGCGGCGAGCCAGCTCAGCCTGTTCTAGGCCGGGTAGCCGTCCAGGAAGGCCGCGATCTCTGCTCCGAAGCCAGCGAGGGCGTGGCCGGCCGAAGTCAGGAGCCCTACCAAGGCTGCAGGCCCTGCCAGGCACATGAGTGGGCACGGAAAAAAAGGCCCGCTGGAACAGCGGGCCTTAAATGATTATCTGTGAATGATTAAGAGCTCAGGTCCCCGGGACTGCCCGTCCCGGTCCCGGCCCCCATCGGGGCGGCAAACCTTGCAGACAGGGCGCGAAGCTCGGTTTCAAGCTGGGCGAGCTCGCGGTCGAAACCCTCGAGGCCCTTCAAAAGATGGGCAAGGTCGGGGCTGCCGGCATTTCCCCTGGCCTCAGACATCAGGGTTTCGGCGGACTCGGCGAGGGCCAGGGCCCCGATCGCGCCAGAGCTGCCTTTGAGCCTGTGCATGACCGAGCCAAAACCCTTCAGGTCGGCGGCGGCGAGGGCTTCCTTGGCCTGTCTTAGCTGGGGGCGGGCCTGGGCCATGAACAGGCCGATGATCTCGGCCCCGACCTCATGGGCGTCCTCGTAGGCCGAGACGAATTCCTCCGGATCAAAGCCCCCCGCCGTCGTCCTGCCTGTCTCGGGCAGGAGCTTGGCAAGCACGTCCTGGAGACCCTGGGTAGTGAGCGGCTTCGCGACATAGCCGGCCATGCCGGCGGCCAGACAGCGGTCCCTGTCCTCGGCCTGGGTCCTCGCGGTCACGGCGACGATGGGGACTCCCGGCTCGAGTGCGCCCATCGCGGGATCCCTGATGCGCGCGGTAGTCTCGAAGCCGTCCATGCCCGGCATCATGTAGTCCATGAGCACGAGGTCGAAGCGGCGGCGACCCAGTTCGGCGATGGCGGCATGGCCCGACTCGGCCTCGACCGCCTCTCCTCCGAGCTCCTCGACGAGGCGTGAGGCGACCCGGCGGTTCACCGGGTCGTCATCGACGACGAGCACGGAGACCCCGGGTATCCTGAGCTGCGAGGGAGGGGAGAGGTCAGCCGCCGAGGCCGCCACCGCCAGCTTCATCTCCAGGGCGAAGCCGAAGGTCGAGCCCGCGCCTGGGGAGCTCTGGACCTCGAGTCTCCCGCCCATGAGCTCCACGTACTGCCTTGATATTGAGAGGCCGAGACCGGTTCCCCCGTAGCGCCGTGTGGTTGACTGGTCCTCCTGGGTGAAGGGGGCGAAAAGGCCGGGGATGTGGTCGGCCTGGATTCCCACTCCTGTATCGACGACCCTGAAACGGACAGCGACCGAGTCCTGGAGGCCGGCCTCTGCCTGTGCCCCTGTCCTGGTCTCGGTCCTGTCGCGCTCGACGAGGATCCGCACGTTTCCGCAGTCGGTGAACTTCACCGCATTGCCGACGAGGTTCGAGAGGACCTGGCCGAGGCGAAGGGGATCGCCCCTGAGCCATCGGGGGACATCGGCGGCGATCGAGGTCTCGAGGGCGATGGACTTGGCCGCTGCCGCGTAGGCGAAGGATGCGCGGACCGAGTTGACCACAGCGTCAAGGTCGAGGACGGTGTCCTCAAGTTCGACGCGGCCCGCCTCGAGCTTCGAGAAGTCCAGGATGTCGTTGATTATTCGAAGGAGGGTCGCCCCGCTTGAGCGTATGGTTTCGACCAACTCGTTCTGGTTCGCGTCGAGGCCCGAGCGCGAGAGGAGCTCGGCGATCCCGATCACACCGCTCATCGGGGTCCTGATCTCGTGGGTCATGGTGGCGATGAACTCGCTCTTCGCGCGGTTGGCGCTTTCGGCCTCGGCGGCGAGCCTGCTTGATTCCCTGCCCGCCCCCTCGAGGGCGACCTGGACCCGGGTCAGCTCCTTCACCTTCAGGGCGAGGGCGTGGCTCGAGCGCATCTTCGCGACGCCGTATCCCGCGAAAGCGATGGCGATGAGGTAGAGGATGATGGCGGGGAGGCTCAGGAGGGGAGAGATCGCCACATTGAAGGGGAAGGAGGCGCCCTTCTCGTTCCAGAGCCCGTCGTTGTTCGCGGCCTTGACCCGGAAAAGATAGGAGCCGCCGGGGAGGTTCGTGTAGGTGGCGAAATTGCGGGAGGAGTAGGTCCAGTCCTTGTCGAAGCCCTCGAGCTTCCATGCGAACTGGCCTGCGATCGGATCGCGGAAGTCGAGGGCGGCGAAGAATATCTCGATCGAGTTCTCCCAGGTGGCGAGCTTTATGGGGACGGCCGGCGCCTCCGCCGTCGGGACAGAGTAGCGCACCCGGTTCGCGGCACGCAGCTCGGTCACAAACACTGGCGGCACGTGGCGGTTGGTCTCGTACTTCAGGGGATCAAACTTCGCGACCATCCCCACCGAGCCGAAATACAGCTCGCCGTTCGGGCCCGCGCATGAGCCGGCGTTGAAGGATGCATTCGCGAGCTCCTTGAAGAGGGTGACGCGCTTGATGGTGCCGGCCTCGCGGTCGTACAGGGCAATCCCTGTCTGGGTCACGATCCAGAGGTCGCTCGAGCGGTCCTCGAGGATGCTGTAGGCTATGTTGTTTGGCAGGCCGTCCTTGCGCATGTAATGGCTGAAGCCGTCGGTCTCGCTGTGGTAGCGGTTGAGGCCCCCTCCCCTGGTCGTGATCCAGAGCACGCCCTTCGAATCCACGAGGAGGCGCTGGACGGCGTTGCTCGAGATCCCGTCCTGCCTCTCGGGAGTGTAGTAGTAGCGGATGAAATGCCCGTTCTCGAAACGGTCAAGTCCGTTGTTCGTGCCCACCCAGAGCCTTCCCTTTGTGTCAAAGGTGAGGTCGTTGACCAGGTTGTCCGATATGGACTGGGAGTCCTTCGGGTCAAAGCGGTAGTGGGTGAACTTGCCGGTCGAGCGATCCCAGTAGTCGAGGCCGTCGGTGTAGGTGCCAATCCAGAAATTTCCGGAAGCGTCTTCCTTGAGGCAGTAAACGATATTGGAGGCGAGGCTGTCGGGGTCCCCTTCGCTGTGCTTCCAGGTCCTGAAGCTGCCGCTCGCGCGATCGAAAAGGGAGAGGCCGTCGTTCGTCGCGATCCACAGCTCTCCCTTGGAATCCTCGTAGATGTAGTTGCAGGTGTCGTCGGCGATGCTGGTGGGGTCGCTCGGCGAGTGCCGGAAATGCCTCCACTTGCCCGTCGTCTGGTTGAGCATGTGGATACCGTTGCTGTAGACCGAGGCCCAGAGATTGCCAAGCGAGTCGACGCGGGCCGAGATGACCTTGCCGTTCGGCAGGGCGCCCGGATCGCCCGAGTCGGCCACATAGGCCACGAAGCTCCGCCGGGTGCGGTCGAGCCGGGCCAGGCCCCCGCCGTTCGTGCCGACCCAGAGTTCGCCCGAGGCGTCCTGGAGCATCGCGTAGACGACGTCGCTGGGGAGGGTGCCCGCGGCCTTCGAGTTGCGGTAGGAGGAGATCGAGAGGCTCGCCTCATCGAGGATGTGGAGGCCGCCGCCCCAGGTCCCGACGCGGATGCTGCCCGCCTCCTGGGTGTTCACAGCGTAGATCCGGTTGTCTGGCATGGGGAAGACGGTGGAGGTCCCGTCCCGGGGCGAGAAGCGCACGAGGCCCGTGCCCCAGGCGCCAAGCCAGAGGAAGCCATTGGCATCCTCGGCGATGGTCTGGAGCGAGAGCGAGGGAGGGACGCCGGGGCCGGTCGTCCCCGCGTCCTGCTTTCCCCTGACCACGCGGTTGTCGAACCGGTCCTGCTCGTAGTCATAGGAGGCCAGGCCCCCTCCCGTCGTCCCTACCCAAATCCTGCCCTTGGAGTCCTTGAACAGTGAGCGGATGGTGTTGTTCGGGATCGAATGGGGTTCGGAGGGATTGTTGAAATAGCGCTGGAAGGTCCCTGTCTTCTCGTCGAGGCGGTTGAGGCCGTTGAGGGTGCCCACCCAGAGCGAACCCCGGGCGTCGCGGGCGATCGCGATCACGAGGTCGTTCGAGAGGCTGTCGCTCCTTTCGGCCGAGTAGCGGAAGTGGGAGAAGCGATTGGTGCTGGTGTCGAGGCGGTTGAGGCCATTGTAGGTCCCGATCCACAGGGTGTCGTTCGTATCGAGGAAGAGGGTCTGGACGAGGTCGCCCGAGATGCTGTTCTCGTCGAAGGGTTCGTTTTCGTAGGTTTTAAAGCCCGTGCCGTCATAGCGAGCGAGGCCACCCTGGGTCGAGACCCATATGAAGCCCTTCGAGTCCTGGACGATTCCCGATACCGAGGCGTTCGGAAGCCCATCCTTGATCGAAAGGACGGCGAAGGCCGCCTTGTCGTCGGCGCCCTGCTCTGATGCCTGGGGGAGGGCTCCGGCGGGAAGGGCGCAAAACAAGATGACGGCGGCGAGCGAGGCGCGCGCGATCGGGCGGTGCCGGGATTGGCTGGGAAGGGGCAAGTCGACCTCCAGAAGTATTGCAGAATCACTATAGACCCTTCATGCCAAACGTGGAAGCGGAAGCTCGCCAAAAACCTCCAAAACAACAGAAATCTTCATGTCGACCGGCTCAGTTGAGGCCGCTTGACCCGGGCCCGCGGCTGCGACTACATTGTAGCGACTCAACGACATTCGAAAGCCGCCCGAGCTTGGGAAATGCGGCCCCAATATCCCCCCGAAGTGCCCCCATACTAGGAGGAACCGATGCCCGAGACCCGTGTCATAGTGAACCTTTCCAATCGCCATATCCATGTCTCGAAGGAGGACCTCGCGGCCCTCTTCGGTGCGGGAGCCACGCTCACGAAGACCAAGGATCTCATGCAGCCCGGGCAGTTCGCCTGTGATGAGTGCGTGACCATCAAGGGGCCCAAGGGCTCGATCGACAAGGTGAGGATCCTTGGACCCGAGCGCAAGGAAACCCAGTGCGAAATCCTCTCGAGCGATGTCTTCAAGCTCGGGGTTCCCGGCTGCCCCGTTCGCGAGTCGGGACAGCTCGCCGGCTCCTCCCCCTTCGAGATCATCGGTCCGGCAGGGACCGTCAAGAAGCAGCAGGGCCTCATCATCGCGAAGCGCCACATCCACTTCGACCCCGCGAGCGCGGCGCGCTTCGGTGTCGCGGACAAACAGCTCGTGAGCCTTCGCGTGGGCGAGGAGCGATCAGCCATCTTCGAGAACCTGGTCTGCCGTGTCCACGAGACCTATGCCCTCGAGTGCCACCTCGATTTCGACGAGGGCAACGCCGTGGGGATCGCATCGGGCGCCTTCGGCGAGGTGATGCGAAAATGAACAAGGTCATCCTCAAGGCCCAGGACCTCGACGGCTACCTGACCGAGGGCGACAAGTCCAACCTGGAGCGCATGGACGCCCTCTACCGCCAGGCCATGGTGTCCTTCAACATCCTCGCGACCTCGGCCGCCCCCGGCGAGCTCAAGAAAGAGGAAAAGACCCTCGTCGAGCTCTACAACCGCATGGGCTCCCTCATGCAGGAGATCTGCCGCAACGAGCCGCGGATCCAGGTCTACTCCTTCGTGACCCCGCCCGAGAGCCACGGCGAGGCGAGCCGCCTCATCGCCAAGCTCCGCGACCTGAAGACGGGCCGGCAGGAGTTTGTCTACTACACCCAGCGCGCCTTCGAGCTCCTGTTCAACCTCGCCTTCGGCGGTGCCCAGGGAGGGGCCGCTAGCCCGGACAAGAACTACCTCATCATCAAGACCCCGGTGAACGTCCCGGTCCAGAACTTCGCCGTCCACAAGATCCCCGATGTCGACGCCGCCATCGGGAACATTGTCATGTGCGTGATGCTCCGCGGAGCCCTCCTGCCCTCGATCATCATGTCGAAGGAGATCCAGGAATACTCCTCCATGGGCTATGTGACCCCTTTCGCCCTCTTCAAGATCAAGCGCGACGACACGAAGAGCGAGACGACGATGGAGTACATCCTCGACCTCGAGCGCTCCTACTTCCATCCCGAGGACCTCGACGGCAAGGACCTGGTCTTCGCCGACCCCATGAACGCGACGGGCGGGAGCCTTGTCACGATCGTGAAGTACCTCCTCGAGAACGGGGTCAGGCCCAAGTCCGTGAAGTTCCTCAACGTGATCTCGGCCCTGAAGGGGGCCCTGCGCATCACTCGCGCGATCGAGAACGTCACGGTGCACACCCTGTGGATGGACCCCGTCCTCAACGACAGGGCCTACATCATGCCGGGCCTTGGCGACGCGGGCGACCGCATCAACGGCAAGGACGGGGAGGAGAATCCGAGGGACATCCTCCAGCTCATCGCCGACTATGGCACCAACGTCACCGGCCTCTACCGCTCCCAGCTGCGCATCATCGAGGAGACCGTCCTCAGGCGCTGACGAGCCGCCGGATTGCAGGCGAAGAGGAACCACGGAGGCACGGAGACTCTGTGTCTCCGTGGTTGCCTTCTATTGGTCCCTATCTCAGCAGCACATCGCCCAGGCTGACTTCCCCGTTGTGGCGTCCGGCGGGCGCGGCGCTCCCCTTCATGGAGATGGCGTGCTTCGAGCACCAGGTCGAGCAGGAGCCGCAGAAGTCGCAGTCGTGCTTCCACGAGGGGCGGCTCCCGGCCATGACGAGGTTCTCTCTCGGGCAGACCCGGACGCAGATTCCGCAGCCGTCGCAGCTTTCGGCCACCTGATAGCCCGCGTCGAGGCCGGGGAACTGGGCCGAGGCCATGCGGTTGAGGAAATTCCCGACTAGGGTTCCGGCCAGGGCGCTCCTCTCGGGTCTTGACCGCTTGCCAGTCTTCACAGCCTCGATGATCTCCTGCAGGCGCTCGGCCTCGGTCGCAGGCAGCTTGCCAGAGAGCTTACGCACCAGCTCTATCATCTTCGCCTGGCTGCCCTTGGGATCCCCCGCGTCGAAGTAGCCGGGTGAGCGGACGACGAAACCCGCGTGGAGATCGCCACCCGAGGCCCGAAGGAGCTTTCGAATGCGGGGCAGGGTGCCGGCCGGTGTCCCTCCGCAGCTCGCGACCGCGAAGACATACTTCAGCGCCGAGCTCTCGAGCCGGGCCACGAATTCCCCGACCGTGCGGGGCGCTCCCCATGCGTAGACCGGGAAGACCATGCCCACGCGCTCGGCGTCGGGTCTGAATTCGGCGGAACGGAAGCCAGCCATGGGCCTAAGCTCCGCATCCCCGAGACCTTGAGCGATTTTTCTGGCGAGGGCGATGGAATTCCCCGTCGCCGAATAGTAGTAGATCGCCGTCCTCATTCTGGAAACCTCCACAACGGTATTTCGCTTCACCGGATCGGCCCCGTGCCGGCGCCGTCCCAGAACGACAGAAGAAAACGCGAGGCGGGAGCCTGCTTTTGGGAGCCCGCCTTTTGGAGCCTTTAGGAGCCCGGTCCAGCCTCGAGCTTGGCAAGGCACTCCTCGGCCCAAAGGATCTGGGCTTCCGAGACCAGGACAGCCCTCCTGCGGATGAAATCGCAGTAGGGGTCCTCGCGGCAGATCTGGTCTGCCCTCGCCATGACCTGATCGCCGGGGAAGCGCTCGGCCAGATTGGTGTATTTCTCGGCGCCCTTCCTGAGCCCTCGCATATGCTCGATATAGCGCCTGAACTCCTCTTTCATCAGCTCTTTGTCGGTTCCCGACCCGAAGAAGATCCTCAGGGAGAACTCGTCACGCTTGGGCGTTGCGAAGGAGTCGGGGATGGTCGTCGCCCACTTCTCGAAGGCGAGCCGGCCAGCCTCGGTCACCTGGTAGAGCCTCTTGCTCGGGCGGTCGCGCTGGGGCTCGATCGTCGAGCAGAGGAGACCCTTCTTTTCCAGTGATTCGAGCTCGCGGTAGATCTGGCTCAGCTCGGCCTGCCAGACGAAGTTGATCGCCTCGTCGAAGAGAGCCTTGATGGCGTAGCCGTTGATGGGCGAGCCGCGGAGCAGTCCGAGAAGGGCGTAGCTGAGCGACACGAGTGCCTCCTATCCGACGAAGATAATATCCAACATGTTGAGTATTAGTCAACATGTTGGATAGCTGCGGTTTTTCTGCTCATGAACGGACCGGCCGTTGATTCCTTCCCCCGGCTGTGACAAGATGCCCGCATGAAGCGGGAGTGCAGGGCCTGGATCCTCCTTGCCATGGTCGTGGCCCTCGTCACGCTCGGAGCCTGCGCAAGCCGGCCCGAGCCCCTCCTCGCCAAGGAATGGTACGAGCTCGGGAACGCCTGGTTCGACAAGGCCGACTGGAAGCGCGCGGGGCAGGCCTATTCCAAGGCGATAGCCCTCGATCCCTCCCTGGCAGGGGCTTCCTTCAATATGGCCCGCGCCCTCGCCGAGTCGGGCGACTACGATTCCTCGCTCAAGATCCTCGAGTCCATCCTTGCCGAGGATCCCAAAAACCTCCGCATCCTCTCGGCCAGGGCCTATGTGTTTTACAGGAAAGGTGATGCCGAGAAGGCACTCGCCGCCTACGGAGAAGTCCTCGCCCTCGATCCCTACGCCCCCGACGCCGTCTACAACTCGGCCCTCCTGCGCGCCGCGGCCGGCGACAAGGAGGCCGCGGTTGCCGAGCTCAAGCGCCTGATCTCCGCCCGGAGCGAGGAAACCGGGGCCATCCTCCTTCTGGGACGGCTCCAGGACGAGCTTGGGTTGGTGGACGAGGCGATCGCCTCCTACCAACAGGTCAGGGCCCTCGGCAAGGCCGACGCCCTCGCCCTCGAGCGTCTCGGCATCCTGTACTCGAAGCAGAGGCGCTTCAGCGATGCCATCGAGTGCTTCGACGCCGCCACCAAGTCCGACCCCAAGCTGGGCGAGGCCTGGTTCCAGCTCGGGAGGCTCCGGCTCACCGTCGCCGAGGACAGCGAGGGAGGGCTTTCGGCGCTGAAGAAGGCCCTGGAGACGGGTTTCGCCGACAGGACCGAGGCCGCCGCGCTCATGGACGAGCCTGTCCTTCCCGAGCGCGAACAGATCCAGGCCCTCCTCGCCGGCAAGGGCCTCTATGGCCCGGCCCCGGCGGCAGCCCGAGGCGCCGCAGGCAGCGGCCCTGCAGGCACGGGCCCCGCGAGCCCCGCCCCCACCGTCCCCGGTGCGGCCAGCCCGGCCACGCGGGGACCCTAGGACAGCAGCCATGGCGGGTGCGCAGATGGAAAACTGGCACGAGAAGACGGCCACCGAGGTCGCCCTTGCCCTGGGAACAGATCCCGAAAAGGGTCTGAGCTCACAGGAGGCGGGACGGCGTCTTTTGAGCCACGGCCCAAACCGCATGGCCGAGAAGAAGGGCAAGGGCCTCCTGCGCCGCTTCATCGACCAGTTCGCCGATGCCCTGATCTACATCCTGCTGGCCGCAGCCCTGGTCTCCGTGCTGCTCGGTGAGATCTCGGACTCGATCATCATCCTCGCCGTCGTCCTCATAAACGCCGTGGTCGGGCTCGTCCAGGAGTCCAAGGCCGAGAAGGCCATCGCCGCCCTCAAGAAGCTCTCCTCCCCGCGGGCCCCTGTCATGAGGGACGGGATCCAGCGCGAGATCGACACCGAGGCCATTGTCCCCGGAGACCTTGTGGTCGTTGATGCGGGCAGGATCCTCCCCTGCGACCTTCGCTGGTCCCTCGCGGTAAACCTGAGGGTCGACGAGGCCTCGCTCACCGGCGAGTCGGTCCCGGTGGAGAAGGACGCGTCACTGGTCGCGGACGAGGCCGCCCCCCTCGGCGACAGGCTCAACATGGGCTACATGTCCACGATCGCCAGCTATGGCCGAGGCCACGGGATGGCGGTGGCGACGGGCATGGGCACGGAGCTTGGGCGAATCGCCGCGATGCTCGAGGCCGAGACCCAGGAGCCGACCCCCCTCCAGAAAAAGCTCGAGACCCTTGGCAAGCGGCTGGGAGCCATCATCCTCGCCCTTTGTGCCCTGCTCTTCGTCCTTGGCCTCGGCGAGGAGCTCCTCCGATCCGGGGCCATGGCCCGCGGGAGCCTCTTCGAGCTCTTCCTGACCTCGGTCTCCCTCGCCGTCGCGGCGATTCCCGAAGGTCTCCCCGCCATCGTCACCATAGTCCTCGCCATCGGTGTCCAGCTCATGAGCCGCGAGCAGGCCATCGTGCGCCGTCTTCCCGCTGTGGAGAGCCTCGGCTCGGTGACCATGATCTGCTCGGACAAGACCGGCACCCTCACCCGGAACAGGATGGCCGTCGTGGCCTTCTCGGCCGACGGCTCCTCGGGCCCTGCGAGCGGGATCGATCCACCCCATCCCGGCATGAGGCTCTTCCTCGAGGTCCTGGCCCTCTGCAACGACGCCTCCCTCGGGTCTGTCGGGGATTCATGCGAGGAGCCCCAGGCGACGGGCGACCCCACGGAGATCGCCCTCCTCGAGCTGGCCAACGCGAACGGGGTCTGCGTCGACGACCTCATCGACGTCGCCCCGAGGGTCGGCGAGCTCCCCTTCGACTCGGCGCGGAAGATGATGAGCACGTTGAACGCGAGGGGAAGCGAGCGCCTTGTCATGACCAAGGGGGCTGTGGACATCCTCCTTGGCCGCTGCGACAGGATAATGGTCGGCGGCAGGGAGCTGGCCCTGGACCGCGAGGGGCGCTCGCCGTCCTCGCCGAGGCCGACGCGATGGCTGACCGCGCCCTCCGCGTCCTTGGCGCCTCGTACCGACGCCTCGGGCCCGACGAGGAGGCGGGGGGCGCGGGCCTTGAGCAGGGCTTGGTCTTCCTTGGCCTGGTCGGCATGATCGACCCGCCGCGTCTCGATGTCCGCGACTCGGTCGCATCCTGCAGGGCCTCGGGCATCGGTGTCGCGATGATAACCGGGGACCACAAGGCGACGGCCTTGGCGATCGCGAGGGAGCTCGGCATCGCCTCGGAAGAGAGACAGGCGCTCTCGGGTCCCGAGATCGAGCTCCTCGGGGACAGTGAGTTCGCCGGGAGGGTCAGGGAGGTCCGGGTCTTCGCCAGGGTCTCGCCCGAGCACAAGGTGAGGATAGTCAAGGCCTTTCGCGCCAACGGCCACATCGTGTCGATGACTGGGGACGGGGTGAATGATGCCCCGAGCCTCAAGGCGGCGGACATCGGCGTCGCCATGGGTATCACAGGCACCGACGTCGCGAAGGGGGCCGCGGACATGATACTCGCTGACGACAACTTCAAGACCATGGTCCGCGCGATCGAGGAAGGCCGGAACATCTACGCCAACATCCGCAAGGCCATCCTCTACCTCCTGTCATGCAACGCCGGGGAGATCGCGGCGGTCTTCTCCGCGGTCCTGGTGGCCGCGCCTGTGCCCCTGCTGCCGATCCACATCCTGTGGGTCAACCTCGTCACCGACACCTTCCCGGCCCTCGCCCTGGGCATGGACCCCGGCGATCCGGAGATCATCAAGGAGAGGCCGCGCGACCCGAAGGAGAGCCTCTTCTCCCGGGGCGGGGCCGCTTTCATCGCCCTCAACGGCCTGCCTGTTCGGCAACAAATGGCTTGCCTGGGCCTTCGCCCTTGGTGCCATCCTCCAGGCCGGGGTCATCGCCATACCCGGCCTCGCCGCCTTCTTCAAGGTCAGATCCCTCGACGCCGTCTCCTGGGCAATCGTGGTCTGCCTGTCTGCGAGCCTTCTCGCAGTCAACGAGCTCGTCAAGCTGGGAGCCAGACTGGCTGCCAGGGCCAGGCGGAGCAGGGTGGAACCGGGCCGGCCCTAAATATGGGGGGCCGAAGGTATGGCCCTGCCCGGCCGCGGCGGTGTATCGTGCTCGGCGTATGGACACAGCCGATTTGATCTTCCTCTTCGAAGGCCAGGACATCCTCCTAAAGACCGGCTCCGGCGCTTCCGCCGAGCCCTCGGTCCCGTCCCCGATCGCCGACGCCCTCCCCGCCGTCCTTTCCCGCCGCTTTTCCCGCGGCGGCCGTGGCTACGAGGCCCGCCTCCTCGACGAGGCGGGGGCCAAGGCGGCCCAGGGCCTGGGCCTCGAACGCGTCCCGGTGCGCCAGGTGATCGGCAGCTTCGAGACCGAGGCCATGCGGCCGGCCCTCACCGGTCTCGCCCTCATTCACTGGCTCTCCGGCGCCCAGCGCTGCGGGGCCTGCGGCAGCCCTCTCATCGATTCCAAGCCCGGGGCCGGGGGCGCCGGCGCGGCCGAGGGCACCTCTCCCGCCGCCGGGCACGCGGCCGAGGGCGGGGGAAGCCGGGTCTGCCCAGCCTGCGGCAGGGAGCACTTCCCCCGCATCTCCCCCGCCGTGATCGTCCTCGTACGCAAGGGGGGCGAGGCCCTGCTTGCGCGCAACGCGCGCTTCCCGCCCGACCGCTTCGGTCTCCTCGCCGGCTTTGTCGAGCCGGGCGAGACCCTCGAGGAGGCTGCCATCAGGGAGGTCAGGGAGGAGTCGGGCATAGAGATCAGTGACCTCCGGTACGTGCGCTCCCAGCCCTGGCCCTTCCCTGACTCCCTCATGGTCGCCTTCACCGCCCAATGGTCGGGCGGAGAGGCGAGGGCCGACGGGGAGGAGATCGTGGAGCTTCGCTGGTGCAGGCCTGACAGCCTTCCCGGCATTCCTCCTCCGGGCAGCGTCGCCCGTGCGCTTATCGACGAATTCGTGAAGGGAGCCCAATCATGAGTATCCGCGTGTCGGCCGTCGCCCTCCTCTGCCTAGGCCTCTCCGCCTGCGGCAGCCTGCCCTCGAGCTCCCCCCAGGCCGCGAAGAGTGTATCCGCCCTGAGCGAAGGCCAGCTCCAGGAGGCCTACATCGCCAGGCGGGACGAGGGCCGGAGGCTCCTCGAGTCGAAGCGCTTTGGTCCCGCCCTCGACTCTTTCCTCGCGGCCTTGAGGATCAGGCCGGCCTCGAGCGACGCCCTCCTGGGCATCGGCCGCTCATATGCGGGCCTCGAGTACTACGAGAAGGCGAAGGAGTACTTCGACCACTACCTGGAGATCGAGAAGGACCGCGACAGCGCGGTCTACTACTCTATAGCCCTCGTCTATGGCGACAAGCTCTTCCTGGGCGAGGCCGCGGTCAGGCTCCTCACCAAGGCGATCGAAGCGGCGACGGCGAAGGCTCCGGTCAACGGCGACCAGGGCCTCCTCGCGATCTCCTTCTACCAGCGCGCCCAATTCCTCCAGCGCCTCGGCAAGCGCGACGATGCCGTCTCGGACTATGGCCGCGCCCTTGATATCGCCCAACGCGGCAAGGATACGAGGCTCGTCGTCCTGTGCAAGGATGCCCTTGGCCGGCTCGCGGCCCAGAGCCCGGCCCCCTAGGAGACGCGAGGGAGCGCGGCTAGTGGCTGCGCAGGGAGCGCAGGCCAGGCTCGTCGAGGATCTCGATGCTCCTGCCCTGGACCCTTATGAGGCCGCGGCGCTCGAGCTCGCCAAGTTCCCGCGAGAGGCTCGGCCTCGCGACCCCGAAGAGGGAGGCGAGGCGCTCCTTGGAGGCCTCGAGGTGGATAGTGGAGATGGCCCCGAGCCCCTGGCCGCCGGCCTGGGCTCCCGAGGCCCGGGCGAGGCCGAGCCTGCGGAGTATCCAGTCGGCCAGCCTCTCCCTGAGGCTCGCGAACTGGATGGCGCGCAGCTTTTCGGCGAGGCTGGCGAGGCGGCCTCCCATGTCGGAGAGCAGGGCTTCGAGCAGGGGAAGGAAGCGGGTGCAGAGCGAGAGGAGGCTGGAGCGGGGGATGGCGACGAGACGGCCAGCCTTCCTTGCGACGACGGTCACGGGGAGGATGGCTCCCGGGGCGAAGAGCACGGCCGTGGCGACGGCCCCGGGGGCGGCTATGGTCTCGACGAGGAAGCTCTTGCCTTCGTCGTTGGTCATCTCGGCCCCCACTTCGCCCTCGAGGAGGACGAGGAGCTCGGTGTATGCCGAGCCGGCGAAGAGCAGGACGGCGCCGGCATCGAAGGACTGGATGCGGTGGGGGAGGGAAGTGAGGGCGAGCGAGAGCTCCCTCACGTCGATGCTGGAGAACAGGGGCGCCGAGGCCAGGAGGGCGAGGTCGCGGGATTCCATGATGGGGATGACTATGCCCCGGCCCAGAGGGTCGGGTAAAGAGGAGGCGGCAGGTGAAGCGTTTCGGCATCGTGGCCCTCGTCCCGCCCGAGGCGGCCCGGAAAAGGATGAACAGCATCATATTCGAGGAGCTCTGCAGGGGCCGCTTCCTCGCGGGATCGATCCTTGAGCTCTCCGGGATGATCGAGGCAATGAGGGACGAGGGGATCGAGGGGGCAATCCTGGGCTGCACCGAGCTCCCCCTCGTCATCAAGAGCGGATCCCTGGGCATCCCCTCCTGGGATACCCTCGGCCTCCACGCCGCCGCCGCTGTCGATTTCATACTCGGGGACTAAAGGCCGCGGGCGCGGCGGGGACCTTAAGGCTCCCTTCCCCCGACCCGAGGAATGCGGTCATTTCCCGATCATGACGAATTTTATTCTGTAATATCGCAAATATGCCAAAAAATATTTGACTATCTCGTGAAAATTCAGAATACTATTCGTATGATAGACCAGATAGACAGGAAGCTGCTCGGACTCCTGCAGGGAGACGCCAGGCTTTCCAACGCCGAGCTCGCCGAGGCCGTGGGCCTGACGGTTTCCTCGGTCCACGAGCGGGTGAAGAAGCTCGAGAAGAAGGGCATCATCACCGGCTATGTCGCGACGGTCGATGCCGAGAAGCTTGGAAAGCCCCTGCTCGCCTTCATCAGGGCGACCATCGAGGCCGAGGACCACGAGGGAGTGGCCAGCGCCCACGACAGGATCCTCGAGGCCTGCGCTGCCGAGACCGACATCCTCGAGTGCCACAATGTCGCCGGGGAGGACTGCTTCATCATCAAGGTCAGGGCCGAGAGCCCCAAGGACCTCGAGCGCATCCTCCAGACGGTCCGCTCCTCGATGAAGAGCTCCCGATCGGTCACCAACATCGTCTTGTCCACATACAAGGAATCGACAAGGGTAGAGCCGGCCCCGCCGGAGCTCCCCGAGGCCTAGAGCAGATCTCGTTTCCAGGGAGGTCCTAAAGCCATGAGCAGTGCCACGATCAGTCTCAGTTTCAACGACTTCGCGCGGACCGCAGACAGCGGCGAGCCTTTGCATACCCTGCGCATCGCCCTGCTGTACGGTGAGCAGCTCCGCATCCCCAGCTCCTCAGAATGGCTGCGCATCCTCGCGGGGAAGGCCTGGGTGAGCTTCGCCGGTGAGGACCATGTCCTGGAAGAGGGCGAGGAGCTCAGGTTGCCCAGGGCGAAAGGAGGGGCGGTCATATCCCCCCTCGGCCGCGGCTCACTTTTCTTCGAAGTCAAATGATCAACACAAACAACATGGAGCAGCAATGAGCATCGTGAACCTCGGAGCCGTCGCCGCCCTGGCGACGGCCATGTCCTGGACAATCACCGCGATCGCCTTCGAATACGCCGGCAAGCGCATCGGCGCCTTCGCCCTCAACTTCCTCAGGCTTGTCCTGGGCATGGTCTTCCTCGGCCTCTACTGCCTCGCCACGCGGGGCTCCTTCTTTCCCCTCGACGCTCCGCCTTCGGCCTGGCTCTGGCTCTCCGCCTCGGGCATCGTGGGACTCGTCATCGGCGACCTCCTGCTCTTCCAGGCCTTCATCGACATAGGCTCGAGGCTCTCGATGCTCCTTTACGCGAGCGCCCCCGCCCTCACCGCCGTCCTCGGCTTTGGCATCCTGGGCGAGCGCCTGGCCGGCCTCGCCCTCCTGGGCATGGCCCTCACCCTCGCTGGCATATGCATCGTCGTGCTTGGGCGCGGCGGGGCCGCTCTCGCCGCGAACTGCCCCGATGGGAAGCAGGACTGCGTGCCCAGGGCGAAGCGGATCAGGGGCCTGCTGTGCGCCCTCGGCGGAGCCCTCGGCCAGGCCGGCGGCCTCATGCTGAGCAAGGTCGGGGCGGGCAGCATGGACCCCTTCGCGGGCACTCAGATCAGGGTGAGCACGGCAGTCCTCGGCTTCGGGATCATCCTCCTGGCCTCGGGGGCATGGAAGGGCACCTTCCGCGCGCTCAAGGACAGGAAGGCCCTCGGGAGCCTGGTGCTCGGCTCCTTTTTCGGACCCTTCCTGGGCATATCCTTGAGCCTCCTGGCTGTCCAGTCGACCAAGCTCGGGGTGGCGGCGACGATCATGTCGATCATCCCGATCCTGATCATCGCTCCCTCGGCCTTCTTCTACAAGGAACGTGTCGGCGCGAGGGATGTCCTGGGCTCGGTCGTGGCCGTCGCCGGAGTCTTCGTCCTCTTCATGGCTTAGCCGCGGCCGGCAGGCCGGAACGGAGCAGCTCGATCCCTTTCGCCCATTTCCTCGCCGAGATGTGGCGGAAGGGAAACCTCACCTGGTAGAGGTCGTGTCCCACGTAGAACTCGAGGATGTTGCGCTTGAGCACCCCGACCCCGTCGATGCCGGCCAGGGGGAAGCTGAGCCGCTCGCCAAGGAGGGTGGCGAGCTCGAGCCTACCGGCATACAGGATAAGGGTGCCCGAGCGGAGGCTGCGTAGGGGGTTCATCTTGTGCCCCCTGAAGATCATCGCTCCCGCATCAGAGAAGAGCTGGGCCTTCGGCCTCTCCTTCAGAAAGTCCTCGAGCCTGGGCGCGAAAGCGAGAGCCTGCCAGCGGTCCCAGTCTCGGCTGTTCTCGAAGCGGGGAGCCGAGCCACGGAAGCTGCGGAAGCGCCCGTAGCCGTCAACGCGCAGGGCGAGGCCGCAGGAGATGCAGTGGAATCGGCTCCGCGAGCTGCGCAGGGTCCCGATGCCCCCGCACTCGGGACACATGAACAGGGCGAGCTCGAGGTGCTCGGCCTTGCGCAGGGCCTGGTAGGGCACGCGGGCCCCCTCCTGCCAGGCGTACTCGTCGTGGGCGAGGGATGCCGCCAGCCTCTCCTGGACCTCGGCGGCGTCGAGTGACTTGAGCTCCTCCCTGGTGAAGAGGAGCTTGAACTCGATCTCGATGCGTCCGCGGCGCCTGGCCCATGACCAGCGGGGAAGGGAGAGGTAGCCTCCCCTGATCACGGCGGCCAGGACCGGTGCCTTGAGGACCTTGAGCAGCTTGGCCGTGGCGGGGATGAGGGGGAGGGTGACCCCGTCCCAGCTCTGCTCACCCTCGGGGAAGATGCCCACGACCCCGCCGCGTTTGCGGATCACCTCGACCGTCCAGTTGACAGTCTGCATGTCGGGTATGGCCTTGGCCTTCGGTATCGAGCCGACGAGGCGGAGGAGGGCCCTCATGAGCCTGGTCCTCATGTTGCCGTCGCTCGTGATCCAGTAGACGGGCTCCTTGAGCAGGGAGCCGAGGATGAAGGGGTCGAGGATCGTCACATGGTTGCCCACCACGACGAAGGGGGCGCGCAGTGTCCTCGCGATCTGGAGCCCGCTGACGCTGACCCGGAAGAAGGAGAAGAGCCATGCGCCGAAGGTGAAGCGCAGGAGCTTGTTGAACCAGCGGTAGTTGCGGGGGACGTAGCGCGCCGCCATGCGGATCTCCTTTCATGGTGCGCCTCCCAGCCTAGCGCGAGATCGTCGCCGCGGCAACCCGAAGGCTTGCCCTTCGACCGCCCGGGCCGCTACTATGGGGCGATCGTCCCGTTTAGCCTCGAGGAGGGGTCGTGGAGAGGAAGCCTGATTCGGGCCTGGTGCGCGAAGCCCATGGACTGTCAGCCCTGGCGCGCTCGGAGATAGCCAAGCGCATTGTCGGCAAGGATTCCCTGATCCGGGGCATCCTCATGGGAGTCATAGCTGGCGGCCATGTCCTCCTCGAGGGCGTGCCCGGCCTTGCCAAGACCCTCGCCGTCAAGACCTTTGCCGAGATCTCGGGCCTCCAGTTCAGCCGCGTCCAGTTCACCCCCGACCTCCTCCCCGCCGACATCACGGGCTCCCTTGTCTACGAGCAGGGCTCGGGCCGCTTTGTCGCCCGCAAGGGTCCGGTCTTCGCCAACCTCCTGCTTGCCGACGAGGTCAACCGCGCCCCGGCCAAGGTCCAGTCGGCCCTGCTCGAGGCGATGGAAGAGCGCCAGGTCACCCTGGGCGACGCGAGCCTGCCCCTGCCCGAGCCCTTCTTTGTCCTCGCGACCCAGAACCCCATCGAGCACGAGGGGACCTATCCCCTGCCCGAGGCCCAGCTCGACCGCTTCCTTATCAAGGTCCTGGCCAACTATCCCACGGCCGAGGAGGAGTCCGAGATCGTCCGCCGGGTCGCCGCCTTGCCCCAGCTTCCCGTCAACAAGGTGCTCGGGATCGAGGAGATAGCCCTCATGCGCCGGGCGGCGGAGTCGGTCACGGTGGACGAGGGCCTCGCGGACTACGCGGTCAAGCTCGTCCGCACGACCCGGCCCGCGAGGCCCGCCGAGGGCAGCCCTCCCGGCGGCGATGGCCACAGGGGGCTGGCCGCAGGCCGCCTCGTCGAGATAGGACGCGACGTCGCGCGCTGGGTCGAGTACGGGGCATCGCCCCGGGCCTCGATCCACCTCTACCGCTGCGCCCGCATCTCGGCCCTCCTCGACGGCCGCTCCTATGTCCTTCCCGACGACATCAAGCTCTGCGTGGGCGAGGTCCTCCGGCACCGCCTCGTCCTCTCCTACGAGGCCGAGGCCGAAGGCATCACGGCGGATTCGGTCATCGCCCGCATTGTCGCGGGCAGCCCCCTACCCTAAAAGTGGACAGGGACCGGCTCCACGACCGGATCCGGCGCCTCCTCTTCGCGTCGCCGGCCCTCGCGCGCGCCTTCGCGCGCGGGGACTACCGCTCGGTGTTCCGCGGCCGTGGCATCGAGTTCGACTCCCTGCGCGACTATTCCCCCGACGACGACGCCAGGCTCATAGACTTCCGCTCGACCTTGCGTCTGGGAAGGCCCTTTGTCCGGACCTACCGTGAAGACCGCTCCCTCACCGTCTTCCTCCTCGTCGACGCCTCGGCCTCCATGGACATGGGCTCGTCCGAGCTCTCCAAGCTCGACATGGCCGTGCTCGCCACCTCCCTCGTCGCCTACGCCGCCCAGTTCCGCGGCCTCCCGGTTGGCTGCCTCGTCTTCGCCGAGGGCCTGGTCAGGCGTCTTGCCCCGAAGCGCGGCAAGGCCCATGCCCTCGCCGTCGCCGAGGCCGCGGCACTTGCCGCGGAAGGGCAGGGCTCCCGCGGCCGGGCCGCCGAGGGAGGCCCGGGTGGCCTCGCCCAGGCTCTCAGGGCCTCGGCGCTCATCCTCAAGCGCAGGAGCCTCGTCATAGCCTTGAGCGATTTTCGCGGCGGCGACTGGGCCCGTCCCATGGCCGAGCTCTCAAGGCGGCACGATGTCGTCGCGCTGCGGATCTCCGACCGTCTTGACCTCGAGCTCCCGAGGCGGGGCTCCTTCGAGGCCGTCGATCCCGAGAGCGGCCTCGCCTCATGGCTTCCCCTCGGCTCGCCCACCTTCCGCGAGCGGTGGAAGGCCCGAGGAGCCCTCGAGCGCTCGGTTGCCGAGCGAGGCTTCCTTGACGCCCATGTCCCCCTCCTCGAGCTCGACACTGCCGACGATCCGGCCCGGAGGCTGCTGCAGTTCTTCGAGCGCAGGAGGGGAGCGTGACGATCCAGGCCCGGTTCGCGCTCGCCTTTGCCTCCATCGCCCTCGCCGCGCTGGCGGCCAACGCGGCCCCCTTGAAGCTCGATCACCTCGTCTTCCAGCCCGAGCGCTTCGTCGCAGGCGAGGAAGTCGTGGTCCTGGCCCAGCTTCCCGGGGCCGATGCCGCGGGCATCGCTGCCCTCAGCTACCGGCCCGGGCCCCCCGGACGGGAGGCCACCGAGGACCCCGAGCTCCGCGAGATCAGGGTGTACAGGACAGGCTCGCTCTGGGAGCTGCGCATCAGCTTCGTGCCCTGGTCGCCAGGCCCGGCCTCCCTGCCGGCCTGGCGCTCCAAGGGCATGCTGATTCCGCCCATCCCCTACGTCGCCGTCTCGAGCCTCGGCCCGGGCATGGGCGACCCGAGGGGCCTCGAGCTTGCCCCTCCCCGGCCCCAGGCCGATCCGCCCGGCACCTTCATCTACATCTACGGCTTCGCCGGCCTCATCCTCCTGCTCGTCTTCGCCGTCCTGGGCTCCCTGGCCTGGCTCGTCCCCGCGGCCAGGCGCATCCTCGCGAAGCGGCGCGCGGCCCAGGCCTTCAGGCGGCTCTGCCGCGACATGGACTGGCTGGCGTCCAGGGCGGCCGGCTCCGACCCCGTCTCCTTCTATTCGGCCATCGCGCGGGCTCTCAGGATCTATCTTGCCGAAAGGGTCGGCCCCATTGTCCCAAGCCTGAGCGCCTACGAGCTCTCGAGTCTCCCTCCTGGCTCCTTCCCCGGTGAGGGCGTCCAGGAGGCCGCGGCCTTCCTCATCTCCGAGACCGAGGAGGTGAGGTACGCGGGCCGGAGGCCCCTTCCCGAGGACATGGAGATGGCGGTGGCCAGGGCCCGGTCGGTCGGCTCGAAGACAGAGGAGGCCCTCGATGCTCGCCTTTGAGCGGTCCTGGGTCCTCGTCTTCCTTTTCCTCGTGCCAGCCCTCGTCACCCTCCGCCTCCTGCTCCGCAGCCGTAAGGCCATCCTCGCCTTCCCCTTCGACCTCGGCAGCCCCCTTCGTCTGCCCCTCTTCCCGAAGCTCCTGCGGATCCTGCGCGAGGCCGCGCTGTGGGCGGGTCTCGCCGCCTGCGTGGTGGCCGCCGCCGGCCCGGCCCTTGTGACGAGGCGGCTATCCTACCTGGGAAGGGGCAACGAGGTCGTCTTCGTGCTCGATGTCTCCCCCAGCATGGCGGCGGCCGACCTGGCGCCAACCAGGCTCGATGCCGCCAAGGCGATAATCTCCGGCTTCCTGCGCGCACGCAGGAACGAGACCGTCGGCCTCGTCGCCTTCGGCCAGGAGGCCGCCCTCATCTGCCCGCCGACCATGGACTACGCGGCCTTCGCCTCGAGGCTCGACGCTCTCTCTGCGGGAGTCTTCGGCGACGGCACCGCCCTCGGCGACGGAATAGCGACAGCCATCGCCCACGCCGCCAGGTCCTCGGCTCCGGAGAAGCACATCATCCTCCTCACCGATGGCGAGAGCAACGCAGGTGCCCTCGACCCCGGCACTGCCGCCTCGATCGCGGCGCGCAACGGCATCGAGCTTTCTGTGGTCGGGGTCGGCAGCAAGGGCGAGGTGCCCGTGAGCTATGTCGATCCCGCGACGGGGAAGAAGCTGACCGGCATCTACCGCTCGAGCTTCGAGAGCTCTGCTCTCGAGAGGATCGCCCTTGCCGGAGGCGGGCGTTACTACGCCGCCGAGAACGCCGAGGGACTCGCCTCGGCCTTCTCGGAGATCTCGGATCATTCGGTCTCGCTTACCAGATCGAGAAGCAGCAATGTGGAGGAGGCCCTCGGCGGGAGGCTTCTTCTCCTTGCCCTCGTCGCCCTGGCCTTCGCCCGCGTCCTGGGGATCATGGGCGGGGGGGCAAGGCCATGATCCTTGCGCATCCTGAATTCCTGGCCCTGGCCCTCCTCGCCCTGCCCGAGCTCCTCTTCGCGGCGCTCAGGGCCGCCCGTCTGCGCTCCTCCCTGCTGTCGCTCGCCGGCCCCTCGAGGCGGGACCGAGCCGGCACCGTCTTCTCGGCCCTCTCCTTCGTCGGAAGCGTGGCCGCCACCCTCTTCATCGTGAGCGTCGCCTGCGCCCTGGCTGGCCCCAGCTGGGGAAGGCGTGGGGTCGCTACCGAGAAGTCGGGCCTCGAGGCCGCCTTTGTGCTCGATGTCTCCAACAGCATGGAGGCAAGGGACGGAAGCCCCACGCGGCTCGAGGCGGCCAAGGCCATGATCAGGGCCGCGACGCGGGGGGTGGCGGGAGGCACGGTTTCCTTCGCCCTCGTCGCCATGAAGGGCCAGGGGATACTCCTCCTGCCCATGACCGAGGACCTCGAAGCCCTCGACGGGGCCCTGGACTACGCGAACCCCGACGTGATGACAGCCCGCGGCACGAACCTCGAGCGGGGGATCATCTCCGGCCTCGACGCCTTCACCCAGACGGGAGGCAGCAATAGAGTACTCATCGCCTTCAGCGACGGCGGCGAGACCTCGGGGGCCTTCCGCAAGGCCGCCGAGGAGACGAGGAAGCGGGGGGCGCGCCTCGTCGTGGTGGGCGTGGGCGGGACTGAGGCCCTGAGCCTCCCCGGCCCCGACGGCTCGTCCCTGCTCGGCTCCTCGGGCAGGCCCGTGCTCAGCGCCCTTGAGCCAGGGAGGCTCAGGTCCCTCGCCGCCCTCGCCGGCGGCCGCTACCTGGGGGCCTCTGATCCCGCGAGCCCCGCCGCCCTGGCCGCCGAGCTCAGGCAGGCGAAGCAGGGCGGGATGAGGGTCGAGTACCAGGCAGTCGACCGCTCCGGGCTCTTCGCCGCATTGGCCCTGCTCTTCCTCGTTGCGGTGATCCTCGCCGAGACATTGTCCCTCACGGGGGCCAGGCGGTGAGGGGGAGGGGGAGGATGCCGGCGCGGTTCGCCCTCGCGTTGTGCGCGCTCGCCCTTTCGGGCTGCTCACGCATGGGAGACTACGCGGCGGTAGTGAGGGCCAATGGCCTCCACGACCGCGGCCTCTACCAGGAGGCCGTCGCCGCCTATCTTGGGGTTCGCAGCGGCAGCTTCGGACCGACAGTCGACTACGACCTCGCCAACGTCTATGCGAGGCTGGGCGAGGCCGAGGCCGCGGCTGCCCTCTACGAGCGCTCGCGCGCAGGAGGCGAGAGCGGCCTGCGCGCGGACAGCCTCTTCAACCAGGGCATCGTCCTCTACGAGAAGGGCCGCTTCGAGGATTCCTGGCGCGCCTTCCGCTCGGCCCTTGCCTCGGCCCGCGAGGCGGGGCTGTCCGACTCCTCGGACTTTGTCCTCGACGGGAGGAGGAACCTGGAGCTAGCGTGGAGGGCCTGGCAGAAGACCTCCCTCGCCCCGCCGCAGACCATCGCGCCCTCGAAGCGGGGGGCCGAGACGGGCGACGAGGCCGAGCTCAGGTTCCTGCGAAGGCTTGAGACCGGGCGCTGGAGGCCAGGGGTGAAGAACAGCCCCGAGGCGGGCGGCGATGACTACTAGGTCCCGAGGCCAGGCCATGGCGCTTGCCCTCGGCCTTGGCCTTGCCTCCCTCCTGGCCCCGCCGGCATCGGCTGCTCCCCCTGTTCCGCCTCCCGGCCAGGGCCAGGGCCAGGGCTTCGCCCACCGCGTCAGCATGAATCCGGCCAACCCCGTCCAGGGAGAGGCCCTTGTCGTGACCATCGCGATCGATGGGCTCTCGGCCGAGGGCCTCGAGCTCGTGGACCTCGCCCTTGACCGGGGACTGAGGCTCGAGTCGGAGTCCTTCAGGCCACGCCCCGTCCAGGCCGACAAGCCGGGCCTTCGCGGAACCGAGGTCAGCATCGAGATGACTGTCCTCGAGGCGGGGAGGAGGAGCATCGAGCGCATCGCGCTTGCCGGCAGGGAAGGGCGTTTCGTCGCGGGCCCCATCTACATACAGGCCCGCCCGCCGAGGACGCCGGGAAGCCCCGAGCCGCCCCCGTCTTGGAGCTGGTCGGCGCCTGCGACGATCAGGCGTTTCGAGGCCTTCGCTGTCTCCCTTGTCGGCGAGGATCCCCTCCAGGACGCAAGCGGAATCGAGGCCTCTTTTCCCTCGGTGGGCGGGGCTTCTCTCGAGCCGGCGGCCCCCCTTGTGTGGATAGCGGTCGCCCTCGAGCCGGGAACGCTCAAGCTTCCCGTCGCCCTCCTTTCCCGAGGCAGGAAACTAGTGGGGAGGGCCGAGGCCCTCACGATCCAGATCGAGCCCCTTCCCCAGTCCATAGCCACGAGCCGCGCCATCGGGGACTTCGCTCTCCGCCTCGATGCCCGGCGCGAGGAGGCGGTCGCGGGCAGGAGCCTCCTCCTCCGCCTCGTCCTCGAAGGAAGGGGCAACCAGCCCGCTGTCAAGCTTCCCGAGCCCGTCGTCCGCCTCGATGGCCGGGTCCTTCCAGAGGGGAGCATCTCCGAGCGCCGCGTCGACGCGCTCCGGGCGATAGCAGGCCAGGAAGGCGGCCTAGGGGCCTACGAGGGCGAGGCGGCCCTCGAGCTTGCCATAGTCCCGCCCCGGCCAGGAAGGCTATCCGTGGCCTTTCCGGCCATGCCCGCCCTGGGAAGGGACGGGAGCCTGGTCGAGCTTTCCGTCCCGCTCTTCGAGGCCGAGGTGCGCAAGGGCGGGGAGGCCGCGGCCACCGCCAAGGGGGGCTTCGGAGCCTACCCGGCAGCCCTGGCGGAACGCCTCTCTCTCTCCTCGGCGGCCATGAAAAACCTGCCCGCCTTGTTGGCCAAGGGAAACCGGGAGTCGAGGGCCAAGGCCATCGAGCTCCTTGATCGCTCTCCACCGGGCTCGAAGAACGAGGCTTCCTTTCTTGAGGCCTCCCTGTACTGGGACGGAGGGGAGAGGGCTAGGGCCCTGGCCCTGCTTTATGGCATACTCCGCAGGGCTCCCGGGACCGAGGGGGTCGCCGAGGCGGCCCTCGCCTGCTCGGGAGAGCTCGGCTCGGGTCCGCCCATGCTCGGCTCCCTTCCCCCGCCCCCGCGCTTCTGGCTGGGCGCCTGCACAGCCGGCCTGGCATCCCTGCTGCTCCTGGCCCTCGCCCTGCCGGGCAGGAGGAGGCCTGCCAGGTCCCACCCCGTCCTCATCGCGGCGGCTGCGATCATGGCCGCGGCCGCCCTCTCCTCGGGCGCCCTCGGCCTCGCCTCGTCGCGCGAGCAGGCGAGGGTCTACGCCGTCGCCTGGACCGAGTCCCTGATCGCCGTGCCCTCGCCCCTGGCCCAGGGCCGGGTCGAGATCCGCAGGGGAGTCGCCGGACGGATCATGGGCGAGGCCCCGGGCTACGTGGGGATCGTCCTGGCCGACGGGCTCTCGGGCTGGGTTCCCCGGGAATCCGTATATTACTACTGAAGGACCATGCATGGATTTCGCGAAGATACTCGAGCAGTGGGAGAGGGAGCAGCGGTCCGCGATGGAAGCGAGGCGGCCCGCCCGGGAGGTGTCTTCGTCTCCCGGGGCCCGCGATGAGGGAGAGGCCCAGAGCGGCCCCCCTGCGGCAAAGAGCGCTCAGCCGGTGGCCAGGCCAGGCCAGGCGGAGGCCAGTCGGGCCCAGGCGGCCCGCGGCCCAGCGACCGGGCCGCGCCCCGGGCCGCCCTGCCCTCCGGCGGCACGGCCGGCAGCCCATGTCGCCACCGAGGTCTGGCTGGATGCCCACGGGACAAGCGACAAGGATGCGTTGGGCGACGCAGGCGATCCCAGGTCAGGGCAGCGCGCGGCGGCCGCCGAGGCGAGGCGCTTCGAGGCTCTCAGGCCACAGGCCAGCATCGACCTCCACGGCATGACAGCAAGGGAGGCCGAGGAAGCCCTGGGCCACTTCCTGGCCGATGCCGCCCAACGCGGGCTTGAGAAGGTCCTTGTTATCCACGGGAAGGGCTACCATTCGGCAGGGGAGCCCGTGCTCGGGCGGACCGCGAGGCGCGTCATCGAGTCCAGCCCCTGGGCTGGGCGCTATGGCCAGGCGGATCGCTCTGAGGGGGGATCGGGGGCTCTGTGGGTGGCTGTGCGTCGCCGCCAGCGTCCGTGACGTTGACGGGACGAGATGGGGCGCTATCGGCTATTTTTCGCGGTAGATGATCCGACCCCTGTTGAGGTCGTAGGGGGATAGGGCGACCTTCACTTTGTCACCGGGGACTATTCTGATATAGTGCTTCCGCATCTTGCCGGAAAGATGTGCGAGGATCATGTGGCCATTCTGGAGCTCCACCCGGAACATGGTGTTCGGCAGCGACTCCCTCACTACGCCTTCAACTTCTATGGCTTCTTCTTTGGCCACGATTCCTCCTGGAATTCTGACTGCGATCGACTCTTGTCTCTGCCCTTGTTCTTGGTCCAGAAGCGCGCTTGCAATGCGGAGCGACGCGCGTAAAATAGTATGTACTATCCGGGGGAATGTCAACCGTGACGCGGGGCTATGCGGAATGGCGCACTATAGCGGCAGGTTTTCAGTATATTTCGCGCTTGACATTTCGGACGGCTTGTAGCATCGTGCCGGGCTTACCGGCCATAGGAGGTGGCGCATGGACAAGGAAACAGTCGAAAAGATGAAGACCCTGCTCCAGAACCAGAAGCGGGAGATTCTCGACACCCTCGTCGCGACAAATGCAGATTTTCGCGCCATCGTCGAGGAAATGGATCCGAAGGATTTCGCCGACGTCGCGTCCGACGACATCGATCGCAAGATGATCGAGGCCCTCGGGACCCAGGACATCAAGCGCCTGCGCGCGATAGACGCCGCACTCAGCAGGATCCAGCTGGGAAAGTACGGCCTGTGCATGAAGTGCGGCAAGAAGATACCTTCCGAGCGGCTTGGCGCGATCCCCTACGCCGTCCTGTGCATCGAATGCCAGAAGGGCGAGGAGCGCCGCAATCGCTAGAGGGATTCAAGCGATTGCGAGCGACCGCCAGGAATCGCGCAATGCCCCTGCCAGACTTGGGCGTTCATAGCAATTGGGACCTTATCGGGATTGCCGGTTCCCGGTTCTAGGTCTCCTGTATGCCCACCTCGACCCACTTCCCCTTTGTCAGTACAGCTACCGATCGGTAGCCCGCCGCCGCCGCCAGCTCCCTCGCAGTGTCCAGATGGGCGCCGAGGTGGGCCGGGGCGTGGGCATCGGCCGAGAAGGTGATGGGCACACCGAGGGCGCGGAATTCCTTTAGCAGGGCCAGCGAGGGATAGGGCGAGCTTATCTTGCCCCTGGCCATGCTGCCGACGTTGATCTCCACCACGATGCCCCTCCCCCGCAGCAGGGAGGCGGCCCCGAAGGCGGCGTCGAGGTAGGCCTTGTCCTCCTCGTCGAAGAAGGGGCGGCCCCCTGAGTTGTGCCTCCTCACGAGGTCGAAGTGGGCGACTATGTCGAACCCGCCGGCCTCTATCATCTGCGACAGTGAGCGGTAGTAGGTCTTCCATATTAGGCTCCCTTCACCCCGGGCAGTGCGCTCAAGCTGGGGGAGGAATTCCCCGGCGGGCCCGTCGACCGTGAAGAGCCCTTGGCCTATGTCGATGAAATGCGTCGAGCCGATCCTGTAGTCAAGCTTGCCGAAGGCCGGGTCGCCCGGCGAGACCTGGCCCTCGATGTAGTCGATCTCCAGTCCGAGGAGGATCTCAAGCCTGCCTGCCCACTCTTCCTTGAGCCGCCCTATCTCCGCCACATAGGCGGGCAGTCTCTCAGGAGCGAGGTTCCAGTCCGTCGGGAAGGGCAGGGGAGCGTGGGAGGAGAAGCCGAGGACGGCATAGCCGGCCTTCCAGGCCGCCTCGGCCATCGAGGCGGCGCTCGCCTTTCCGTCGCAGAAATCGCAGTGCGTGTGGTAGTTTGCTCTCACGCGCGCGAGTGTATGCGATCGGCGGACTTTAGTCGACGCAGATGCGCTCGGCGGCCCTGAGGAAGAGCTTGAACTCAAGCCTGAGCAGGGCGAGGGAGGTCTCGGCCGACTCCGCATCCCCGGTGCGCCCCGCCTCCTCGGCAGAGAGGGCTGCGTCGCCAAGGCGGCGGGCGCAGAGGTTCCAGGCCGCGCCCTTCATGGAGTGGGCGGTCTCGCGGAAGCGCAGGAAATCCCTTCCCTCGAGGGCGGCGGCGAGTTCGGCGACCTGTCGGTCGGCCTTTTCGGAGAAGCGGTTGATGAGGCGCAGGACGGTCTCGCTCTGGCCGAGGAAGGTGTCGACCGCCGCCTTCCAGTCGAGGACCTGTGGGTCGTCCTCGCAGGACTGCTCGCCAACGCGCTCGGGCATGCCGAGGCCCTGGCCGGCTTCGCCCTGGCCCGGGAGGGGAAGGAGGTCCTCGGGCGGGGCGAGGATCCGCCCCAGGAGCTCGGAGAGGTCCTGCTTCTTGAAGGGCTTCACCAGGATGTCGTTCATGCCCGCCTCGAGGCATTTCTCCCGCTCGCCCTTGAGGGCGCTCGCGGTGACGGCCACGATGGGTCCGCTGAAACCCTTTTCGCGCAGGGTCCTCGTCGCCTCGTAGCCGTCCATGTTCGGCATGAAGATGTCCATGAGGACGATGTCGAAATGGCGGCTGGTGCCCAGCTTTACCGCTTCCGCTCCGTCCTCGGCGGTCACGACTCTGCAGCCCAGGCGGCCGAGCAGGATCGAGAAGAGCTCGCGGTTCACCTCGTGGTCCTCGGCGATGAGCACATCGACCTCGAAGCGCGGCTCGGGTTCGCCTGAGCCTTCCTCGGCCGCCCTCGTGCGGCCCACGGGGCCGGCGTCCCGCTCGGCGGGCTCGAGGTCGACCTCGGATGAGAGGGCGCGCTCCATCGCCTCGAGGAGGCCCTGGGGCTCTACCGGCTTGTAGATGTAGCCGTTGAACCAGCGCAGGAGCTTCATCTTCGCCTCGGCGCCGATCGTCCCCATCGGGGCCATGAGCACGAGGCGGGTGGAGTTGATTGTGGTGTCTCCCGTGATCTCGCTCGCGAGCCTCCAGCCGTCCATCCGCGGCATGGTCTGGTCCACCAGGCAGAGCGCGAAGGGATCGCTCCCCGAACCACGGAGGATCGAGAGGGCCTCCTCCCCCGATTCGACCTCTGATACCCGGTAGCCGGCGGTGCGGGCGACGCGCGCGGAGAAGGCCCGGGCGCCCGCGTGGTCGTCGATCACGAGGATCCTCGCTCCACCACCGGTCGGCAGGGGCCTTGGCGGGGCTGTGTATTCGGGTGCCACGAGTGGGACCTCGAACCAGAAGACCGAACCCTCGTTCGCGGTGCCGATTCGAGCGGCCGCAGGGGCGAGGCCGATCTTGCCGCCCATGAGCTCGGCGAGGTGGCGAGAGATGGCTAGGCCGAGTCCTGTGCCCCCGGCCTTCCGGGTCAGGGCGAGGTCACCCTGGAAGAAGGGCGTGAAGAGGCGGTCCCTGGTGTCGGCTGGTACTCCGGGACCCGTGTCAGAGACCTCGAAGCACATCATGGGCCCGGTTTTGCGCGCGACCTGCCTCAGGGTGATGGTGATCCCCCCTTCGGCCGTGAACTTCACGGCGTTCTTGAAGAGGTTGACGATGACCTGCCTGAGCCTGCCCGGGTCGCCGCGGACGAGGGCGGGCAGGCTGTCGTCGATGTCGACGATGATCTCGAGGCCCTTCCTGTGCGCGTCCATGACGAGGAGGTCGACCGAGTCCCGGACGCAGGAGCGCAGTTCGAAGGTCGAGGTCTCGAGGTCTAGCTTTCCGGCCTCGATCTTGGAGAAGTCGAGGATGTCGTTGATGAGGGCCAGCAGGACGTCGGCCGAGAAGCGGATCTGGTGGACGTACTCCGACTGCTCGCTGTCAAGCTCTGTGTCCTTGATGAGGTCGACCACGCCGAGGATGGTCTGGATGGGGGTCCTGATCTCGTGGCTCATGTTGGCGAGGAACTGGCTCTTGGTGTGGGTGGCCTTCTCCGCCTCGTCCTTCGCGTCCATGAGCCGCTTCTCGCGGACCACCCTCTCGGTCACGTCCTCGACGGCGCAGAGGAGGAAGCGCTCGAGCTCCCGCGGGGGCGGGCCCATGGCGTCCTGGTCCTCAAGCAGGGAAAGGGCGAAACGGAGCCAGCGCCGCGATCCGTCGGCCGCCCTGATGGGCGTCTCCACGGCCGCGTCGCCCGCTCCTCCGAGGAGGATCTGGGCGGCGTAGTAGTCGAAGCGTACTCCCTCGCGCTCGGCGATGAATTCGAAGAGGGAGCCCATGAGCCTCTCGGGAGCGATGCCCGAGACCTCGAGGAAGAAGGCCTCGAAGGCCTTGTTCCACACGGCGAGCAGGCCCCTGCGGTCGACTATCGCGATGGGGATCCTCGCGTTGTGGAAGGCCGCTGTGCGGAGGCTCTCGGGTATCGCCATAGGCCCTAGAAGTTCGCCTTGAGGATCTCGAGGGTCTTCTTGAGGATCTGGTCGGGCTTGAGGGGCTTGATGAGGTAGCTCCTCACCCCGGCCTCGAAGGCCCTGTGGACGGCCTCGCGCTGCGAGACCGCCGAGAGGATGATCACCGGCACCTCGATGTCCTCGGCGTGGAGCCGCCCCAGGACCTCGAAGCCGTCCATGCCGGGCATGAGGATGTCGAGGAACACGAGGTCGAAGCTCTTGGCCTTGACCGCGTCGATGAAGTCCCGCCCGTTCTGGAAGGCGCTCACCGAGGCGCTGATGGCCGTGAAAGTGGTCTTCACGAGCTCCTGGATGACGAAGTCGTCGTCCACCACCGCGATGCTGAGGCCAGAGCCTGCCTCGCGCATGGCCTCGATGCTGATGGTCTTCTTGCCTGCGATGTCGAAGCGCATCTCGACCGACTCGTGCCTGGCCTCGCTGGGCTGGGCCGCGAGGATGCGCTCGGCGACGATATGGGCCTTCCTGTCCCCGGTCTCGGCCTCGTGATCGTAGTCTGTGAGCAGGCCGTCGATCGCGTACTGGAGGTTTGCGAGGACCTCGATCTCGGCGAACTCGGGCCTGCCCCTCACAAACTCGCGCGCGAAGGAGGAGTTCGTGAGGAGCTTGACGTGGCGGGCCTTGCCCCGCGACTGCACGAGGAGGCTCCGGAGCAGGGTCTCCATGTTTTGGCCGTCGACGAAGCTGAGCTCGATGTCCGAGAGCATCACGAGGATGCGCGGGTTGCGGATGGCGTAGAGCTCGAGGAGCTCGGATAGCTTGAAGCCCAGGAGGTCGATCTTGTCGCGGTTGAGTCCCTTCGCGATCTCAACGAAGACGATGTTGTCGTTGACGTGGGCCTCGATGATGCAGGGAGTGGTGTCCACCTCGAACTTGATCCCCAGGAGCTCGGACAGGATGGCGAAGAGTCCGTCCATCTTGATCGGCTTCATGAAGACCTTCTTGATGTTGTAGGCCACGAGCTCGAGGAGCCTGTTCTTGTCGATCTTCTGCGCGGTCAGGACAACGGGTATCGAGGCGGTGTTCGGGTTCCGGTTTTTCTCCTCGAGCACCTCCTTGCAGCTCTTGCGCGTGAGGTGGTAGTCGAGGATGACGAGATCGGGAAGGCCGTTTCTGAGCTTGACGATGCCGTCGAGGCCGTTGATGGCCGTCTCCACGTCGACAGTGGCCGACTGTATCTTGCCGCGCAGGTACTCCCGGAAGAGGTCGGACTCGTCGATGATGAGGACGTTCTTGCGTGCCATGCCTATCTCGGGTTGACCATGGCGAAGGGCTGCTGGGTCGCGTCCACGGCGTCCCTCCAGAGCGAGCCTTCGGTGTTCACGAAGTTGCGGCGTGACACCGCGGCCTTGATGGGTATGTGGACGAACTCCCTGTTGACCATGCCTATGAGGAGCTTGGTCTTGCCGGCCATGGCGGCATGGGCAGCGTTGTTGCCGAGCCGCTCGCAGTAGACCGAGTCGGTCGGCGTGGCGGGGGAGGAGCGGATCATGTAGCTCGGATCGATGTACTTCACCGTCGCGTCCAGGCCCTTCTTCTTGAAGTGGGCGAGGATCCTGTCGCGGAGCAGGGTCCCGATGTCGCCAAGCTTCGCGTTGCCGGAGGCGTCGGTCCCTCCCTCGCCCTGGGCGAATTCCTGACCCGCTCCCTCCGCGACGACGACGACGGCGTGCGAGCGCCTCAGGACCCTGTCCTCGAGGTGGCGCAGGAAGCCGTTCGGTCCATCGAGGTCGAAGGGGACCTCGGGTATGAGGACGAAATTGGCGTCGTGGACGGCGAGGACGGTATGGACGGCGATGAAGCCCGATTCCCTGCCCATGAGCTTGACGAGGCCGATGCCGTTCATCGCCGAATGGGCCTCCACGTGGGCGGCCGAGACAGCCTCAGCGGCCCGGGACACAGCCGTCTCGAAGCCGAAGGTCTTGTCGACGTAGAGCAGGTCGTTGTCGATGGTCTTGGGAATGCCCACCGTGGCGATCTTGAGGTTCCTGCGCTCGATCTCCTCGGCTATGGCGAGGGCTCCCTTCTGGGTGCCGTCCCCGCCGATTGTGAAGAGTATGTTGAGGTTGAGCCGCTCGATCGCGTCGACAATGTCGGCCGTGCGCTCCCCTCCGCCCCTCGAGGAGCCCAGGAAGGTGCCGCCGACCTTGTGGATCTCGTCCACCGCCTCGGGGTCGAGGGGGCGGATGCCAAGGTTGTACTCGGGCAGGAAGCCGCGGTAGCCGTAGCGGATCCCGGTGATCCTCCTGACCCCGTAGCGGAACCAGAGGCAGCGGACGATCGCCCTGATGACGTCGTTGATCCCGGGGCAGAGCCCTCCGCATGTGACGATGCCCGCATGGACATGGCTCGGGGCGAAATAGATGTGGCTCCTGGGACCAGCCTTCTGGAACAGGCTCTTTCGCTCGATGGCGTCCTGCGCGCCCTCGCGGGCCTCGACCTCGTAACGGACGAAATCCTCGTCGCCCACGTAGTTCGGCAGGGCGTCGCCCCGCAGGGTCGACAGGATGATGGGAGAGGAAATGCTGCAGGCGCCGAGGGCGTGCACGCTGAAATCATGTTCGTTGGACATCAGGCAAGAGTATAGACGAGGGGGCCGTCCGGCGCAATCGCGTACTTGACGGCGCACCCGCGCGGCCAATACACTCCGACAAGCAATGCAGCCGACAAGCGGGATACGCGTCATCTACGCCATCGAGGACGAAGATGAGCGCGCCGCCTTCGCCACCCTCGTCGAGGCCCTCAAACCCTCATTCGTCGTGCATTACCCGGACAACATAGCCGAGGTGGAGCGGCTCTACTCGACCGACGCGGCCGATGTGATTGTCACCGATTTCAGCTTCCACAACGGCACCCTCGCCGACTGGCTCACCCTCTGGCCCTTGCCCTCCGTCGTCGTCATCGGCAGGGAGGATGACCCCGCCAGGGTGGAGCGCACCATAAAGGACGAATCCTCGGTTTTCATAGAGAGGCGGCCGGACGGCGAGCACATCCGCCTCATCCCGGCCCTCATCCGCAAGGTCGTCAACATAAGGGAAAGCCTGCGCCGGCAGAACGCCCACCTCCAGATGACCGAGCACCAGTACATGAACCTCCTCCAGGCCGTGCCCGACATCGTCTATATACTCAGCGGCGATGGGCGTTTCATCTACCTGAACGAGGCGATCCGCAACCTCGGCTACGATCCCGCCAAGCTCATCGGGAAGCATTTCAGTGAGATAATCCACCCGGCAGACGTCCCCAAGGTGTCGAAGATCGAGGTCCTTGATTCGATCAAGGGCTGCATAACCGGGCAGGAGGGGGCCCCCAAACTCTTCGACGAGCGCCGCTCCGGCCGCAGGATGACCAAGAACCTCGAGCTCAGGCTCCTGCCCGGCTCCGAGAACGCCGATTTCCGCTATGCCTCGGTGAACGCCTACGGTGAGGTCAACTGCTCTGGCTACCATCTGCCTGAGTACGAGGGCCAGGACCTCGGCACGGTGGGCGTCATCCGCGACGTGAGCGAGCGCAAGGTCCACCAGCACCAGCTCGAGGCCGCCCTCGCGGCCCACGAGGTCCTTCTCAAGGAGATCCACCACAGGGTCAAGAACAACCTCCAGATCGTCTCGAGCCTCCTCAACCTCCAGGAGGCCTCGGTCACCGACGAGGCCTCGCGCAAGGTCTTCCTCGAGTGCCAGTCCCAGATCCAGTCCATGGCCATGGTCCACGAAGTCCTCTACCGGGCCGGTGACTTCAGGGGCGTGGAGATGCAGAAGTACTTCGAGCGTCTCCTCGAGTACCTCTCCGGTGTCTACGACACCTCCTTCAGCGCCATCAGCTGCGATGTCGACGCGCGCGAGACCGTCCTGGGTCTCGATGCCGCGATAGCCGTGGCCTTGATCGTGAACGAGCTGGTGTCCAACTGCTTCAAGCACGCCTTCCCCAATGGAAAGGCCGGCAAGGTCTCGCTCACGATGACGGCGATCGAGGGAGACTGGGTCCTCACCGTCGCCGACGACGGCGTCGGCTTCGAGTCGACCAAGGCGGAATCGGGCTCCAAGGGGATAGGGACCGAGCTGGTCGAGGCCCTCGCGGCCCAGCTGCGCGGTTCCGTCGAGCACTCCGAGGGCATCCCTCCCGAGGGGGGAGCCCGGGTCTGCGTGAGGTTCCCGCGCGAACCCCGCCCAGAAGCCCTAGCCTAGCCGCTGGGCGCCCAGAACTCCTCGCCTAGTTGCCCAGGGCCTTTGTCGCCATATCCAGATCAGACTGAAGGAGCCTGTCGCCGGGCACGAGGGCGAGGGAGTCCCTCGCCACAGCCGCGGCCCCGGCGTAGTCCCGCGAGTTGTAGCGGGAAGCGAAGCTGTTGTGGGCGGTCGCGATGAAATTGTCCCTGAAGACCGAAGCCTCGCGGGCAAGGCTCGCGTCGCCTGTCCTTTTCGCCCCCTCGCTGGCGAGGGCCGAGGCCCCCAGCCAGTCACCGCTCCTCCCAATCCGGTTTGCCTCGTTCCCGAAGAGGAAACGCATCGCCTCCTGCCACCTTGAGCGCTCCAGGCTCGCGGCCGAAAGCAGGCGATCGGCGGCGGCGACGGCATCGCGGAAGGGGAGGGTCTTGAGGTCCTGTGAAAGCTCGGCGTCGCCGATCCTGAAGGCGATCGAGGCGACGGCCGCATCACCGGCCAGGGCACGCCGCTGATCCAGGAGCCTCCTTGCGCCCTGGAAATCCCCTCGTAGCAGATAGGCGTTCACGGCGTTGCCGAGGCTGGCCGAGATGAGGGCCTGGAGCTCCCCTCGTGGGCCGGGGTCGCCTGAGTCCTTGAGGAGGACGGAGGCCCTGTCCAGGGCCTCGTCCCAGCGACCGGCCTCGGCGAGTCCGGCGACGCGGTTGTAGGCCGTAAGCCTCGCGAGCTGGGCGAGGCGTGGCTCGTTTCCCAGAGCGGCGAGGGCAGCCGAGGCGAAGGCCTCGGCGCCCTCGAAGTCCCGCCTCCCGGTGAGGCCGGTGACGACATTGTTCACACGGTCGATTAGGAGGCTCCTCGATTCCCGGTCGGGCTGGAGGGCGTCGAGGTCGAGGCCGAGCCTCAGGGCCTCCTCGAACCTCTGCGAGCGCTCGAGCAGGGATATCCGGTTGGACAGGACAAGGCCCACGAGCTGGTGCTCCCCGATCCTCGTCCTGCGGGCATAGTCGCCCGGGGGCACGTAGGCGAAGCCCGTCACCTTGCCGAAGGAATCGGTGAACTCCTTCTTGCTGCCCGGATCGAAGCCCCGGGCGTTTGTCGTCTCGACGTCGACCTCGCGGCCGGGCAGGCTCACCGTCGCGAAGGCATGGTCGGGGGTCTTGACCGCGGAGACCGACAGGCCGAGGCTCCGCGCCGCGATGAGATAGAGCAAGGCCGAGGAGACGCAGTTGTAGCTCCCCGTGTCGAGGATGCCGTCGATGGTGGTGGCGTTCTCGGAATAGGCGCGCAGGGTCGTGCGGTGGAGATAGGACAGGACGGCCTCGGCCCTGGCCGCCTGGTCGCTGACCTGGCCCAGCTCGGCGGCGAGGCCGCGCAGCATCGAGGCGATGCGCGACGAGTAGGAAGGCAGGCGGTCGGCCTGAGTCCCCGAGGCGAGCAGGGCCGATGTGATCAGGGCGTCGAGCGGCATCGGCTCGCCCATGGCCGCGGCTTCGGCGAAGCCGGGATCGGGGGCGAAGACGCCGCTCGAGGGGAGCCTCGGGCCGCCGGTCTGGGCCGGAGCCGAGGCCGCGAGGGCGAGGAAAAGGGCGAGGAGGAGTATGGACCTGGCTCTGGGACTCATCATGCCTACCGTGTTCTCAAAAATACCCTTTGCGATGTATATTAACCAAGCATCTCGCACAGCGATACCTCGAGGAGCCTCATGGATACCCAGTACGAATTCGTAGTCATCGGTGCGGGGGCGGCCGGCCTCGCGGCGGCCCAGTATGGTGCCCGCGCCAACCTGCGCACCCTCCTGGTGGAGGAACTCGCGCCGGGAGGCCAGGCCCTCCTCATCGACGGCCTCGAGAACTATCCCGGCATTGTCGGGCCCCTGAGCGGCTATGATTTCAGCGAGGCCATGAGGACCCAGGCCGAGGCTTTCGGCGTCGAGTTCCTCACCGCGTCCGTGTCTTCGTTGCGCAAGGACGGGGACCGCTTCCTCGTCGAGACCACCGAGGGGACAATCGAGGCCCTCACCGTGCTGCTGGCCACGGGCGCCAAGCATCGCCACATCGAGGTGCCCGGCGAGGAGCAGTACGCGGGGCGCGGAGTCTCATACTGCGCCACCTGCGACGGGCCATTCTTCAAGAACCGCCGCATGCTGGTGGTCGGAGGGGGGGACGCCGCCTGCGACGAGGCTATGTTCCTCTCCAAGCTCGCCGACTCCGTCCTCATGGTCCACCGCAAGGACCGTTTCAGGGCCCAGCGCGCACTGGCCGAGCGGGTGCTCAAGAATCCCAAGATCGAGGTGCGCTTCAACACCGCGGTCAGGGAGATCAAGGGATCCAAGAAGGTGGAATCCGTGGAGCTAGAGGACCTGGGCTCCGGCAAGGTCTACGGCGAGGAAGTCGCCGCCGTCTTCGTGTTCGTTGGCTCCATTCCCCAGACCGCTCTTGCCGGAGACGCCGCGAAGGACGAGGCCGGCTACCTTATCACCAACGAGCTCATGGAGACGAGCGTGAGCGGGCTCTTCGCCGCCGGCGACGCGAGGGTCACCCCCTTCCGCCAGCTCGTCACCGCCTGCGCCGACGGGGCTGTCGCAGCCCACGCCGCCGCGAAGTACATCGACGCGCTCAGGGGAGAGGTCTACGCCTGAGGCCGGGCCCGATGTCTTGACGCGGCGGGCCAGCCGGCCCCAAGGCCGGTCGGCTCCGGGCGCCCGCTCCGCCCGCCTCGCGAGCCTGCTCCGCGCCGCGGCAGTCCTTGTGGTCTCGGCCTCCTCCCTCCTCCTCGGGGGGGCGGCGGCGCCCAGCCACGACTTCTGGGCCGCGGGCAAGGAGGACGCCCTCGCGCTCTCCCTCCTCGACCGGATGAGCGACGAGGCCGTGCTCGGCCAGCTCCTCATGATCGCCTATCCGGGCGCCGAGCCTCCACCCCTCCTTTACAAGTGGATCGAGTCCAGGGGCCTCGGCGGGGTGAAGATATTCGGCTGGAACGCCGAGGACACCGACCGCCTCGCCGTCTCGGTCGCCGCCCTCCAGAGGAAGGCCCTGGCTGCCGGAGCGGGCATCCCCCTCCTCATCGCCACCGACCAGGAGGGGGGCTGGATCCGCCACGTCAAGGGCGCCACGACCATAAGCCCGGGCAACATGGCCATCGGGGCCTCGGGCCGGCCCTACGATGCCTTCCGCTCCGCCTACCTCATCGGCCGCGAGCTC
>JANXYO010000024.1 GCA_025356015.1 Spirochaetaceae bacterium
ATGAGGAGGAGGATGTTGATCATGAGGAGTATGACCCAGGGCGTGCTCGAGATCTGGAGGAATCCCTGGGTTATGATGTCGGGCAGGCGCAGGATCGTCATCGCGTAGCCGAAGGCGCCGGAGGCTCCGATGAGGAAGAAGACCATGAGTACCGTGCGGAAGGTCCGCACGAGGACGGGCCAGAGGTGCTTGGGCTTGAGCTCTCGGTATACAAAGAAGCCAAGGCAGAATGAGTAGACGACCGCGAGGGCACCTGCCTCGGTCGCGGTGGCGAGGCCACCGATGATCGAGCCGAGGATAATGAAGGCGGGCGTGAGCGAGAGGAAGCCGTGGAAGATGATCATGGGGATGCGCTTGCGCTCGACGGGATCGCCCCTCGGATAGTTGCGCTTGATGCTGATGATCACGCCGACCGTGCAGAGTGTGACCAGGAGGAGGAGGCCGGGGACGATGCCGGCCATGAAGAGCTTGCCGACGGAGATGCCGCCGATCACGCCCGAGGCGACGATCGAGTAGAGGACGAGGTTGTGGCTCGGGGGGACGACGACGCCCTGGATGGCCGAGGAGATCGTCACGCCGACAGCGTACTCGGGCGAATAGCCCTTCTTGACCATGATCGGGATCATCACCGAGCCGATGGCCGAGGTATCGGCGACCGCCGAGCCCGAGAGGTTGCCGAAAAACATGCAGGCGATGGAGTTGACCACCGAAAGCCCGCCGGGCATGCGCCCGACGAAGACGTTGGCGAAATCGACTATGCGGTTCGCCAGGCCACCGGCTCCAAGAAGCTGTCCCGTCATGATGAAGAAGGGGATGGCGAGGAGGGAGAAGGCGTTTATCCCCTGGATAGTCTGCTGGGCGACAACGACGATCGGCATCTGCAGGTACCAGATCGTCGCGAGGGAGGAGAGGACGAGGACGAGGGCCACGGGGAAACGCAGGACGAGGAAGACGACGAAGCTGACGCAGAGGATCCAGACGGCAATATCGTTGCTAGGCATCGCGCTTGATCTCCTCTTCGATGACGTTGTATCTCCGCAGATCGTGGCCGAGGAGCTGGAGCGCGGAATAGACGCAGGTCATCACGCCGGTTATCGGCATCACGATGTACTGCACCACGTTGGGTAGCTGGGTCGCGGCGAGGACTGAGCCCCGCATCATCATGGTGAAGTCCCAGCCGTAGACCACGAGGTAGAGGCCGAAAAGGAAGGTGACGGCGTCGACCAGCTTGTCGAGGAAGGCGAGGACCTTCTTGGGCAGCTTCTCGAAGAGGTCCATGCCGAGGTGCAGACGCTCGCGGAAGCCGATGGCGATGCCCATGAAGGTGAACCAGGTGAGGCAGAGGAGGGTGACCTCCTCGGACCAGGCGAACTGGAACTTGAACAGCTTGCGGGTAACCACTGCGGTGAAGACGTTGATGATCATGAAGACCAGGAGGGTGATGGCGAAGCCCTCAAGGATCTTGTCGACCACCAGGAAGATTCTGGCCACCCCGCCTTTTTTTTCGGGCACGGATTTGCTCCTGGATTGTAGTCGGGATTGAAGGCCGGGGCCTTTGACGGCCCCGGCTTCCGTGAAGCGGGGAGGGGCATCCGTCCCTCCCCGGCCTATGGCCGGACTCGGGAGCGGACGGCCCCTTGGGGCCGTGCCCCTCTTACTTCTTGGGCCTGACGGCGTCGATGTCCGCCAGGGTCTGGGCGAACTTCGGGCCCTCCTCGGCGAGGAGCTGCTTGACGGCGTTCTTGAAGGGGGTCTTGTCCGGCACGGGGACGATTATCTCGCCCTCGGCGACGATCTTCTTCGTGGCCTCGATGACGTAGGCATCCCAGGCCTTGCGCTGGAAGGCGACGGTCTCGGCGGCGGCCTTGCGGAATGCGTCCTGGGTGGCTTTGGGCAGCTTGTCCCAGACACCCTTGTTCATGAAGAGGACCTCGGGAAGGCGGAGGTGCTCGTCGAGGAGGTAGTACTTCGCGACCTGGTAGTGGTTGAAGGAGACGAGGGAGGGGGCGTTGTTCTCGGCGCCGTCGATGACTCCAGTCTGGACTGCGCTGAAGACCTGGCCCGCGGCCATGGGGACGGCGCTTGCGCCCATCGCCTCGACCATCTTTACGAGGAGGTTGTTCGGCATGACGCGGTACTTCTTGCCCTTGAGGTCGGCGATGCTGTTGAGGGGGTAGTTGGCGTAGAAGGAGCGCGCGCCGCCGTCGTACCAGCACAGGCCAACGAAGCCCGAGGGTGCGAGGTCGTCGAGCATCTTCATGCCGGGCTTGCTGAGGAGGAAGGCCCACATGTGGTCGGAGGAATCGAAGAGGTAGGGAAGGCTGAAGACGTTCAGCTGGGCGTTGAAGGAGCCGAGGGCGCCGGAACTGACGCGGGCGATGCTGACCGCGTTGATCTTGACCTGCTCGATGACGACTTTCTCGTCGCCGGAGAGCTGGCCGCCGGGGAAGATGTCGATCTTGAACTGGCCGTTGGTGTACTTGTTCACCAGCTTGGCGAATTCCTCGTCGGCGAGCTCGGTCGGGTAGCCCTGCGGGTGGATCTCCGCCAGCTTGAGGACAGTCTGGGCGCTGACCGCGAAGACGAACGCGGTGAGCATGAGCGCGATGAGAGCGATGCGCGTGAGTTTCATCCCTACCTCCATAATGGTGGTGCTTGGCCGCCCATTGTCCCCTCATGAGGGGCCTAGGCGCCCAAAGGGACAGACGGGCGCGCGAGGCAGCCCGCTGACTGTCCCCGTGGCATCCTAGGCCCTCTTTCGCGGACGTGGTCGAGGAGAATCATGCTATTTCCGGTATTCTGATGATCACTTCACCGATCTGATCCGCTCCACAAGGAGGCGGATCTCGGGGCTCTGCCTGTCGTAGATCTTGCGCGCGAGGGCCCTCCATTCGGCGAGATCGGGTTTCGTCACGATCCTGACACCCGCGCTGCGCACCCTGTCCATGGCGAGCTTCTCGTACTCGGCCCAGGCCCTCCGCTGGAAATCGATGGAATCCATGGCGGCCCTGGAGATCAGCTCGAGGTCTGCACGCGAAAGAACGGCGAAGCTCACGGCCGAGCCCACGACGATCTCGGGAATCCTCGCGTGCTCGGTGAGGGTGTAATAGGGGGCTACCCGATAATGCCTCGAGCTGAAGTAGGTCGGCATGTTGTTCTCGGCCCCGTCGACGGCCCCCGTCTCCATGGCGCTGTAGACCTCGCCGAAGGGCTGCTGCACCGGGCTCGCCCCGAAGGCGGTGACGATGTCGGACATGAGGGTGCTCTCCTGGACCCTGATGCGCAGGCCCCGGAGGTCTGAGGGGCTTGTGATGCTGCGCCGCGAGTTGTAGAAATTTCGGGCGCCGGCCTCGAACCAGCCCAGGCCAACAAAGCCCGCGTCCCCCACGCTCGCGAGAAGCTCCTTCCCGAGCTCCCCCTTCAGGACCCGCCACATGTGGTCGGCGTCGCGGTAGAGGTAGGGCATCTGGAGGGCGTTGAGACGCGGCACATAGGAGGCGACGGCCGATAGCGACACCCGCGCGATGTCGATCGCCCCGAACTGGACTTGCTCGAGCACCGAGATCTCCTGGCCGAGCATCGAATCGGTGTAGACCGAGATGCGGATCCTGCCCCGCGAGCGCTCGTCGACCAGACGAGCGAACTCGTAGTCGGCCTGGGCTGTGGGGTGGTCGGCGGGGTGGAGCTCGGCGAGGCGAAGTGATATGACGGGCTCTCCCGGGAGGGCAATGGGAAGGGCGGCGGCAAGGGCGAGGCAGAGGACGAGGGTCCTGGTGCCAGGTATCATCGGCTTCATCTCTTTGCACTCCTTGAGCGGTACTCGGCGGGGCTCATGGCCTCGAAGCGCCGGAACACCCTGGCGAAATACGCGGGATCGCGGAAGCCCACGAGACCGGCCACCTCCTTTACCGAGACCGAGCTCGAGGCGAGGAAGTACTTGGCCCTCTCGACCCTGAACCGCGAGAGACAGTCGGCGAAACCGAGTCCCGCGACCCGCCCCAGGAGGCGGGAAAGGTGGGAGGGCGAGACGCCTATCTCCGATGCCAGGCCCTCGAGGGAGAGCTCCTCGGCGTGGCGCGCCTCGATCAGCTCGAGGGCACGGAGGGCTGTCCTCCGCCCTGAGCCTGGGCCCTCCCCTTCCGGTCCCCTTTGCGATGCGCCAGAGTCCCGCAGGGGGCAGACGATGATGGGCCTCGCTGCGCTCGCCAGGGATGCTACCCTCCGCGCTGCCGTGCCAAGTTCGGCTGCCGCGCCGCCTGGATTTGCCTCGCCGGGCTCGGCCATTGGGCCAGGCCCGGCCCTTCCGCTCCGCATGGCGATCCCCGCCAGAATCTGCAGGCCAAGATCCGAGCGCGCCCGTCCTGCGAAGGATTCGAAAAGCGTGAACATCGATGCCTCCGTGCCCCAATCCTTTCCATCCCCCGCAAGGACGCAGAGCAGCCGTTCCTGCCCGGCTCCGGCGATGGCGAGGAGACCAGGGGAGGCGAAGCTCTGCTCGAAAAGGGCTCCCAGTGCCAGAAGCTCGGCCCTGAGCCGCGATCCCGCTTCTCCCCGCCCATTCCCGCCTCCTCCCCTCCCGGGCTCGGATGGGACAGCCTCCCTCGCGATCAGCCCACCGGAGCGATCCCCGGCAGCGAGGCGGATCGCTGCCACTGCCACTAGCCCGCCGGCCCTACCCTCGAGGCTGAGGTAGCGGGCGAGCTTCTCGCCGGGAACGCAGTCAGCGCCAAGATCGGCACGCAGCTCATCGGCAAGATAGGTGACGGCGCTCTCGAAGAGGGCCTCGAGCGGTCGCGGCGAGCTTCGGCTCGAGGGCGAGGACTCGAGGGCCCGGAGCAGGGAGGCCCTCACCTCCTCGCCCGAGGCGGGCTTCAAGAGGAAGTCCTCGACCCTGAGCCGGAGGGCCGTGCGCGCGTACTCGAAGCTGTCATGGGCGGTGAGGAAGACGATGGGCAGCTCGGGGAAGCGCTCGCGCAGCAGGCGAGCGGCCTCGATGCCGTCTATGCCCGGCATCCTGATGTCGAGGAAGGCTGCGTCAAAGCCCTGCTCGCCCGCGAGCTCGAGGGCCTCCCGCCCGTTCTCGGCCTCGAGGATCTCGAGCTCGGGCAGGCCATCGCCCGAGAGGATCCGCCGGAGGGCCCGGCGCTCCAGCTCCTCGTCGTCGGCGACAAGGATCCTATGCGCCATCGTCTTCACCTGGAAGCGATATGCGGACGATCGTCCCGCGCCCCGCACGCGAGGCGATGGCGATCTTCACGCCCTCGGGGTAGCGGAAGGCGAGGCGGGTCTGGAGGTTCGCCATTCCTATCCCTGGTCCAGCGCCGACCATCGCCGCCGATGGCTCCTCGGCCCCGGCTCCTTCCGATGTCATCGCGGAGGCGCCGGGAGGAGGGGCGGCGATGCCCTGCCTAATCCTCTCGAGGAGGGAGTGCTCCATCCCCATCCCTGAGTCCGCGACCACCAGACGCACGCGCTTTCCGCGCAGGCAGGCCGAGGCGATCACCTTGCCTCCCACTTCCTTTGGCTCGATGCCATGTCGGACGGCGTTCTCCACAATGGGCTGGAGGGTGAACCTCGGGATGAGGATCGACTCGACCCCCGGTTCGGAACGGACCTCCCAGGCAAGGCGGGAGCCGAACCTGATGCACTGGAAGGAGAGGTATTCGCGCAAGGTCGCAAGCTCCTCGCCTATGGTGACAAAGGAGCCACCCTGCGAAAGCGAATAGCGCATGAGCTTGCCAAGGCTCCGGGCGAGGCGCTCCGTCTCGTCGGCCTCCTCGAAAAGGGCGCTGCGCGCGATGGTGTTGAGGGCGTTGAAGAGGAAGTGGGGCCTGATCTGGTCCTGGAGGTTCATGAACTGGGCCTCGCGGAGGGCCCGACCCATGGTCAGCCGCGAGAGGCTCTCCTCGTGCAGGAGGCGCTCGAGCTCGGCCTTTTCCTTGAGCCCCTCGATGAGGGCACTTATGTTGGCGCTCATCGCGTTGAAGCCCCGGGCCAGTACGGCCACCTCGTCAGTGGTGTCGACAGCGATGGGCTCGAGGTCCAGGTCGCCGGCCGCGATGCGGTCTGCCGCCTCTGCGAGCCTCCTGACCGGGGCCGATATGGAGCTGGCGAAGAGGGCCCCGAAACCGAGGGCCAGGGCCCCCGCGCCGATGATGGCCGCCAGGGCGAGGCGCCTGTTCTCCGCGCTTCTCGCTGCTATGTCCTTGTACCGGGCCGAGCCTGTGGCCATGGTGAGGGAGAGCAGCTTGCCGAGATAGCCATCGACATAGGCGGCGATGCGGTCGGCACGCAGATAGCTCTGGTAGGCGTCGCTCCGGTTCTCCTTCCGTTTCTGGATGGACTGTCGGACCAGTGGTGCCCAGGCGTCGATCCCGCGGCGGGCAGCCCTCTGCTCGAAATAGGCGTCCTGGGACTCGTCGCCGAGGACGACGATCCCGTCGGCCAGACCCGAGATATCCAGCAGCGAGCCTTCAAGCTGGGCCTCTTGCTCGGGCAGGCGCTCGCGCATGTACTGCTCGGCCAGGCTGCGGAAGTCGCCGAGGGCCGCGCGGAGACCCTGGATGGAGTGGTATCGCTCGAGCCGTCCCTCGAACTCGAGACCAGCGCGCACTGCCGCGCCCTGGGCCAGTATTTCGACGGCGACGACCACAGCAAGGGTCAGGCCGTAAAAGCCGAGGATCTTGCCACGGATGCCGAATCGAGCCATTGGCCGATGATCCCCGCCCGGGCGCGCTCTGGTCAATGGCCCCGAGGCTCCTTGCACATCTGCTAGTCCACCCTGACCTTGATGACGAGCTTGCGCACGGCAGTAGGCGAGCCGAGGCTCCGGCAGGGCCGGTGGGCGTCAGCCGGGAAGAGGACAAGGAAGAGCCCCGCCCTCATCGCCAGGGCAAGGCCCTCATCGGTGTCGCAGGCCTGGAAATCCTTCTCAGGTTCGAAGCCGAGGAGGCGGCAGGAGGAAAGGGGGGCCCAGTCGATGTATTCCTGGCCCCGGAGGACGCACTGGATGTCGATGTATTTCCTGTGGGCCTCCCACTTGCAGGTCTCGCTCGGCTTGCTTTCGTATTCCTGGACCAGGGCGAAGAGCTCGCTTCCCTCGATCTCGTGCCGTCCCGGCTCAAGTCCTTCAGGCTTTCCCGCGGCCATCCAGGCGAGAGCCCGGCCCAGCCGGGAGCCAGGGAGGCCATACAGCTTCGCGTTCTCATAGGTATCGCAGATCATCCGATGCTCCTTCACCGTCACGCATTCGGACGGGCTGCCATGCAGACCGTTTTCGGTCCGCTTCATATATGGAATATTATTCCACAAAGATCACAACAGCGCTACAATGGCAGGCACCCGGCCGATGAAGGCGGGGATTGGAGACACAATGAAAGCGTTCATGGACGAGGACTTTCTCCTCAATTCGGAGCCGGCCCGGCGCCTGTACCACGAAAGGGCCGAGGGCAAGCCCATCATAGACTTCCACTCCCACCTACCGCCCCGGGCGATGGCCGAGGATTCCCGATATTCCGGCCTCACCGAAGTCTGGCTCGGTGGCGACCACTACAAATGGCGGGCGATGCGCTCAAACGGCGTGAGCGAGAGCCAGGTCACGGGGGATGCCGCCCCCGAGGAGAAATTCCTTGCCTGGGCGAGAACGGTGCCGAGGCTCATCGGCAACCCCCTGTACCATTGGACCCACCTCGAACTAAAGCGCTACTTCGGAATCGGCGAGGTCCTCAACGAGGCGAGCGCTCCGGCGATCAGGAAGACGGCCGATGCGGCCCTTGCGTCGCCGGGATTTTCGACACGGGGCCTCGTCTCGAGGATGAACGTGGTCGCCCTCTGCACGACAGACGACCCGGCAGATGACCTCGCCTATCACAAGAGCTATGCCGCAGGGCGCAAGGACGGCGACTGCGTGATGGTTCCCACCTTCAGGCCCGACAAGGCCATGGCCTGCGAGGACCAGGTGGCGTGGAACGCCTGGGTCGCCAGGCTCGAGACGGCGAGCGGGGTCAAGGTCCATGGCTGGGATGGCCTCGAGGCCGCCCTCTCCAAGCGCCACCTGGCCTTCCACGAGGCAGGCTGCCGACTCTCCGACCACGCCCTCGAGCGGCCGATCTTCGAGGCGTCCCGGGAGGAGGAGCTCGAGGCCATCGTGTCGCATCTGCGCGGCGGCACGGCAGTTTCCCCCCTCGAAGCCGACAGGCTCAAGACGGCCATCCTCGCCCTCTCAGGAAGGCTCGACGCCGAGCGAGGCTGGACCATGCAGCTCCACGTCGGGGCAATACGCAACCTCAACTCGAGGATGTTCGCGAAGCTGGGACCGGATACGGGTTACGACGCCATCGCCGACGGCATGGCGGCCAAGCCCCTCGCCGCCTTCCTCGACTTCCTCGACCGCGAGGGCAAGCTGCCCAAGACGATCCTCTACACCCTTAACCCCGCGTGGAACGAAATCCTCGCCACGATCATGGGCTGTTTCCAGGACGGCTCGGTCGCCGGCAAGATCCAGTTCGGCACGGCCTGGTGGTTCAACGACCAGATAGACGGAATGCTGAGGCAGATGAACTGTCTCGCCTCCATGAGCCTCTTCTCCCGCTTCGTCGGCATGCTCACCGACTCCCGCTCCTTCCTCTCCTTCCCCCGCCACGAGTACACCCGCAGGCTCTTCTGCGACCTCATCGGCGGCTGGGTGGCGAGGGGCGAGGCTCCCGCCGACTACGCCCTCCTCGGGGACATGGTCGAGGACATCTCGTGGAGGAACGCCGCGAGGTATTTCGGGATCCCTGGTGTCAAGTTGGGCTAAATCCTGCCACCCAACTTGACACCTCGCAGATTCGCGCGCTCCGTGGGCGCGAATCTGCCGGACCCCCGAGTTGGAATGCGGCTACACCCGCAGTTTCGCGCTAGCCTTGGGAGACTGCCGGCGGCTCTGGACGGATAGGTGCTCGGGCCCGGTTGCGTCCAGACTGGCGGCCAGCTTAAACAACCGCGGTTTCGCGCAGACCTCCATGCGCGAAACTGGCGGCGGTCGGGTCCGTGGGCGTCTGGGTGGCGGTCACGGATGCCAGCGTGATCTTTACCGGGCGCCGGGCAAGGGGTCAGGAAGCTCCGGTGAAATTCACGCGACGCAGCGTGGCGATCGCGAAAGCTCAGGTGAATTTGGCGCGAGGCAGGGTGGCGATCACAGGAAGGCCCAGTGAATTTCACCCGAGCCTGGGTGGCGGTCACGCAACGGGGGTCCTCCGGCCCATTGCCCGAGCCTGAGACCCTCCGCCCCTTGAGCGAACCCGGCTTCATGTCGGCTCCGATGCCATCGCCGATGGCGATCGAGCAGGCCGAGCCCGGTGGGGTGAGCTGGATGAAGCGCAACTTCTCATTGACCCTGTGGTCATGGTCCAGATGAAAACCGACCTTGTCGACATAGAAGCTCTTCGCGCGCTCGACATCTGACACGGGAACCGGGATGAGCTCGAGTTTCATTTCCATAAGGCCCCCCGTGGCCGTTGGACCAGCTGTTCGCCAGCCTCTCGCTTCTGAGATTGCCCTGTGAAAGATACTCAGGAAGCCTCCGTGCTCTCTCCCAGCCTCCGTGCCTCCGTGGTTCCTCTCTCCTTTTCCTGTCCCCTAGTCCCCCGGCTTGCCCAGTATCTCGGACACCCGGGCCGCGGCCGCCTTGACCTTGGCCGCCATCTGAGCCTCGTCGCCGAGGTCCCAGCGGAAGCGCGGCCAGGAGGCCGACATCGCGGCCACGACGCAGCCTGTGTAGTCGAAGATGGGCGAGCCGATGCAGCGGATCCCCTCCTCGTGCTCCTCGTCGTCGTGGGCGAAGCCCTCGCTCCTGATCCGCTCGAGCTCGGCGTCGAGGGCTGTGCGGTTCGTCAGTGTCTTCGGCGTGAAGGCGACAAGCTTGGTCTCTGCGAGCAGCTTCTGCCTCTCTTCCACCGGCATGTGGGCGAGGAGGACCTTGCCGATCGCCGTGCAGTACAGGGGTATGCGGCGTCCGACGCGCGAGAACATCCTGATCGTGTACTTGGACTCGATCTTGAGGACATAGACGGCCGAGTCGCCCTCGAGCACGCCCATATGCACCGTCTCGCCCAGGTCCTCGGACAGGCCCTCGGCGGTGGGACGAGCCGCCGAGTACAGGTCGAGGTGGTCGAGGGCCCGAGAGCCCACGTTGAAGAGCCTCAAGGTCATCGCCCACTTGTCGCGCTCATCGCGCCGCACGTAGCCGAGCTCCTGGAGGGTCTGGAGGAAGCGGTAGACTGTGGGCTTGGCGAGGCCTATCTCGCGGGAGAGCTCCTCGAGGCCGAGGGAGCGCTCCCGGGACATCCGCTCGAGGACGCTGAAGACGCGCACCACGGCGCTTACGAGGGCTACGGGTGCGGGTGCGCGGCGCTTCTTTGCCATTTTTTGAGGCTCCTAAATCCATTCTGCCCCCCGGACGAGGGGGAGTCAAGGACGCCGGACCTTCCGCTCGACAAGCTCCGGGCCTCCATGCCATCCTTGGGCCCATGGAACAGAACGAGGGAGGCTTGGCTCCCATGCAGTTCGGCGGGGCGAGCCTCGAATTCCCCGTCAGCTTCGACCTCCGCATCATCTACACCCTCGCCGGGGGCTCCTCGATCGAAGGCGACCTCGAGCGGATATTCGTGTCCCTTGGCGTGCCATGCGCCCTCATCCAGGGGATAGCCAAACCCGGGGCCCGCTACGGGCGCATGGGAAGCAGGATCACCCTCTCAAACAGGGAGCAGATGTACAGTCTATACGCGGCCGTGGGAGAGCTGCCCTACGTCAAGACAGTCATCTAGGGAAGGCGGGCCCGCGCCCGATGAGGGAGCCCGGTCCGGCGCCGGAGGAGGGCGCAGGCGCGTCGGCCTCGTGCTTGCGAGCCTGCACACCGGAGCCAGCCTGGGCGTCTGGCCAAGCGTCGCCGACGAGGCCGAGCGCTGCGACGTAGACCTCTTCTGCTTCCCCGGAGGAAGGATAGGCCTCAAGGAAGGCCACGAGGCTTCGCGCAACGCCATCTATGGGCTCGCGGCCCGGGTCCCTGTTGACGGGATACTCATCTGGACCTCGTCGCTGAGCGGGGTCGAGCACGGCGGGGCTGTCGGCTCCTTCCTCGAGCGCTTCCGCGGCGTCCCGACGGTGAGCCTCTCCTCGGGCGTGACCGGCGTGCCCATCGTCACCATCGACTACTACGGGGGCATGCGCGAGGCCATGCGCCACGCCATAGAGTGCCACGGCTTCCGCAGGATCGCCTTCATCAGGGGCCCCGCCCTCCACCCCGGCGCCGAGGAGCGCTACCAGGCCTATCTCGACGCCCTTGCCGAGGCCGGCATCGAGCTCGAGCCAGCCCTCGTGAGCCCGCCCTTCCCATGGGATTCTGGCCGACAGGCCCTCCTTGAACTCATGGATGCCCGTGGTCTCGAGCCGGGCAGGGATTTTGCCGCCCTCGTCGCGTCGAGCGACCTCATGGCCCTCTGGGCGGCCAAGACCCTCCTCGCCCGTGGCTGGAGGATCCCCGAGGACGTCGCGGTCATCGGCATGAACAACAGCCTCGAGAGCCGGCTCTCGACTCCGCCCCTGACGACCGTCGACGGTCCCTTCGCCGAGCTTGGCGCCGAGGGCTTCCGCAGCCTCCTTGTCCTTTTGTCCGGAGGGGAGGTCCCAGCCCTGCGCAAGCTCCCCGCCAGCCTCGTCGTGCGCCAGTCCTGTGGCTGTCCCTCCCCCTCCTTCCTCCTCGCCGCAGCTTCGGCCGGGAGTGAGGCAGCTGCAAGGAGCCGCGAGGAGCTCGCCGAGATGATGCGGCTCGAGCTCGCCCTCGAGGGCGGCCTCGACAGGGACTGGCTCCTTCCCCTTGTCGATGCCTGGGAAGCCTCTGTGGCAGGTGAACAGGCGGGGCGCTTCTTCGACATCCTGGGGCGAATCATCGACCGCCTGATCAGAAAGGGCCGCGAGGTCGGCTCCTGGCAGGCTGCCCTCTCGATGCTGCGGCGCTGGAGCATCACTGGACTCGGGAGCGAGGCCCTCGCGCGCATGGAGGACCTTGCCGGCCAGGCCCGCATCGTCCTCGCCGAGGGAGCCGAGCGTTCCTTGGCCTACCGCGCGTGGGAGGAGAGGCTCAGGACCGAGGAGCTGCGAAAGCTCGACCGGGAACTCCTCATGGCCTTCGATGCCCGCCACCTCGCCGCGACCCTCATGCAGTCCCTGCCGGCCCTGGGCATCAGGAGCGCCTATATCTGCCGCTACGAGGGCGAGCTCGAGAGCGAGAGGGCAAGCCTCTTCTTCGGCTACCGCGACGGCCTCGAAGTCTCCGATCCCTCCCTCGTCTTTCCCGTGGCCGAACTCGTCCCCCGGGACCTCCTGCCCGACCGCCGCCTCGCCTTCGTGGTGGAGCCGCTGTTCTTCCACGACAGCCCGATCGGCTACGCCCTCTTCGAGATCGGGCCCCACACCGGCTCGATCTACGAGGACCTCAGGGACGCGATCGGCAACGCCCTGCGGAGCGTCATCCTGGTCGCCCGTCTCGAGGACGCACGCTCGCGCGCCGAGCGCGCCGACGAGATCAAGACCCGCCTGCTTTCCAACGTGTCCCATGAGCTAAGGACCCCGGTCAACCTCATACTCTCGGCCACGGACAGGCTCATGGAGGGCTCTCCCGATCCCGATGAGCGCCTAGCCATCGAGCGCATCAGGGCGAACGCCGGACACCAGCTGCGGCTGGTGAACGACCTCCTCGACCTCTCGCGCGCCGAGATCGACGAGCTCGACATAAACCGCGTCCTGTGCGATCCCGGCCCCCTCCTCAGGGAGGCTTTCGAGGCCCTGGCGACGAACGCGAATCCGGACCTTGACTGGCTCCTCGAGCTGCCAGAGAACCTTCCCCGGATAATGGCCGACCCCTTCAGGCTCAGGCAGATACTGCTCAACCTCCTTGGCAACGCGCGCAACTACACGGCCGAGGGCAGGGTGAGCCTTGAGGCCAGGGTGGTTCCGCCCAACCTTGTCATCAGCGTGAGCGACACGGGTCCAGGCATCCCGGCCATCCGCCTGGCCCACATATTCGAGCCCTTCATCTCCTCTGGCGGGGGAAGGGGAGGAGTCGGCCTGGGGCTTAGCATAGCCCGCCATCTCGCCGTCCTGCATTTCGGAAGCCTCGAGGCCGAGAGCATCGAGGGCGCGGGAAGCTGCTTCCGGCTCTGCCTCCCCTTGCCCAGCCTCGAGGGCCTCGCGGTGCCCGCCACGGAGCCGCGCTCGGACTGCATCCTCGTCTTGACGGCGGGACCGGCCTGGCCCGAGCTCGCCCTGATCGCCGCCCGCTCAGGCCTGGCCTTGAGGCGGCTCAGCCTGGCCGAGGCCGAGGCCGGGGCCCTCGATTCGATCCGGAGCGCGGCGATCGCCTGGGAAATGGGCTGTGCCGGTGCGGCGGAGTGGAGCCTCTTCCGCAAGATCCGCCAGCACCCCCGGTGCATGGCCCTGCCCTTCCTCCTCTACGGAGCAGCGGACCAGGAGGGGTCCGGAAAGCTAGATGCCACCCAGGGTGGAGCGGGTGAGAAGGGTCTCATCGGTCTCGTCCACAAGGCCTCGTCCTCCCTCTCCCTCGTCCAGACCATCTCCCTGAGCTGCCCCCCGGGCGGCGATGCCCCCCTCCTCATCGCAGACGACGACCCCCTGGCCCTCGAGTCGCTCCGGGCGACGCTTTCCGTGGCCTTTCCCGGCATCCCGATCGCCGAGGCAAGGGACGGGGAGGAGGCCTGGCAGGCGATCCGGGACCTCCATCCCCGGGTGGCGATCCTCGACCTCGTAATGCCGGGACTCTCCGGCATTGAGCTTGTGGAGCTGATGCGAAGCGACGAAAAGCTGTACTCGATCCCCGTGATCCTGCTGACGAACAAGGTCTTCGCCTCCGAGGATGTGCGCGCCCTCGAGCGCCACTCCCGGGTCCTGTTGCAGAACAAGGGCATCTGGACAGACGCCGACCTCGAGCTCGGCATATCCCGCCTCCTTGGCGGGGGCGAGGCCCAGGGCGCCCCCACGAGCGCCCTCGTGAGGCGCACGGTGGCCTTCCTGAACCTCCACTACAGGGAGAACATCTCGCGCTGGAAGCTCGCCGAGGCTGTCTCCCTGAGCGAGGACTATGTGTCGCGCATCTTCCGCCGGGAGCTCGGCATCACGCCCTGGGACTACCTCACCCGCCTGCGGATCCAGAAGGCCAAGGAGAGGCTCATGTCGGGAGGCGAGAGCGTCGCCCTTGTCGCCGAGGCCGTCGGCTTCTCCGACCAGGCCTACTTCTCGAGGGTCTTCAGGAAGGTGACGGGCACGAACCCCGCAGCCTTCAGGGCAGCTCTGGGGAGCAAGCGGACACCGTGAGCTCCTCGCATCCCTTGAGCGTGTAGGCCGGTCCGCGGAAACCCCTGACCCTGAGGCCGTTCAAGTGCAGGCCCCGCACGTTGGAGGCATGGAAGCCGGCCCGGGAGAGCAGGGGCAGGCCCTCGGCCATCTCGGGCGCCGCCGCCTCGGCCTCTCCGCCGAGCTCGACCCTGACATCGGTGAAGGACAGGTCCTCCACCGGAGCTTCTGCCAGGCCGTCGATGAAGGCAGCCGCGAGCAGGACAGCGCTCGCGCTTATGGCGTTGAAGGCTATGTCCCTGAAATGCGGGGTCCCCGCGTCCACCGGCCTCGCGCCCCTGTCGGACACGGCCTCTTCTCCCCAGGCCCCGCAGCCATAGTGCAGGTTCATGGTGAAGGGGCAGAGGACCTCGCTCATGACGATATTGGACACCCTGATCCTCTCCACTGTCCCGCCCCTGCCCCGCCTCGACTTCATCCTTATGCCGCGGTCCGTGCCCTTGAAGACACAGTTGGAGATGCTCACGTTCCTCACCCCGCCCGAGGTCTCGCTCCCGATCACGACGCCGCCGTGGCCGCGCTCGAGAACGCAGTTCGTCACCACGACATCCTCGCAGGGCCTCGCCCTCTCCGCGGCCTCGTGCTCGCTCCCGGCCTTTATCGTGATGCAGTCGTCCCCGACGCTGACGTAGCAGTCCGAGATCCTCACGGCGCTGCAGGAGTCCGGGTTGATGCCGTCTGTGTTAGGCGAGTCCCCGGGGTTCACGATCGCGAGGCCCGAGATGCGCACGTTGTGCGAGCGCACCGGGTTCACGGTCCAGGAAGGCGAGTTGCGGGCCGTGAAGCCCTCGAGCAGGACATCCTCGCAATCCTCGAGGGCTATGAGCCTTGGCCGCGGGAGTTCGAGCTCTCCTGAGCGGAAGAGCCTCCACCACTCCTGCCCACGGCCATCGACCGTGCCCCTGCCCGCCACCGCGACTGAAGTCGCTCCGGCCGCGTGGATCAGGGCCGCGTGCATGGCCCTGGTGGAGCCCTCCCAGCGGCCATCAACGAGTGGGTAGTCGCGCCTGTCCCTGCTGCCGAGGAGGGTCGAGGCGGGATCGAGGAAGAGGGTGATGCGGTCCTTGAGGAAGATCGAGCCCGAGACGAAGGCCCCCGGAGGAAGGACCACCGTACCCCCTCCGGCGCGGGAGGCCGCATCGATAGCGGCCTGGATGGCCTTGGTGTCGTTCGTCTTCCCGTCACCGACGGCCCCGAATGCCTTGACCGACAGGGCCTCGCTCGAGAGACCGCCTGGCCCGAGAATCATTCCCCCTCCCCCGCCAGAGCGTGCTCGATGGACGCGAGGATGAAGGGACCGACGCCCTTGAAGTCATCTGTCTTCACGCTTTCGCCGACGTAGTACTCGTAGCTCCCGTCCCGGTAGGGGTCGCCCCCGAGTCCCGCGACGGAGCATGTCCCCTCAAGGGAGACCTTCCCCTCCCCGCTGGTCCTGAGGAAACGCGCCAAACAGCCTCGGTATGCCCTCCGCGCGGCGCCTGCGATCTGTGCGCCGGAGACGATGCCCAGTCTTGAAGCCTTCGCGAAGGAGTAGGCGAGCATCGATGAGACCGAGGCCTCGAGATAGTTCCCTTCACGGCCGCCCTGGTCGACGACCTGGTGCCAGAGCCCCGTCCCCTCGTCCTGGAAGCGCATGAGGGATGAGGCGAGCTCGGCGAAGATGGCGGAGAGCCGCGACCTGCCGGGGTGGCCCGGCGGTATCCAATCCAGGGAGTCCACTATCGCCATCGCGAACCAGCCCATGGCCCTGCCCCAGAAATTGGGCGAGCAGCCGGTCTCGGCGTTCGCCCAGAGCTGCAGTGCGCTCTCGTCCCAGGCGTGGTAGTGAAGCCCCGTCCTGGGGTCGCGCGTCTTTCTGGCCGCAAGCTCGAACTGGGACACCAGGTCCTCGAGGCCCTCGCCCGAGCCGAGCTCGGCCGCATAACGCGCACGAAAGGGCCCGGCCATGTAGAGTCCATCGAGCCACATCTGGTCGGGGTAGATCCTCTTGTGCCAGAAGCCACCGGATCGGGTCCTGGGCTGGTCCCGGAGCTGGGAGGCAAGGACCTCGATCGCGGCGCGGATCCTGCCGTCGCTGTCATCCTTGAGGAGCTCGAAGAGGTTGCGGCCCGGATTGATCTGGTCGAGGTTGAAGTCCTCGCGCCTGTAGCCGGCGATGCTCCCGTCCTTGCCGACAAAGTGGCGCATGATCCGGTCCGAGGCCGAGACCAGGCCCCCCTCGCCCCAGGCCTCTCCCGCGGCCCTGGCCGCCAGGAGGAAGAGGCCGTGCTCGTAATGCCATGCCGCGGTCTCTTCGGTGTAGCTCGCCATCACCGACAGAGCGAGGGCGAGGCCAGCTTGGCGCCCCGGGCCAAACCCGGGGCGCCCCTTATCGGCGTTCATGATCAAGGCCGTGTGTTTCCGCCTGTTCCTAGTCGAGCAGGCCGGCATCGATCAACTTGGCCTTGGCTGCCTTCTCGATGTCCTTCGCGCCGAGGCTATCCATGCCCCTCATGAAGTCTGCCCAGGTCTGGTCATTGAGGGGCTGCTGTCCCAGGGCGAACTTGATGAGGTTCTCGTCGTAGTAGCGTTTGAAGTCGTTGGCGTTCGAGGGCGGGTCGATGAGGCCTGCTCCCGTGCTCTCGGTGTAGGGCGAGTTCTTGAAGAACTTCCAGGTCGCGAGCGGGTCCATGGTCTTGCCGTTCTGGCTCTTGTAGGTGGGGTAGCGCACCGCGAGCTCGATGTCGTTGTTGATATAGACCATGTTGCGCAGCTGGGTGATGGGCTGCTGGGACTTGTGGGTGTAGGCGAGCTCGGGGGCGATCCCGTCGAAGCTGATGAAGCCCTTCGCGTCCTTCTTGTAGTTGACGCCCTCGACGCCGAAGCCGCAGAGGTAGTAGCCCTCGTCCGAGGCCATCCACTCAAGGAGGCGGGCGATCGCGTCGCCCTTGCCGGCCTTCATGGCCTTGGCCGAGACCGCGTAGATCCTGGCCTGGGCTATGTCGATGCCGTTCGAGCTCTTGGCCTGGGGGCCGACCGGCGGCATGATCGGGACCCATTCGCCGTTCGGGAAGTTCTTGTCGAAGTCCTTGTAGTTGGCCTGGGTGTGGAGGGCGGCGAACTGCTCCCACATGATGCCGAACTTGCCCTGCTTCCAGCGCGCGCGGAACTCGTCCTTGTTGGGCGCGGACCAGGTGGGGTCCATCACCTTCTCGTCGTTCATCCGCTTGATGAACTCGACCGCCTTGCGGAAGTTGGGATCGCGGAAGTTGAACTGGAACTTGGCGGCGCTGTCGAGGTTCCACATGCCGGCCACGCCGAAGGCGCCGAGGATGCAGTCGAAGCGGCGTCCGAAGCCCGCCGAGGAGAGGCCGGTGGACTCGTAGAAGGCGCCGAAGCCGTAGGTGTCGTTCTGGCCGTTGCCGTCGGGGTCCTTCTCGGTGAAGGCCTTGGCCACCGCCATGAACTCGTCGAGTGTCTTGGGGGCCTTGAGGCCGAGCTTGTCGAGCCAGTCCTTCCTGATGACGACTCCCTCGACCCTGTCCATGGCGCCTGGGTCCGGAAGGCCGTACATCTTGCCGGAGATCTGGACGAGCTTGGTCCTCACGGGGTCGTTGTAGTGGATCTTCGTGCGCATCGGCATCTTGGGTAGGAGGGAGTCCACCTGGGCGACGAGGCCCGCCTTCGCGATCTTCATGAGCATGTCGCGGTTGACGCCGAAGACGTCGGGCAGGGAATTGGCCGCCGCGGCCACGCTGATCTTCGTGTCCTGGTCGGTCGGGGTCGAGGGCTCGAGGACGAGATGGAGGTTGATCCCCAGCTTGTCGCGGATGATCTGGTAGCCCACCCAGTTGTCGGGGGGGTTGCCAGCCTCGGTGACCGCACCGAGGGCCCAGAGGTCGATGTCGACGAGCTTGGCCTGGGCGCCGGCGCCCATGGCCCCGACGACGAGGAAGGTCGCGAACAGTGCGAGAACGATCGCCTTTCTCATGCTATGCCTCCTTCAAAACTGTGGAACATGGCGCCGCCGGCCATTTCTGGCCGTCATGGCGGCGCCTTGGGGTAGATCAGCCCTTTATGCCACCAGCCAGGGAACCCTTGACGAAGTGCTTCTGGATCCAGGGATAGGCCATCATCATCGGCACCATGGTGATGAAGATGCTCGCCGCCTTGAGCGACTGCACCGAGGAGGAGCTGAAGGCGTCGTACTCGATGTACTCGTTCATGTTGACCGCCATGAGGATGTTGCGCAGGAGGACGGGCAGGGGCTGGAGCTTCGCGCTGTTGAGGTAGAGCAGGGGTGTGAAGAACTCGTTCCAGTGGCCCACGGCGTAGAAGAGGCCTATCGTGAGGAGGATCGGCATCGACAGGGGAATGATGATCCTCATGAGTATGAAGAACTCCCCCGCCCCGTCGACCCTCGCTGCCTCCTTGAGGTCCTGGGGGATCTCCTGGAAGAAGTTGCGCATGATGAACATGTTGGCGACCCCGACGGCAGGAGGGAGCATTACCGCGAGGAGGTTGTCCTGGAGGCCAAGGCCCGTCACCACCAGGTATGAGGGGATGAGGCCGGGGTTGAAGAGGAAGGGGATCATCGCGAAGGCGTTGAGGAGCTTGCGTCCCGGGAGGGTCCTGATCGAGTAGGCGTAGGCCATGGGGACGGTCATGAACAGGCTGATCGCCACCCCGCCGAAGGTGATGACTAGGCTGTTGCGGAAGGCGTGGAGGAAGGCCGGGTGGCTCAGGAACTGGGAGTAGGCCTCGAAGGTCCACACCGAGGGGTTGATGAGGAGGCCAAAGCTCCGGTCGACATAGCGGAAGGGGGTCACCGAGAGCATGAGGACCCGCCAGAGCGGAAGGATGACTATGAAGAGGACGAGGCCAAGGAAGAGGTTGGTGGCCAGCTGGAAGCGCAGCTCCTCGCCCGATTTGATCCGTTTCATCGGCATGGCTCCTAGAACAGGCTCGAATCGGTGTAGCGCTTGGCAAGCCTGTTGAAGGACAGGACAAGCGCGAGGCCGATGCAGCCCTTGAACAGGCCGACGGCGGTGGCGAGGCTGAACTGGAAATCCAGGACGCCCTGACGGTAGACCCAGGTGTCGATGATGTCGCCGACGCTGTAGACCGGCACGGAATAGGTGACAAAGATCTGGTGGAAGCCCGCGTCGAGGACATTGCCAAGCCGCAGCAGCCCTATCGTTATGACGACATCGAGGATTCCCGGCAGGGTGATGAAGCGGATCCTCTGGAGCCTGCTCGCCCCCTCCACCTCGGCGGCCTCGTAGAGCCCGGGGTCGATCCCCGTGATCGCCGCGAGATAGATGATGGCGCTCCAGCCCACCTCCTTCCAGACATCGGAGAGGATGACGACGACGGGATACCATTTGGGCGTGTACAGGAAGCCTATGGGCTGGCCGCCCGCGGCCTTGATGACCGCGTTGAGCAGGCCCTCGTCGGGGGAGAGGAGGAGGAGGAGGACCCCGTACATGACCACCCAGGAGAGAAAGTGGGGAAGGTAGGTGATGGTCTGGACGATGCGCCTGAAACGGCGCAATGCCGACTCGTTGAGGGCGATCGCGAGGATGACGGCCAGGGGCAGGCCGAGGAGGAGCTTCCCGAGCGAGAGGCCGATCGTGTTGCGCAGGAGTTCCCAGAAATAGATCGAGGAGAAGAAGGTGAGGAAATTCCCGAGGCCGATCCAGGGGCTCTTCCAGACCCCGTCCAGGGGGCTGAAATCCTTGAACGCGATCTGGGCGTTGACGAGGGGGCCATACTTGAACACGAGGAAGTAGGACACCGGCAGGGCCAGCATCACATAGAAGACCGCGTGTTTTCGCACATTTCTGAGCAAGCCGCCCCCCTTTCCTCACCAGTATTGGGGTCGAAGCGGCGAAATATGCCGCCCAGCTTTTGGATTATTCCGGCTTTCCGGTTTGCGCGGCTATAATAGCATGGCAGGTTAGGAGGTCAGGCGATGACGAGGCAGGAAAACTGGAGCTATTTCAAGACAAGGTTCCCCGCGGCCCACGAGGCCTACGAGAAGTTCGGCAAGGCCCTCCACGAGGAGTCAGGCCCCCTTGCCGAGCGGGAATGCGAGCTCATCAAGGTCGCGGTGGCTGCGGCGTCCCAGCTTGACTACGCCCTGCGCTACCACATCGAGCGCGCCCTTGGCTCGGGTTGCTCTGCCGAGGAGGTCGAGCACGCGATCGTCCTCACGGCCACGACCGCGGGTTTCCCCAGGATGATGGGCGCCCTCATGGTCTTCCGGGAGACCATGGCGGACCGAGAGGGGGCTTCCAGGGGCTAGGACTAGACCGCGTTCTTATCCAGTAGGTACTTGTTCGTTTCTCTCCTTTCCGGAGATAGTGGCCGCGCTCCCTGGCGACCCTGCCCGCATTGTCACACAACTGAAAGGAGTGCTGTTTGAAGCGAACTTGTCCGATCCTCGTCTCAATTTTCATGCTCTTCCTCTCGAGCTGCCCCCTGTGGGCAGGCGATGCCGCCGCGCCGGCCCTGGCCGGCCTGCGCCAGGTGGAGCAGTACAATTTCTCCATACAGATACTCGCGATGCTCCTGGTGGGCTTCGGCTTCCTCATGGTCTCCCTGAAGAAGTACGGCTACGGTGCCACTACTGGCACCTATCTGGTCGTCGGGGTCGGGATCCCCCTGTACATGCTCCTCCGCTCAACCGGGGCAATCTCCCTCGAGGCACTCGCGCCCGACAGCATCCACTCAATCCTCCTCGCGGAGTTCGCCTGCGCCTCGGCCCTCATCGCGATGGGCGCTGTCCTGGGCCGGGCCAAGCTCTTCCAGTACGCCCTCCTCGCCATCCTCATCGTGCCGGCCTACATGCTCAACGAGTGGCTCGTCCTCGACGGGGGCCTCGGCATCACCAGGGGCTTTGTCGACGCCGCGGGCTCGATCAGTATCCACGCCTTTGGAGCCTATTTCGGCCTCGGCCTCGCAATCGCCATGATGAACAAGGGCCACCTCAAGCAGGCGGTGGAGACCGACGCGACCTCGGACCGCTTTTCCATGATCGGCTCGATGGTTCTGTGGCTCTTCTGGCCGAGCTTCTGCAGCGCCGTCGTGCCCGCCGACCAGCTCCCCAGGGCCGCGATCGCCACGATCCTCGCCCTCTGCGGCGCCACACTGTCGACCGTGGCCCTGAGCTCGATCCTGCGAAAGGGACGGCCCTCCTTCGCCGACATCTGCAACGCGGCCCTGGCCGGGGGAGTCGCTATCGGCGCCACCTGCAACCTCGTCTCGGCCCCCCTGGCCTTCATCATCGGCCTGCTTGCGGGCGGCCTGTGCGTGGTCGGCTATGTCTTCGTCCAGCCGGCCCTTCTGGCCAGGCTCAAGATCGCCGACACCTGCGGGGTCCACAACCTCCACGGGATGCCCGGCCTCCTTGGAGGCCTCGTCGCCATGCTTGTCGTGCCCGAGGCCGCGGGCGCCCAGGCACTGGGCATCCTGGTGACAGTCGCCCTCGCCCTCTCGGGGGGCCTTGTCGGCGGCTTCCTGATCCGCCTCACGGGCACGAAGGAAACCGCCTACGAGGATGAGACCGAGTTCGCGCCCGCAGCCTAGCCTGGACGGGGGGCGGCCTTGCGCCCCCCGTCCAGCCGGCCCCATCCCTAGAGCGCGGCCCTCGCCAGCCTTATGGGCCGGGCAAACTCCATCTTCGATTCCCTGAAGCGCCTCAGCACCTCGAGGTTGAGCGCTGTCAGGCTTCCGAAGTAGTCCGCGCCCTTCTTCACGAATACTACAAAGGTTATGCGGAACGAGGCTTCGCCGAAGCCGCTGAAGGCCGCGACCGTCCCGGTGTCGAGGCCCTCGATAGCCGAGGCCGCCTCGAGGAGGGTGGACAGGGCGCGCTCGAGGGTCTCGGGGCTGGAGTCCATCGAAAGCTCGAGGACCTGGCTCACCTTGGTGGATGGCTCGGAGCTCACGTTCTCGATAGGACTGGTGCCGAAGACAGCGTTGGGTATCGTGACCACCCTGTTGTCGAGGGTCCGCAGCCGCGAGGTGCGCAGCCCGATCTCGGTGACGGTCCCGTCATAGCCCGAGACCCTGATCCTGTCGTTGACAGCGAAGGAGCGGTCGACGAACACGGCAACGCTGCCGAAGAGGTTAGACAGGGTATCCTTGGCGGCGAGGGCGACAGCCACACCTCCGATGCCCAGGCCGGCGAGGAGGGCGCCGACATCGTAGCCGGCGTTGTTGAGCCCCACGAGGGTCGCCAGGATCCAGATGAGCACCTTGACGGCCTTGCGGAGGATAGGGAGCAGCTGGTCGTCGAGGCTGCTCTCGCTCTGGGCGACGAAGGGGGCGAGGTATTCGTTGATGATCCCGTCGATAAGGCGGACGATGATCCAGGCGACGGCGAAGGTGACGAGGACGTAGAAGACCTTGTCGACCCAGTGCGTGATGCCTCCTTCGAGGCCCAGGTAATCGGTCCCGAACCACAGTCCGGCCACGAAGATGATGAACACAAGCGGGCGCTGGGACACGGCGAGGATGATGTCATCCACACGGTTCTTCGTCCTGGCCGCGAGACGCTTGAGCACCACGGTGGTAATGATGGAAATGAGCTTCCCTCCGATGTAGCCCGCCGCGACGTAGGCGATGGCCACGAGCCACCTGAGCGTCTCTGGGGCGAGGGGAAGAGAGGACAGCAGCTGCTGCATGGTATGTCTCCCGGTCTATTGGCTTGTGACCAAGAGCATGCCAAAAGCCGCCAACCTTGGACAAGGGGAGGCAGTATGCTTTTATCATGGGAAGGCTGCGCGTCGGGACCTGTTCGTGGAAGTACCCCTCCTGGGCCGGGCTCGTCTACTCGAGCCGCTCGCCCGCCGACTACCTCGCCGAGTACTCGAGCCGCTACGACACCGTGGAGGTCGACCAGTGGTTCTGGTCCCTGTTCAAGGACAAGGCCCCCGTGCTGCCCCGGCGCGAGGTCGCGGCCTTATATGCGGCCTCTGTGCCCGAGGACTTCCGATTTACCGTGAAATGCCCAAACGCCCTCACTCTCACGGGGACCTATGCAAGGGGGGGAGGAGTGCCCAACGCGGCATTCCTGGACCGGTCCCTTTTCCTGGACTTCCTGGACGCCCTCGCACCCCTGGTGCCCAGGATAGGCCTCTTCATCTTCCAGTTCGAGTACCTCAACAGGGAGAAGATGCCTGACCGCGAGGCCCTCCTCTCCCGTCTCGGCCCCTTCCTCGATGCCCTGCCTGCGGGGCTGCCCTACGCTGTGGAGCTGCGCAACCCCCGCTGGATCGACTCAGCCTGGTTCTCATTCCTCGAGGGGCACGGGGCCTTCCCAGTCCTCCTCCAGGGTTACTGGATGGACGACGTGGCCGCCCTCTACCGCAGGATATACGGTCCCGGCCGGGCCTTGGCGACTGCCAGGCCAAAGGCCCTCTGCCTCCGTCTCCATGGAGAGGACAGGGAAGGCATGGAGGCCGCCGCCGGCGAGGATTGGAGCAAGGCCCGGAGGCCAAGAGACCTCGAGCTGCCACCCCTCATGGCCGTGATAAGGGACCTCCTGGGCCACGGCTCGACGGTCTTCCTCAACGTGAACAACCACTACGAGGGCTCGGCTCCGATCACCATAGAGAAGATCAACCGCCTGCTCTCGGGGCCCTAGTCCTTGATAGGCGGCAGCGCCTGCTATATCGTGCTGGAATGATCGATGTCTTCGTCGCCCCCTTCTCCTCGAACGCCTTCATGGGGAACGCCCTCCTGGCAGGCCTCCTCGTGTCCCTGGCCTGCGGAATCGTGGGCAGCTTCGTCGTCCTCCGCGGCCTGGCCTTCATCGGCGACGCCCTGGCCCACGGGGTCCTGCCCGGCGTCGCGGTCGCCGTCCTCCTGGGCCTGCCTGGCATGCTCGGGGCCGCCGCCGGCAGCCTCGCCATGATCGCCGGGATCTCCCTGGTCACGAAGAAGTCGACCCTGTCCTCGGACACGGCTATCGGCCTCCTCTTCGTGGGCATGCTCGCCCTCGGCGTGGCGATCGTCTCGCGCTCGCGCGCCTTCTCGGGCGACCTTGTGCGCATACTCTTCGGGGAGATCCTCGGAATAAGCGGCGCTGAGATCCTCATCCAGGCAGGCGCGACGGTCGCGATCGCCGCCACCGCCTTCCTGTGCTACAGGCCCTTCCTCCTCCTCTGCTTCAACCCCGAGCAGGCCGATGTTTCCGGCTTCCCCTCGAGGCTCTACCACGCGATCATGCTGGCCTTGATAGCCCTCACCGTCGTCGTCTCGTTCAGGACGGTCGGCACCCTCCTGGTCTTCGGGATGCTCCTCGCCCCCGCGGCCACGGCCGCCCTCTTCGCCCGCAAGATCTCGGTGATGATAGCCCTCTCCTCCCTGGTGGGTGCGGCCTCGGTCTACCTCGGCCTCCTGGCCAGCTACCACTTCGACCTCGCCGCCGGGGCCTCGGTAACCCTCGTCGCCACCATCGTGTTCTTCGCCGCCCTCGCGGCGAGCCGGCTCTCCCCCCTGTCAGGAGGCGCAAGGTGAGCGCGGCAAGAGAGGTCCCCGCCCTATCGGCCAGGGGCCTGTCCATAGGTTATGCGAACGAGATAGTCGTGGAGGGAATCGACTTCGAGCTCCCTCCGGGGAATACCCTTGCCCTCGTCGGCTCCAATGGCTCGGGCAAGACCACCCTCCTCAAGACAGCCGCCTCCCTGCTCTCCCCGCTCTCAGGCGAGATATCGGTCCTCGGCTCGAGGCCGGGCGCCTTCCCTGCCAGGGTCGCCTATCTGGGACAGTTCCAGCCCTCGGGCTTCACCCTGCCGCTACGCGCCATCGATGTCGTCCGCATGGCCAGGTTCGCCTCCCTCGGCCTCACCCGCAGGGCGAAGCCGGAGGACGAGCGGATCGTGAGGGAGGCGATGGAGACGATGGGCGTCCTGGATCTCGCCGACCTGAGCCTCCGGACCCTCTCGGGGGGGCAGCGCCAGCGCATCTTCATCGCCCAGGCCATGGCCAGGGGAGCCGACCTCATCCTCCTCGACGAACCCGCCTCGAACCTCGACTCCTCCTCGCGCGAGACCTACCGCGGCGTCCTCCGCGAGGCCTGCGCATCGGGCAGGAGCGCCGTCATCGCGACCCACGATGTCGAGGAGGCGGCTGGCTGCGACTACACCATGCTCCTCGCCCGCAAGGTGGTCGCCTTCGGCAGGAGCGAGGCTGTCCTCACCGCCGCGACCCTGCTCTCCACCTTTGGCGTGGTCGCCCGGCCCGAGCGGGGTGGCATCCTCGTGCTCGAGCACGAGCATGGCCACGACTGCCTCGACCCCGAGCACGAAGGACCCTAGGCTTCGGCCTTCCCCGGAAAGGGCAGCCCAGATCCCGCCCGAGGGGGGGCCGGGGCTCCCGGTGACGGGCGACTGAGGGATGCTATACTCCTTTTCAAGAGAATTCCCCAAGGAGGTACGGCATGCCAAAGCTCCACGCCCGTCGCGTAGGTCCCTTCCTCGCCTTCCTGTTCCTGCTGCAGGGGGCCTGGGCCCAGCCGGCTCAGGCTGCCCCCGATCTGCCAGTGACCAGGGTCGTGCTCTTCTCATCGGGAGTCGGCTATTTCGAGCATCGCGGCATGGTGAGCGGGGAAGCCTCCGTCTCCCTCCCCTTCCGGTCGGACGAGGTGAACGACGCGCTCAAGTCCCTTGTCATATGGGACACGGCCGCCGCCGCCTCTCCCTCGGTGAGCTACCCCTCGCAGGAGAGCCTTGACCGCGCCCTAAAGGGCTTTCGGGTCGATCTCTCGGGCTCGCCCCGGATCGCCGAGCTCCTCGCGCGCCTGCGCGGGGCCGAGGTCTCCGTCGATACTCCCGACACCATCACGGGCAGGATAGTCGGGGTCGAGGCGCGCTTCGCCAAGGAGGGCGAGAAGCAGTTCCCCTACCTCGTCCTCGCGACCAAGAACGGCATCAGGGCTGTCTCCCTCGAGGAGCTTTCGGCCATCAGATTCGGGGACAAGCGGATCGCCGACGACTTCGACCGCGCCCTCGCCCTCATCCTCTCGGCCCAGGACTCCCTCAGGCGCGTCCTCGATGTGCGCCTGCCCGGCACCGGCACGAGACAGGCCGCCCTCGGCTACGTGGTCGCGGCCCCGGTCTGGAAGGTCTCCTACCGCCTCGACATGTCCGGCGACAAGCCCTTCCTCCAGGGCTGGGCAATCGTCGACAACCCCACCGACCAGGACTGGACCAACGTGAGCCTCTCCCTGGTCTCGGGCAGGCCCGTCTCCTTCATCCAGGACCTCTACACCCCCCTTTACCTTGACAGGCCAGTCATCCCCCTCGCGATAGCCGGAACTGCCGCCCCGCGAAGCTTTGAGTCGGGCTTCGCCGCCGCGCCCGAGGCCGACATGATGGCCGAGGAGGCAGCTCCGTCCGCGAAGATGGCTGCCCCCCCTCCGGCTCCCCCCTCGATGAGCCGCGCGGCGCCAAGGGCCCAGGCTGCCGGGCCCGGCGCTTCCTTCGACCTCGCCGCTAGCAAGGTCGACACTGCCCAGGCCAGGGCGGCGGGCGACCAGTTCGAGTTCACCGTAAAGAAGCCGGTCACCCTCGAGCGCCGCAGGAGCGCGATGATAGGCCTCGTCTCCGGGGACATTACCCTCGAGAAGGTCTCGGTCTTCTCCCCCGACTCCGGCTCGAAGAACCCGATGCTCGGTGCCAGGATCACGAACAGCTCGGGGACCAAGCTCCCTGCCGGCCCGATCACGGTCTTTGACGGCGGCGTCTACGCGGGCGACGCCCTCCTCGACTTCCTGAGCGAGAAGGAAAAGCGCCTCATCGTGTTCGGCACCGACCTCTCGGTGACTTCCGATGTCTCGGCCTCGAGCTCCCAGGAGACCATCGGCGTCAAGGTGAGCAAGGGAGTCCTGGTCTTCTCCCGCCGCACCACCTGGACCAGGAGCTATCTGTTCAAGAACGCCGGCCTCGCAGCAAAGAAGATCCTCATCGAGCACCCGATCACGGGAGGAGCTGATCTTTTCGAGCCCAAGGCCTTCGATGAGAAGACCGAGAGCGCCTACCGCTTCATCCTCCCCATCCCCCCCGGGGCCCAGGCCAAGCTCGACATCAAGGAGAGGAGCCCCGCCCAGGAAAGTGTCGCCCTCTCCTCCCTCGGCATGGACTCCTTCCTTCGGTACTCCTCCTCGCAGGAGATTCCCCAGCCGATCCGCGACGCCCTCAAGAAGGCGATGGACCTGCGCAAAAAGCTCGATGACTCGAAAAAGTCGGTAGCCGACCTCCAGGCCCGGAAAAACGAGATCGCCAACGACCAGGCCCGGATCCGCTCGAATCTTTCGGCTGTCGGCCGGGATTCCTCCCAGGGACAGCAGTACCTCAAGCGCCTCATGGACTCCGAGACCGAACTGGATTCCTTGACGGGGAAGATCGGCGAGGCCCAGCACGCCCTCCAGGACGCCCAAGGTGCCTACGACAACTATCTCTCCGGGCTCAGCCTGGGATAGGAAGCGAGGGGCAGGGCTTCCATATCTCCCTACAGTCCGTGGGTGGGTCCCGCCTTATCGCGGGGCCGCCCTGGGCTCGAAGCTCGGTGCCAATTCCCCGATTTGCCGTGGACAAAGGGGGACATCTGCGAAATACAGTACAGTTTGCGTCTTTTGATGCATAACACTCAGAATCGACGCCAACTGTACTCTAGATAATTTCAATATTCTGCTTCTGTTATTCATCTCCTCTTTCTTACTATATTCTCCTTGATAGTGACTGGCTCAAGACCCAGTCAAAAGGAGAGAGTTATGAACAAGCAGACCATAAAATACGGGGAAGTACTCCAGATCAACACGGCGGGAGATATGGCAGCGAGCACGAGGCTCAAGGCCGGCCAAGTCATAGCCCTCAGGAAGGCCTCGGACAGAACCCTGGTTTGCACCTCGGGACGTCTTTGGGTGACCCGCGAGAACGATCATGAGGACTACGTCCTCGCCGAGAATCAGAGCCTCCCCATCGGGACCAAGGGCAAGGTTGTAGTGGCTGCCCTGGGCCAGGGATCATTCCGCCTGGGCTAAGGGCCCTGGCCCTAGGTCGCCCCGGGCGAGAGAGCGTGCGGGCCTCCTCGGGGCACCGTGAAATGCCAGCATATGTGCTCGGGATTCTGGATAAACGCCTCCCATGAGCGATACTCCTCATGGGGGATCCCATGAGAATCAAGCAAGCCTTAAAGATAGTAAACTGGTCGGCTGCCGGCCTCGGCATCGGGATCTTTTTTCTCGGAAAGGAGAAGGACTACGCATGGATCCCGGCAATTCTCCTGTCAGCCCTTGCCCTCCACTTCCTCATCGAAGCCCTGGCCCTCAACCGGCAGGGCGCCTATAAACGCCGCTTCGCCGACCTTGGGGAGTTCAAAGCCCACAGCCTGACCACGATTGGGGACCTTGAGGCCACCCTCGCCGACGGAGCCGAGACGGCCGGCATCAGCCTGCCCGCCCAGCTGCGTGGCATCATCGAAGGCGGCTCAGAAAAGCCCGGGCCCCTGTCCCATCGGCCCTGCCTGGCATACCGCCTCGAGGCCGCAGCCCTCGAGGGCTTGGCACAGGGTGCGGGGAACTTCCAGGTGCTCGACTCCTGGTGGTCAGAGTTCTCCCTGCGCGACGAGACTGGCTCGGTGCGGCTCTGCGGACCGGGCCTCCTTGATTCCTCGCTCTGGACCGAGCGCATCTACACCCTCGATCACCTTAGGTCCGAACTGCCCTCGGCCGCCCGCTCGATGCAAGACGCCCTTGGCATCGTGGACGGCAAGGCCTCGGCGAAGGCGAGGTTCGAGCTCAGGGAGGTTGCCCTGACAAGGGCCGAGCGGGTTCGCGTATATGGCATGGCGGACAGGGTGGACAAGAAGCTCCGTATTGGCGGCAACGATATTCTCGACGATCAAGGGAGCCTCCTGGTCAGGTCGGAGCTCGCTCCAGCCAGCTCCCGCATGCCGGGCCGCAGGCTGCGGGCCCTCGCCATGGCCGCGGTGTCCGCCACCCTTTTCGCCTGCGCCGGCCTCTTCGTGGCGCGGGCCGTGGAGAAGGGCCTCGCTGGGCCAGGAGGCCTCTTCGACGCCAGCAGGACGGCACAGGTCAAGGTCGATCTGGACGGCAGGGCCTTCAGGATCGCGGTGGGGGATGATACCTGGGATTTCGTCGAGGCCGACTCAAGAAAGGACGTGGCCCTTGCCAAGGACGGCGCAGACTTCCTGGCCCCGCGCAAGGCCAGGGTCAGGGTCGAAGTCCCGCAGTACGAGACAAGACTCATAAGGAATGGAGACCGGGCCTATCCCCTCTGGACGGGCCGCGAATGGATTATGACCCTCGTCCGGGACTCGGGATCCGGCCGGACGGTCCAGCAGGACCTTGGCCCCTCCCAGCCCGGCAGGGGGAGGCTCTACATCAGGAACATGACTGCCTCTGTGGTGACGATACGCGTGCTTCACGCGAACGGCGATCCGGTGATCGATTCGACCTGGGTCTTTGCCTCCCACGAGGCGGCCGACAAGCCCGGCGGCAGCTATCTCGACATAAGCGGCAAGGGCCCGCTCGAGGTGGGTCCCGACTTCCGCCTCGACCTGATCATGAAGAACGGGGCCCACAGGATTCAGGACCTTGCAAGCGTCGCAAAGCCCCTGGCCTCGGGCTCCTGGCTCCTCGAGCTAGTGCCGGAATTCCTCGCCGGAACGGGAAAGCTCTACGTGAAGAACCAGTCCGGCAAGGACGCGAGGATCTGGGTGCTCGGGGCAAAGGACCTGCCGCTTTACGGGGAGAAGCCTTGGACCTTCGATGCCGGAGAGGGCGCCGACAAGGACAAGGGCCTGAGCCTGCAATCCGATGACAGGGACATAAGCTTTTCAGGCAGGGAGGCCATAAGGCTGGCCTACGCCGACTACCGGACCGTCTTCGAGGGCGCGATGGAGGAGCTTGCCGCCTACCATGGCAGCGCCTGGTCGATAAGGGCCTCGCTCTTCAAGCGACCCTAGGCCGCCTTCAATAGTGGGGCGGCCTGACGTCGCCCGGCATGGGCTCCGAGGAGCCCGAGATCTCCTTGAGCTTGCGCCCAGCCTCTCGGGAGAAGCGCTCGAGGGTCTCGAGCCGCTTCTGCTGGTCGAAGAGCTGGGCGCTGAGGTCGGCGATCGTCCGCTCATGGTGCATCGCCTTTGTCTCGAGCTCCTCGAGCCGCCTGTCCAGCTCCAAATCCGTCATTGCCCCCCCTTCGATGGCGGGCCGGCCCCGCGACGAAGTACAGTAGCCAGACTTGGGCGGCACATGCAAGGCCGTGGGGATCCGTCGCCGGCATCAGACGAATCGCCGCCCCCGGCCCGCCCTCAGTATCTTCTCGGGTAATCAGCTACTCAAAGGAGGCGCATATGCGAAAAAGCATTGCGGTACAGGCGGTTGTCCTGATCGCCGCCGCGGCATCGTTTGCGAGCGCGCAGGCCAGCTTCAGCCTAAGCACCACGGCTCTGGTCGGGCCGTCCGAGCTGGGCTTTGACAGCGGAATCAAGTCGGTGGGGCGCGTGGACGGAGTCTACGCCGCCAAGCCCGGTGCGCCGGGGAATCCGCGCTCCTTCCCCTTCGCGTGGTCGGGTCTCCCCGCGGGGACCAAGGCCCTCGCCCTGGTGCTTGACGACCCCGACGCCCGCCTCGTCCTGGCGGCATACGGCATGAAGGGGGACGCCTTCCTGCACTGGATCGCCACTGATATCGAGCCAGCCCTGGGGGGTCTGGGCGACAATGCCTCGGCGAAGGCGAGCTTTCCCCAAGGCAAGAACGGGGGCGGCAGCGTGGGCTACACGGGTCCCCAGCCTCCCACCGACATCCCGAAGGACGTCCAGAGCAAGCGCATCCATGTCTACCGCCTCAAGCTTTTTGCCCTCTCCTCGCCTACCGGGCTCAAGAGCGGCTTTAGCCTGGATGAGCTCCTGTCGGCCGTGGCGGGAAGGACCCTTGGGACGGCGGAACTGGACCTGAGCTACTCAAACCAGTAGCCGCGGGGGCGGCTGTCGCAAGGCCATCCCATCGCTATAATTGGTGGCCGGAGGAACACATGGCCAATACGAGGGTACGCTTCGAGACCAGCCTCGGAGACATCCAGATCGAGCTCTTCGACGAGCAAGTCCCCATAACCGCGAAGAATTTCATCTCCTATGTAGCTTCGGGATTCTACGACGGTACGATCTTCCATCGAGTGATCCCGGGCTTCGTGGTCCAGGGCGGGGGGATGCTGCCCGGCATGAACCGCAAGGAGACCGAGGCCCCCATCGTGAACGAGGCCTCAAAGGGTCCGCGCAACAGCAGGGGGACCCTCTCCATGGCGAGGACCTCTGATCCTGACAGCGCGACCAGCCAGTTCTTCGTCAGCCTGGCCGACAACAAGAGCCTTGACTATACCGGCCCCGGCGCCCAGGGCGCGGGCTACTGCGTCTTTGGAAAGGTCATCGAAGGAATGGGGATCGTCGACGAGATGGCCAAGAAGACCACCACCCGAAGGCCCCCCCATGCAGATGTGCCCCAAGAGGACATAGTCCTGCGCAAGGCAAGCGTTCTGCCCTAGCCGCCCCAGGCCCACGAGGCTGAATTGCGGGCCACGCTCCCTGTCCGAAGGGGGGTGTGGCCGATCAGGGCGTGCAGGACTGCCAGTCGCGTGCGCCCTGATAGTCCTCGACCAGGGGGACGGCGATGCCGTCCCGGAAGCCGGCGGCTATCATTCCCACCTTCTCCCTCAGCACCTCGATGGCGTTCTCGACAAGCCCCGAATCGTAGCCCCCCGACCCGAGCCTGAGGAGGAAATCCACCGATACGACCCGGGCTATGATCTTGCCGAGGTCAACCATCTTGCGCTGGAGAAGTTCCCCGGCAAGCTGGAAATCGAGGATCCTCGAGAAGCGCTCGGCTGCGAGGCTGGTGAGCTCGTGCAGCCTCAGGTAGCCCAGGAAGCTCGACTCCCCCGCCTGCCTCATGCGTTTGAGGAAGGCCGCCGCGATCTGGTCGTACATGACGTCGTTCGATCCCTCGACGATCTGGAAGGGCCTTGAGTCGACGACGGCCCGGCCCGCCGGATGGTCCAGGCGGTAGCCCTTGGCGCCCATGAGCTGGAGAAAGGACTGGGAAGCCTGCTGCATGAGGTCGCTCAAGACCGTCTTGTGGACATTGGCGGCCAGGCCCTCCTCCGCCAGGTCCTTGCCGATTCCCGACACCTCGCTCGAATGCCTGCAGAAGGCCGCGCTTATCGTGTGCCCTGCCTGGATCTCGGCGAGGCGCCGCTTGACCTGGTCGAATGACACGAGGCTCCTTCCCCCGACCTTCCGCTCGCGGCAGTGGGCGATGCTCTCGTCAAGGATCCTATGGATGAATCCGACGGCCATTCCAGCGAAGCGCATGCGGCTCCTGTGCAGGAGGTCCCGCAGGAGACCTATGCCGTTCGCCGGCGGGGCGAGGCGGGCTCCGAGGGGGACCCTGACATCGACGTGGTTCCGCCCGTAGGGAATCATGTACAGGCCGAGATTCGGATACCATTCCTCGACCGAGATCACCTGGCCGGGCTGTCTCGAATCGCAGACAAAGAAGTCTATGTCCCGATGCAGTCCGCCCGCTTCCCTTCTCTTCCTCGCGGTGACGATCCAGAAATCGGCCCAGCCGGAAAGGCCGGCCCAGTGCTTCGTGCCCTTGATCGCGTACTCCCCGCCCTGCTGGTCGAAGGAGGTCTGCATCGACAGGGCGTCGGTTCCATAGTCGGGCTCGGTGATCATCAGCCCGCCCATAGCCCCTTCCTCGATGAAGCGGGGGAAGATGCTCGCCTTGAGCTCAGGCGAGCCATACTTCGCGAGGGGCTCGAGGAAGAGGGCGCCATTGATTGCGAGCACAAGGCCCAGGGACAGGGACTCGTAGGAGCTGGCCTCGAGGACAGAGAGGATCTCCTTTGGCTCGACGCCCCGCCCGCCATATTCATGCGGTATCGAGCCCGCAAGGGGGCGAAGGGCCTGGATCTCGCGGAAGACATAGGGGGGAATCCCGCGCTGCAGGCTGAGGGAATCTAGGTCACCCCGCGTGTGTAACAGATGCCTGAGCCGGGACGAGAATTCCGCGACATACGCCTCGCGCAGGCTCGGACCGAGCGCTCGATCACTTGTCATATTCATTGATTACTATTTTACTCATCTTTAATGGAAGCACAAGCGCTCGGCTTCGATATTGCGCGGGGGAGGGAGCATGATTTCCGATTTCCAGATACTAGGGATCGAAGAGACGCAGGACCGCGCCCTCATCAAGAGCGCCTTCCGAAGGCGGGCCAAGGAGCTTCACCCCGACCTGTCCGGTGCCGAAGATCCCCTGGCAAGACACGATCTCTTTGTGGAGGTCTGCAAAGCCTACCGGAGACTGGTCGGGGGACTGGAGACGCAGGACGGTGCGCAAGGGGCGGCAGGCCCCGGGATGGACCAAGGATCGCTCGCGCCCACCCCGCATGCCGATCGGGCCTACGCGTTCTACAAGGCGGGGATGAGGCAATTCATGATGATCCACCCCTCCCACTGGAACCTCGGCACCGACAGGATGCTGAACACCAGCCTTGGGGTGGATGACGAGGACCAGGCGAGAATCAGGCAGAGGATCATTGAGCTCGTGAAGCTCTTCCCCAAGGCCTACAACAAGATGGGGAAGATCGAGAAGAGGATCGGCATGTACAGGCACAGCATCGAGTCATTCTCGGCCTGGAACAGGGACAGGAATGGGCCACTTTAGGCAGCCCCTTTCTTCCGGTTGCTGAGTATCAGGATGAGGACACCCACGACAAGCAGGACGGCGCCGATGGCGATCCAGCGCCGATGCCCAGACATGACGCTTCCGCGCATGATGTTGAATCCCTGGAGGGTCCAGACGGCGCCCACCGGTATGCAGAGGATCCCGAGGACATTGAGAACCAGCTTCATGCTTTCGCTCCTTCGCGGCATCGGCCATCGCGGCGAGACCGGTGTCCAGAAAAAGATGCCAAGCCAGAGCCTTCCCCGGCAAGCGGAATGAGACGAGTTCCCCATCAACGGTCTAATAAGACCCAAACGGATAAGTTACATTGACTTAACACATCAACTTCAATAGCTTTTCCCTATCCCAAGCCGCGCCTTGGGAAGGGGTCGAAGGGGGTGGTTGATGGCGATTCTCCATCGAGTGCGGGAATCAGGTTACGCAGAGCCTGTGAAGGCCATGGGGAGCGGCGGCGGCTGCCCTCCCAGTCCAGCGAGGTTCCCCGACGAGAATCCCAATCCTGTCATGAGGATCCTCGGTGAGGGGACACTGCTGCGGGCCAACCGCGGAAGTTGGCTGATCCTGTCACAGTGGAAGGCTTCCGAAGGGAGGCCCGTGCCTCCCGACTGGGCAGAAGCGGTGCGCCTGTCGATAGAGAGCAGGGCAAGCTGCGAGCGCGAGCTGCAGATCGGTTCCACGACCTACCGGCTCCTCATTGTCCCCGTCGCGGACCTGGGCTACGCCGACATCTTCGGCCTCGATGTGACCGGCAGGAAGCGCGTCGAGCGGAAGCTACGACTTGATGCCCAGGTCTTCGAGAACGCGGCCGAGGGAATAATGATCGTGGATCAGGACATGAGGATCCTTGACGTGAACCTCTCCTTTCAGCGGATAACCGGGTACGGCAGGCAGGAGGTCCTGGGAAGGGGCCCGGAGATCCTCAGGTCAGGCAGCCACGACGATGTCTTCTACAAGCAGATGTGGGGCGAGATCAAGAAGACGGGACGCTGGCAGGGAGAGATCTGGGACCGCAGGAAGAACGGCGAGCTGTACCCAAAGTGGCTTTCGATCAGCGCTGTCAAGGATGGGGACGGACAGGTCACGGACTACGTCGGCATCTTCTCGGACATCTCCACGATGAAGCGGACCCAGGAGCAGATCGAATACCTCTCGCACAACGACAGCCTCACCGGACTCTCCAACCGGCCCCACTTCCTGGACCGTCTCGAACTGGGCATCGAGGACGCAAGGCGAACGAAGGACCGCGTCGCCGTCCTCTTCATTGACCTCGATGGGTTCAAGCAGGTCAACGACACCTATGGACATCGGGCGGGCGACAAGTACCTCAGGGAGGCCGCAGACCGCATCCGTTCGATGATCCGCCAGAGCGACACCGTCGCGCGCATCGGCGGCGACGAGTTCGCCCTCATACTGCCGCACCTCGCCGAGGTCCAGAACTCCACGGTCGCGGCGCGCAAGCTCCAGGCCAGGATGGCCGAGCCGATCTTCATCGAGGAGCAGGAGATCTACGTCTCGTGCAGCATAGGCATCGCGATCTTCCCTGAAGACGCGGCCGACGCCGAGAGCCTCGTCCAGCGCGCGAGCTCCGCCATGAAGAAGGCAAAGGAGCTCGGCAAGAACTGCTATCGCTTCTACTCTCCCGAGATGAACACAAGGGTCGAGGAGGTGCTCTCCCTTAAGGCCAAGATCAGGCGCGGCATCGATCTCGACGAGTTCCTGCTCCACTACCAGCCCCAGATCGACTCGAAAACCGGCCGCGTCGCGGGAGTCGAGGCCCTGGTGCGCTGGAACAGCGCCGAGCTCGGGATGGTGTACCCCGACCGTTTCATCGGCCTCGCGGAGGAAACGGGGATGATTGACGCGATCGGGGAGATCGTCCTCCGGCAGGCTTGCGTCCAGGGGCGCATCTGGAGCGAGCAGGGGCTCCCCGACATCAGGATCGCGGTGAACCTTTCTGCGGTGCAGCTCAGGCGCTCTGATTTCGCGACCGTCCTGGAGACCACGATCTCCAAGCACGGCATGCCTCCGGGAGGCCTCGAGATCGAGCTGACCGAAAGCGTGATGCTCGTCGACGACGAGGTGGTGATGAACCAGCTCCATCGGCTCAAGGAGATGGGAGTTGATCTGGCCATCGACGATTTCGGCACCCAGTACTCCTCCCTCGCCTATCTGCGCCTCCTGCCCATCGATCGCCTCAAGATCGACCGCTCCTTCGTCAAGGACCTCCCGACGAAAGGCGGCAATCTGGCCATCGCCGCGGCCATCGTGGCCATGGGCCACAGCCTTGGCCTCGAGGTGATCGCCGAAGGGGTAGAGACCATGGGCCAGGGGAGGTCCCTGGCATCGAGGGGCTGCGACTTCCTCCAGGGCAATCTCTTCTCGAAGCCTGTCCCGCCCGAGACCCTCCGCGGGCTCATCGATGCCCGCGTGAGCCTCCAGCCGGCTTCACGGGACGAGCCGGTGATTGAGGAGCCGGGCTTTTCGGTCCGCAGCCGGGCGCAATTCCAAGGAGACGGCATATGAGACTTAGAATACGGGGAAAGCTGCTCGGGGCGGCCGCCGCGGTGTCCCTCGTCGGCCTCGGGATGGGGCTTGTCGCCGTCTCGAGCCTCCAGACGGCGGCACGCCAGTCCCGTATCCTATACGAGAAGATCGCCGTACCTCTTGTCCACCTTTATGTCCTGGGCGAGGCCTACGAGGAGGTCAGAGACAACAAGGGAACTCCAGGCCCTCGATGCGCGCAATGACCATCCTGCTGCCCTCGCCCTTCTAGCCGGGAAGATCGCGGGCAGCATAGACCAACTCGAGGCTGCCCTCGACAGGGTCAGGGAGGACAAGGTCTCCCAGGCAAAGGCCCTCGCCGAGGACAACGACGCAACGGCGAGGAGGGCGATCCTCATGATGGGCGCGATCGCGGTGGGGGTCTTCGCTCTCTGCTTCCTCTTCGGAACCGGTTTCGCCATGTCCTTCTCGAGGCCGATCTATGCAGCCGCGCGTGTGGCCGGAAGCATAGCCTCAGGCGACCTCACGCATGCCATCGACGAGCAGTACAGGCGGCGGGCCGACGAGATGGGCACGCTCTCCCTTTCGCTCGAAAGGATGCGCTCCGACCTCTCCGGCTCGGTCCGGGACATAAGGGATTCAGTCCAGGTCATCCAGGACCTCGGCAGGGGCCTCTCTGCGAGCGCGGTCCAGACCGCGGCCGCGGTCTCCCAGATACAGGCGACCATGGACTCGATCGGTAGCCGCGTGGTCACCCAGAGCGCGAGCGTCACCGAGACCTCGGCCACGATCAACCAGATCATACAGGCCATAGACGCCCTGAACGCGGAAATAGAGGGCCAGTCGGAGAGCGTCACCCAGTCCTCGGCCGCGATCGAGCAGATGATCGGCAGCATCAGGTCTGTATCACAGAGCGTCCTGCACCTTGGGGAGGCCTTCGGCACCCTCCTGTCCGCCTCGGGTGACGGCAAGAAAAAGGTGACCGTGGTGACAAGCCTGGTCAAGACGATCGCGATGCAGTCCGAGAAGCTGTTCGAGGCGAACAAGGCGATGACCGACATCGCGGACCGGACGAACCTCCTTGCCATGAACGCCGCCATCGAGGCCGCGCACGCAGGCACTGCGGGGAAGGGCTTCGCGGTCGTCGCCGGCGAGATACGGCGGCTAGCCGAGAGCTCAGGCCAACGCTCGAAGGAGATCACCCGCGATGTCCGCTCGATAAAGACGACCATTGACTCCGTCGTCGACTCCTCCGAGGCAGCTGAGCGCTCGTTCGGCCAGATACTCGGACAGATCGAATCCCTGGTGGCCCTGGAGGAGGAGATCAAGCGCGCGATGAGCGAGCAGGACGAGGGCTCGAAGGAGATCCTCGATGCCCTTGGCCAGATCTCGGAGATCACCCAACGCGTCCGCAGCGGCTCGTCGGAGATGCTCGAGGGGAGCAGGAGCATCGGGAAGGAGATGGGAGGTCTCCTCGAGCTGAGCGAACATCTGCGGATAGATATCGTGGAGGTGGTGCGCGGCACTGTCGAGATCAAGACCGACACTGACTCCGTCTCGGCCATGACAGAAAGGAGCGCGAGCCTCATCGAGACGGTATCGGCGAAGGTGGCGCGGTACTCGCTCTAGCGAGGCAGGCCACTTCTTCCCAAGACGGAGCTTCACGCGCTCCCACGAGCGAGGCAGAGTCCTCAGCAATGTCGGAACAAGCTGATTTCTCGCTGTGCCGGGCCATCGTCGAGGGCAGGGAGATGCTCGAGATGATGATGAGGAATTGCGACAACGCGATCCTGGCCAACATCTGCAAGACGATGCTGGCGCAGATCGACACACTAGCCCATATCGCGCGGACCCTGCCTTGCTTCCCCGACCAGTCGACCCCAGAGCATCTGGCCATCCTGAACGCCGTCATCAACAAGGACGCGGCCCTCGCCGACGCCGCTACGCGGACCCACATCCGCAATAGCGTCTCGCGCATACTCAATTACACAGGAATGTAGGCCATCGGCCGCAGGGCTGTGGCGGCTCGGCCCAGCAATGGAGCGAGCGAAGACGGGCCAAAAGAAAAGCTCGTCCCGACGCGGAACGAGCATCCAAACAAGTCATTGCTGATTAGGATTGCGCAAATTTGCCCAGAGCGGGACTTGAACCCGCATACCTCTCGGCACTAGAACCTGAATCTAGCGTGTCTGCCAATTCCACCATCTGGGCGATGAGGCAACATAGTAACGCACCGCGCCGAAGGGAGTCAAGGCGTGAAGCTTCCGAACTGGATCATGAGGCTCGGGCGCAGGGGCGCCTCGTCATTCCCGTCATCTATGAGTCCCGCACGGTTGCCCGTGAGGCGTTCTGGCCTGGGCTCAAGGCCGTAGAACATTCCGGTCTTGCGCAAGTCGAACCAGGAATCCTGGGGCATGCTCCCCCTGACCGCTACGAAGCCTGTGAAGTCGCTGCCCGTGAAACCTGTGAGGGCGAGGGTGAGCCGATCTGCAAGGCGGAGATCGAGGCCTCCCTCGATCCCAAGACTGGAGAAATCGAGGTCCCCCCCAAGATCGGCGGCGGCCCAGCGCCCCAATAACTGGAGATGGGCACCACCCTCCGAGAATACCGTCGTGGGCCTGGTGACGGCCGCAAGCTCGGCGTCCACCGAGGCGAGGGTGAAGCTGCCGTCCATGGCGCTCGTGCGTTCCCGGGCGTAGGCGAAAGCCAGATCGGCGTATTTCCCCATGTTGAGCCCCAGCCAGGCCCCCCCGTCCTCGCTCAAGCTCGAAATCGGTCTTGCTGACAAAGGCCCCTTCGGCGAAAAGCCCGGAGCCGGGCCCTGTGAGGCCGTGCAGGAGGATGCCAGTCCTGATCGTGGAATCGTTGGAACCAAGGGCTGAGACCAGGCCGCGGAAATTCCAGCCGAAGAGCGCGAGGCTGTCGCTCTGGGCCGCTGGACTGAGCCTCAGGACGACCCTGGCGCGGCTTTTGCCATCTGCAAGGGGCGGCAGGGGCAGGAGGTCGAGGCGCACGAAATCGAATTGGCCGGTGGAATACAGTCCATCGATAGCAGCCCTCACCTCCGTGCGATCCGGAACCCGGCCCATGAGGGGTGACATGCGGACCCGGGCGAGACTCTGATCGGCCTTGCTCCCCCCTTCGAACCGCAACTCGGCGAACAGGGGAGGCTTGCTGTATGCCAAGCGGTTTGCCTGGCCCGAGGGCTCAACAAGGGCGCGTGCCTTCGCTACTCGCTCGGCCAGGGACAGCAAGGCAGGCATCGCTTCCTCGCCGGCGATCCTCCCCTTCTGCACAAGTTGCGCGGAATCCGAATAGCTCGCGTAGTCGAAGCCTGAGAGATCGGGGCGGATCAGGATATCGGAAGCCGTCCTTGACGTCTTGCGATTCTGCTCGACAAGGAGGTTGAGGGCCTGGGTGGTGACAGCGAACCCGGATCGCAGCTCCTCGGGATTCCTGGGGCCAAGGCCGTGCGCCTCGATGGCTATGACGATATCGGCCCCCATCGATCTTGCGACATCGACGGGTATCTCGTCGACGATGCCGCCGTCGACAAGGTAGTGTCCTTCGATCTGGTAGGGCTGGAGGATGCCCGGGATGGACAGGCTCGCGCGGATCGCCTCGGCCAGGGAACCGGAGGAGAAGACGACTTTCTCCCCGCTCATGATGTCGGCCGCGACCGCCCTGAATGGGACGGGCAGCTCGTCGAAATTCCTGGTGGTAAGCCGGTGGAGGACAAGCTCGGTAAGGCTCGACAGGACGTTCTGGCCGTTCAGGAGGCCAGGCCCGAGGCCGAGGCTCTTGTCGTCAAGAGAGAGGGCGAGGGGCGATCCCTTCCGTTTCGAATAGGCGTAGCGGTCTCCCGGAATGTCACGGCTCTCGGAAAAGCTCCTGCTCCAGTCGAAGGCGTTGAACATCGCCTCCATGGCCATGGGGTCCCCACGACCATGTCGATGGGGATGCAACTGTCGGGAAGGCGAGGCCCAACCGTTCCATCTATTGAAACCAACGTTTCGTATCTTGCGAATTCCGCCAAAGAGGGCTACTATCCCTCCCAATCGACAAGGCACAAACGCACACCCAGCAAGGAGCCACAATGCAGCTGTCCAAATATTCGGGCGACCTGTCTACCATCGATTATCTTAGCCTCCTCGTCGTCGACATCGTGGGCCAGGTCCACTCCGTATCCCTCCCGAGGAGCTATGTGACCGAGAAGGTCCTCAAGAACGGCATCGGTTTCGACGCTTCCAATTTCGGCTTCGCCAAGGTTCACGCGAGCGACATGGTCGCGATCCCCGACATGGCCGGAGCCTTCGTCGAGGGAAAGGACGGCTACAGGATCCTGCACACCTTCTGCGATGTGTGGACCACAGGTGGCGAGCCCTTCGCCCAGTATCCCCGCACGGTCGCCCGCCGCGCGATTGAGGTCCTCAAGGCGAGCGGTGTCGGCGACGAGGCGAAGATGCTCGTTGAGCTGGAGTTCTATGTCTTCGACGATGTCCGCTATTCCACGACGGTTGGCCACTCCTACTACTTCGTCGAGAGCGCCGAGGGCATCGGCGAGGAGTACGAGGACGCCCCCCGTTTCGGACTCTCAAAGGGCTACCACCGCCTCGGGCCCGACGACCGCTACAACCTCCTGCGAAACCGCGCCGTCGAGGCGATGGAGGCGGCGGGAATCCCTGTCAAGTACCACCACCACGAGGTCGCTGCCGCCCAGCTCGAGATCGAGCTCAACTTCATAAGCCTGCCACAGGCCGCCGACGCGGTAGCGCTCTCGAAGTGGATCATCAAGACCTGCGCCGACGAGCTCGGCCTCTTCGTCACCTTCATGCCCAAGCCGATGTACAAGATCGCGGGCTCGGGCATGCACGTGCACCAGTTCATCGAGAAGCAGGGCAAGTCGGTCTTCCCCGGCGAGGGCCTCTACGGCCTTTCCGAGACCGGACTCGCCTACACCGCCGGCATCCTCGAGCACGCCCTCAGTGGCTCCCTCCTTGCCTGGTCAAACCCCAGCACCAACTCTTTCCGCCGCCTGGTCCCCGGCTACGAGGCCCCGGTCAGCGCCACCTTCGCCCAGGGTTCCAGGGCCGCCGCGGTGCGCATCCCCGGCTATCTGAAGAAGGGCGAGGCGAGGATCGAGTTCCGCACGGGCGATGCCATGGCCAATGTCTATTACTTCCTCGCCGCCATGCTCCTCGCTGGCCTTGACGGGATCGCAAAGAAGCTCGACCCGGTGGCGAAGGGATACAACGCTACCAAGGAGACGCCCAGGAACACCTTCCCGACGGGCCTCTATCATGTCCTTCGGGGACTCGGGAAGGATAACGCCTACCTCCAGCCCGTATTCCCGATGGAGCTCATCGAGGACTGGATCGCCCTCAAGGAAAAGGAGGCCGAGTACGTGTACAACGCCCCGGTCCCCCAGGAATACGAGCTTTACTTCTAGAGGTAGCAGGCATGGATAACCAGATGCTCATGGGCGACGAGGCCATCGCGCTCGGCGCCCTGCACGCGGGCCTCTCGGCGGCCTTCGCATACCCGGGTACACCTTCGACCGAAATCATGGAGACCCTCCAGGAGATAGCCTCTCGCGAGGGCGGCTTTGTGGCCCAGTGGTGCTCGAACGAAAAGACGGCCTTCGAGTCCGCCCTTGGGGCCTCCTACGCGGGCAGAAGGACGATGGTCTCGATGAAGCACGTCGGCCTCAATGTGGCCGCCGACCCCTTCATCAACTCGGCCCTTCTCAAGATCAACGGCGGCCTCGTCGTGGTCGTGGCCGACGACCCGGGCATGCACTCCTCCCAGGACGAGCAGGACTCGCGCTGGTATGCCGACTTCGCTCGCGTGCCCTGCCTCGAGCCCGCGGATTCCCAGGAAGCCTACGACATGGCCCGCGAGGCCTTCGAGCTCTCGGAGAAGAATGCCTGTCCAGTCATGCTGCGAATCGTGACAAGGCTGGCCCACGGCCGCTCGGCCGTCGTCTTCGGCCCCAGGCTCCCCCAGAATCCCGTCTCGAAGGCGGGAGACCGCTGGGGCTGGAACCTCATGCCCTCGGTGGCGCGCCGGCTGTGGAAGGACCTCCTCGCCAAGTACGAGAGGATCCGCGGCGAGAACGATGCCACCTCCGCGATCGAGCCTGGCTCGGCAGATCTCGCTGTCGTGACGACGGGGCTTGCCCTGCAGTACTACCGCGAGAACGAGGGCGATCTCGCCACGAAGCCGAGCCACCTCCACATTTCGCGCTATCCCATCCCCCACGGGGCCCTTCGCGAGCTCGCCTCGCGGTCGAAGCGAATCCTCGTGCTCGAGGAGGGCTATCCCTTCGTGGAGCGCTACCTGCGCGGCATCCTCTCCACTCCCATCCCGATCAGCGGCAAGGAGAGCGGGGAGGTCCCGGCTACAGGGGAGCTCACACCCGACAACATCAGGCCCGCCCTCGGTCTTCCCGCCAGGCAGGGTCTGGCCCCGAGCAGCCTCGTCCCGCCTGGACGGCCGCCCCAGCTCTGCGCTGGCTGCCCCCACGGGGACTCCTTCTCATTCCTCACCGAGGCCCTCGAGGGGCACCAGGTCTTCGCGGTGAACGCGGACATCGGTTGCTATACTCTCGGCGCCCTGCCCCCCTACAACGCCGTCGAGACCGTCGTCGAGATGGGCGCCTCATTCGGCATGGCCCGAGGCGCATCGGAGGCAGGCTTGCGGCCTGCGGTCGGCGTCATAGGCGACTCTACCTTCTACCACTCCGGCATCCCAAACCTCGTTGACGCGGTCTCCCACGGGACCAACGTCAAGTTCCTGATCCTCGACAACGCCACGACGGGCATGACCGGGGCGCAGCCGACCATCATGCCCTCCGAGCGGCTGCGGGCCATTGCCCTCGCGGTCGGCGTGGGCAGCGACCATGTCCATGTCGTCAGGGCCCACAGGACGGAGCATGAGGCCAATGTCGCCCTATTGAAGCGGGAACTGGATCACATGGGCGTCTCCGTGATCATCGCCTTCCGCGAATGCATTGAGGCCCTCAAGAAAGCGAGGAAGGCATGAAGTACGACATCATCCTGTGCGGAGTCGGAGGCCAGGGCGGCATATCGGTTTCGGTCGTCATCGCAAGGGCGGCCATGGCAGAGGGCCTTCAGGTCAAGCAGTCCGAGGTGCATGGCATGTCCCAGCGCGGCGGTGAAGTGCTCGCCCACCTGCGCATCTCCGACGGGACCATAGCGAGCCCCACCATTCCCCTTGGCAGCGCCAGCCTCGTCCTCGCCTTCGAGCCCCTCGAGGCCCTTCGCTATCTGCCCTGGCTCGCGGCCGGCGGCTCGGTGATCGCGGCGGCCGAGCCCATCAGGAACATCGCCGACTATCCCGACCTCGGGGCAATCCACGCCGCGCTCAAGGCCCTGCCCCGCTCCCTCCTCATCGACGCCGACCGCATCGCCAAGGAGGCGGGCAACGCCCGCGCCGCGAACATGGTCCTCGTTGGGGCTGCCGCGAGGCACCTCCCGCTCAAGGCGGCGAGCCTCGAGGCAGCTATCGTGGAGCTCTTCTCGCGAAAGGGAGAGGCGGTCGTGGCGGCGAACATGAAGGCCTTCGAGGCGGGACGCGGCCTCTAGTGCCCTCTAGCAGCCCGCGACGAGGCTGTGCTTGCGGCCGTTCTTCCCGCCACGCTTGACCTCGTACATGAGCTCGTCGGCCTGCCTGATGATCACCTCGGGCCTGTCGCAGGGCACGGCGTAGGTGATCATGCCGACGCTCATCGTGGCGACGATGCCCCTCGCGGCGAACTCGCGGGCCACAGAGTCGATAAGCCTCGCTGTTACCTCCTCGGAGCGATCGTAGTCCATCGCATAGAGGATGAGGGCGAACTCGTCGCCGCCGAGCCTCGCGAGCATGTCGTCTGGCCGGATCCTCGCCTGGATGCAGTCCGCAAGGATGGTGAGGACCTCGTCGCCTCGCAGGTGGCCGAACTCGTCGTTGATGTGCTTGAAGTCGTCGATGTCGAAGAGCATGAAGGTCAGCGGGGCTCCCGCGCGGGCCGCCCTGGCGACGGTGAGGGAGAGGTATTCCTCGAAGTACCGCCTGTTCGCCGCCTTGGTGAGCGGATCCCGAAGGCCCAGCTGGCGAAGGTCCTCGATGTGCCTGCGAAGGGCACAGACAAGATAGACGAAGAGCGCGTAGTACCCGACCCTGACTAAGAGGTTCCAGCCATAGAAGAATGGGCTCGAGAAGCCCTGCCCGCCGACGACCAGTACCACTATCCAGACGCTCGCGCAGAGGAGGGCCGTCGGGTAGCCAAGCCCCGAGCCCCCGAAAAAGGCGGCCATCGCGATGGGCGCCAGGTAGAAGATTGACACGTTGAGCTCATCGGGGGTCAGGAAATCCAGGATGGCTATCAGGCTCGTGAAGAATATCACTACGAGCACGAGGGGCAGGATCCCGATGCGACGCTTGATGAGCCTCGAGAGGAAGGGCTCGCCCCTGGTCTTTGACTGCACTGAAATCCTCCGCTTTGGCTGCCGCTTCGGGTGGCGGTTTCCAAGCCGGTTACTATACAACAGTTCGGCAGCTTTGCCACTGGAGCTTAAAGCCGCCACTGCTCCTTGTGGCGATCTTGACCGGCCGACTCCCGCCTCCTATCATGGGAATGGAATAGAAATGATAAAGATATCGCCCCAGACAGCCCTGCTCAGACTCCTCAAGAAGGCTGAGCTGTTCTCGAACCTCCTCGATGACGACCTCGCCTATGTCGCCGAGCGGACCGAACTTCTGCGCCTGCCGGCTGGCGCGGCCGTGTTTTCGGTCGGAGAGAGGGCGCGGCGCTTCTTCATAGTCAAGGAGGGAGTCGTCTCCATATACCGGGCAGACGAGCTGGGGGAAGAGAGGGAGATGGCGCGATACCTGGAAGGCGACGTCCTTGGGGATTTCGATTTCGCCTTGGGCTCCGTCTTCGACGCCCGCGGGAAGGCCGAGACGGCCGTCCAGCTCGTAGCCTTCCCCGGCGGGGGCAAGAGCATGGAGGACCTCGCCAGGGAGAAGCCGGACACGACGGCCAGGATCCTCCTGCGCTCCCTTTCGATGATCTCCTCAAGGCTCAGGTCGACCCACCGACTCATCTCCGAGAACGCGCCCTGGGTGCGGGAGCTGCGCCGGCAGGTCTACACCGATCCGGCCACGGGCCTGTGGTCCAGGGCCTACCTCGACGAGGAACTGCCCCGG
>JANXYO010000116.1 GCA_025356015.1 Spirochaetaceae bacterium
CGCGGCCAGGAGGGACTGCTGGGCGGGACCGAGACCGGCGCAATCGGGACAGGAGCACCAGCCCCCACCCGGCAGATCGTCGGGCCAGACATGGAACACGGAGACCTCGCTGTGGGAGGAGGCGAATGCCGCGAAAGCCGAGGAGATGGCTTCCAGGGCGGGGCCGCTCGAGGGACAGAAGTTGCTGTCGGGTTTCCTGCGTCCATTGTGCATGCGGAAGAGCCCGCTCTCGCGGCCGAAGCGGGAGCGCGGGAGGAAGGAAGAGAGGAGGTGGCCACCGAGTTCCATTGAGAGGCCGAGCCTGGCCGCGAGGGGAGAGAGCTTTCCGCGAAGGGATTCATAGAGGGCGAGTGGAGCCGAGCCGAGGGAGGGTGAATCCCTTCCCACATGGAAGAATACCGAGGAGTAGCCGTTCCGCGCCGCCCAAGGCAGATAATCACCGTAAGCCTCGAGGTAGGAGGCGTGGCCCAGGATGAGGGTTGCGCCCGGGCTCTGGTCGCCCGAATGCCCTGAACTGCGTTCGAGCTCGAGGATGGGGCCGGTGGGCAGCCTCTCCCCCTCGCTTCCCGGATAGGGCCAGCTTGCACCGAGGGCAGAGAGGAAATCGTAGACGCCCCTTATGAGGCCGGACCCGTCCTCCCCGTGGATCTCGACGCGGTCCTTGGAGGCCCTCCAGCCGAAGCAGGGCGGGGCTCCCTCGAGCGCCCGTGACGGGGCGCAGTCGCCCAGGTCAAGTACCAAGAAATTCCGGCCTTCGGTCCCGTCACCAACAAGGTTCGAGGCAGCGGACATGCGGCCAAGGATTGCCGCCAGTTCGGCCGCGGCGAAGGATGCGGCGTCGGCGAGGCCCGCGGGATCGGGAAGGGGGGATCCGGGAGGAGGGGCAGGGCTGCCCTCCGGGTAGACGATTCGCCAAGGCTGCGAAAAATCAAGCTGCATGGGATCAAAGGTAGACCCCGGGGCGGGCTTGGGCAAGCACCAGTGGGCATTGGGGCCCGGGGGGCGGCCCGCCCCGAAACCTAGTCGGCGACCGTCTCCATGACGGGGAGGAGTATCTTGTCTACCTTCGCCAGCAGTTCCTCCGTGAGCGCGGGGACAAAATCGAGGGCCTTCAGGTTCTCGACGACCTGCTCGCTCCTTGAGGCGCCGGTTATCACCGTGCTCACTCTCCGGTTGCGGACGCACCAGGCTATCGCGAACTGGGGCAGGGTCGCGCCTATCGACCGGGCGAGCGGCTCCAGGCTCTCCACCGCGGCGATGGCATCGGGCTTGTAGATCCTGTCCTTGAGCCACTCATAGCCGGGCAGGGAAAGCCGCGAACCCGCGGGGATGCCCTTCGAGTACTTTCCGGAGAGCAGACCCGATGCGAGTGGGCTCCAGGTTGTGAGGCCGAGCCCGATCCCGTCATAGAGCCGGGCGAAATCCCGCTCGACCTTCCCGCGGTGGAGGAGGTTGTACTGGGGCTGCTCCATCTGGGGCTTGCGAAGATCGCGCCTGTCGGCGATCTCCCAGGCCTCGCGTATCTGCTCGGCGCTCCATTCCGATGTTCCCCAGTAGAGGGCCTTTCCGGACGTGACCATGTCGCTCATTGCCCAGACTACCTCCTCCACCGGCGTATCTGGATCGGGACGGTGGCAGAAGGCGAGGTCGACGTACTCGAGGCCGAGGCGCTTCAGGGACCCGTCGATCGCCTGCATGAGGTATTTCCGGTTGAGGGTGTTTCTCTCGTTCGGCCCCTCGTTGAGGCCCCAGAAGAACTTGGTGGAAACCATGTAGCTCTCCCTGCGAATTCCGAGCTTTTTAAGCGCGAGCCCCATGATCTCCTCCGAGGCGCCCTTGGCGTAGGCCTCGGCGTTGTCGAAGAAATTGACGCCCGCATCGTAGGCGGCCTTTATGCTTGCGGCCGCGGAGTCGACATTGACCTGCGGGCCGTAGGTAACCCAGGAACCGAGGGAGAGCGCCGAGACCTTGAGCCCCGCGCTGCCCAGACGACGATACTCCATGCCCTTATCCTCCACAGCGGGCGCCTCTTGGTGGACCGCGCCCTCTCAAGAGACAATTCTTGCGCGTTTGCCCTCGGCCCGCCAGTGTCCTCCCGCCGCCAGCGCGCTTTAGTTTTCTTGACTTGGACCGCGAGCCCTCCTATAGTGTCCCATGGTCGGGCAACTTCCGCCCGGCACAACAGGAGGGATCCGTGAAGAAACTTGTAGCGATCGCGCTCGTCCTCGCGTTCCTCGCGGGATACGGAGCCGTCTTTTCCCAGGCAAAGGTCACCCTGACCATCGAAAGCTGGAGGAATGACGATCTTTCGATCTGGAGCGACCAGATCATCCCCGCCTTTGAAAAGGCGAATCCGGGGATCCACGTCGTGTTCCAGCCCTCGGCTCCTGCCGAGTTTAACGGCGTCCTCAACACCAAGCTCGAGGGCGGCACAGCCGGCGACCTGATCACGGCGCGGCCCTTCGACGCCTCGCTCCAGCTCTACCAGAAGGGCTACCTCGCCGACCTGAGCAGCCTGCCCGGCATGGGCAATTTCAGTCCCGTGGCCAAGAGCGCATGGATCACCGACGACGGCAAGCATGTCTTCGCCGTCCCCATGGCCTCGGTCATCCACGGCTTCTTCTACAACAAGGCCGCCTTTGACGCCCTCAAGCTCAGCGTTCCCCAGACCAAGGCCCAGTTCATGGCCGTGCTCGACGCGATCAAGAAGGACGGGCGCTGGGTCCCCCTCGCCATGGGCACCTCCGACATGTGGGAGGCCGCGACGATGGGCTTCCAGAACATCGGCCCCAACAATTGGAAGGGCGAGGACGGCAGGACAGCCCTGCTCAAGGGCAAGGCCAAGTTCACCGACGCCCCCTATGTGAAGACCTGGAAGGAGCTCGCCGCCTGGGCGCCCTACCTGCCTTCCGGCTACCAGGCGGTCAAGTACCCCGACTCCCAGCAGCTCTTCACCCTCGGGAAGGCCGCGATCTACCCCACCGGCTCCTGGGAAATCTCCCAGTTCGAGAAGGACGCCTCCTTCAAGCTCGGTGTCTTCAAGCCCCCGGTCGACAAGGCCGGTGATCCCGTGTACATCTCCGACCACACCGACATCGCCCTGGGCATGAACGCCAAGAGCGCCCACCCCGCCGAGGCGAAGAAGTTCCTCCAGTGGATGACGAGCCCTGAGTTCGCGGCTCTCTACGCCAACGCCCTGCCGGGATTCTTCCCCCTGTCGAACGCCAAGATCAGCCTCAAGGATCCCCTCGCGAACGAGTTCCTCTCTTGGCGCGGGACCAGCAAGTCGACGATCCGCAACTCCTACCAGATCCTCTCCCGTGGCGAACCCAACCTCGAGAACGAGCTCTGGCGGGTGAGCGCGGCCGTCATCAACGGCACCCTCACTCCCGAGAAGGCCGCCACCGAGATCCAGGCCGGCCTCGACAAGTGGTACAAGCCAGGCAAGTGATTCCATGATGGCCGCGGGCGGCAGCAGCCGCCCGCGGCGCTTCGACAGGAGCCCCTAGCGATGCTCGACCTGAGACGGAACAAGCGCCTCCCCTTCTTCATCGTCGTCTTCATCGCTCCGGGCGCCCTGATCTACAGCCTCTTCATGATCCTGCCCCTCCTTGATTCCCTGCGCCTCTCCTTCTTCACCACGAGCCAGGACAACAGGGAGCTCTGGAACGGCCTTGGCAACTACGCAAGGCTCTTCAGCGACAGCGACTGGGCCCCGCGCTTCTGGGGCGCCTTAAGGAACAACTTCGTCTTCTTCTCAATCCACATGCTGGTCCAGAATCCCATAGGCCTTCTTCTCGCCGCCCTCCTTGTGGGCAAGGGCCGGGCGCGCGGCGTGTACCGGACCCTGCTCTTCCTGCCAACCGTGCTCTCCGTCGTGATCATTGGCTTCATCTGGCAGCTCATCCTGAGCCCGCTCTGGGGCGTCGCCCCGGGCATGCTCAAGGCCGTGGGCCTCGGGAGCCTGTTCAGGCCCTGGCTCGGCCTTTCCCAGACGGCCCTGATCACCGTCTCCCTTATCTCGGTGTGGCAATTCATCGGAATTCCCATGATCCTCCTCTACACGGCCCTCATCGGCATCCCCGACGATCTCGTCGAGGCTGCCGTGGTCGACGGTTGTTCGCCCTGGAACATCTTCTGGCGGATCAAGTTCCCCTTGGTCCTCCCGACCCTCGGAGTCGTGGCGGTCCTCACCTTCGTAGCGAACTTCAATGCCTTCGACCTCATCTACACGATGAAGGGGGCCCTCGCCGGGCCGGATTTCTCCTCGGACATCATGGGCACCCTGTTTTACCGGAGCTTCTTCGGCCAGCAGCTCCAGCTCGGCAATCCCACCATGGGGGCCACGGTGGCGGCCATGATGTTCCTCATCATCGCCGCGGGCGTCCTCGCCTACCTCTTCCTCTGGCAGAGGCGTGTCCAGAGCTACCAGCTGTAGGAGGAGGGAGATGAGAACCACGGGTTTTGCGCGCCGCCTGCGGGAGGCCAGCGACTTCGCCATCCTCAGCTTCTTCGCCCTCCTTGCCCTTTTCCCGATCTGGATGATCCTCACCAATTCCTTCAAGGCGAGGAAATTCATCTTCGGCGCGCCCTTCTCCTTCCCCGACTCAGAAACCTTCAGCCTCATCGGCTACCAGACCGTGCTCTCGCGCTCGAACCTCCCGCAGAATTTCTCGAACAGCCTGATCGTCACGGTCAGTTCCCTTGCCATGATCCTCCTCCTCGGATCCATGGCCGCCTACGCCCTCTCCGAATACAGGTTCAAGGGCAACGCCTTCATAGGCTTCTACCTCGCCATCGGCATCATGATCCCGATCCGCCTCGGCACTGTGGGTATCCTGAGGCTCATGTCAGCCCTCGGCCTCGTGAACCATCTGGCGGGCCTGGTCCTCATCTACATCGCGCAGGGACTGCCCATGACGGTCTTCATACTCTCGAACTTCATGTCCCAGGTTCCCGACGAGCTCAAGCAGGCTGCCAGGATAGACGGGGCGAGCGAATACAGGATCTACCGCCTCGTCATGCCCCTTGTCCGTCCGGCCCTGGGAGCGATCGGGATCTTCACCATGATCCCCATCTGGAATGACCTGTGGTTCCCCCTCATCGTCGCCCCGAGCGGGAGGACCGCGACGGTGACCCTCGGCGTCCAGCAGTTCCTCGGTCAGTTCGTCTCTGACTGGAACGCCGTCCTCTCCTCCCTCTCCATGGCCATGGTCCCGGTCATCCTCCTCTACCTCCTCTTCTCGAGGCAGATGATCAGGAGCATCACTGCGGGTGCGATCAAGTCCTAGGGCTGGACGGCCTTGACCCCCCGCTGCCCGATCCCTATCCTTCGGTCCTATGCTCCTCCTCCATACGGCTGACCTCCATCTCGGGAAGACCCTCCACGAGCGCGACCTCGTCGCTGACCAGAGGCATGCCCTCGAGGCGATGCTTGGCACGATCGCCGAGAGGCAGCCTGATGTCCTTCTCATCGCCGGCGACATATACGACAGGAGCATTCCTCCGCCCGAGGCCATCGGCCTCTTCGACGATTTCCTGGGCAGGGCCCTCGCGGCCCGATCTGGCCTTGTCGTGGTGGCGATCCCGGGGAACCACGATTCGGCGGCCAGGCTCTCCTTCGGCGCCTCCCTGTTCCGGAGCGCCAATGTCCACTTCAGGACCAGGGCGGCGGACTGCGTGGAGCCGGTCGTTGTGGAAAGCGGAGGGCAGCGACTTTCCATATGGGCCCTTCCCTTCCTCTCAAACGGGGCCTTCGGGGAGGCCCCCGGCGGCACCGAGGGGGCGGGTGGCTCCCAGGCCGAGCTTTTCGCGGAAGGCATCGCCCGGATACGCTCGCGCATGGACCCTCTTGCGCACAACGTCCTGGTGGCTCACTGCTTCGTCTCTGGAGGGGCGGCGAGCGAGTCCGAGCGGGTCTTCGTCGGCCTCGCGGAACAGGTCGACCCGGGCCTCCTCGAGGGCTTCGACTACACGGCCCTCGGCCATCTCCACCGCGCCCAGGCCCCGACGGCGAGCTCCTCATATCCCGGCTCGCCCCTCGCCTACTCCTTCGGCGAGGCCCTCCAGGAGAGGGGATTCCTCCTCGTCGAGCCGGGCAGGAGCGAGGCGCGGATCGAGTTCGTGCCCATAAGGCCCCTGCGGCGCATGGTGAGGCTCGAGGGCCTCTTCTCCGAGCTCTCATGCCCCGGTGCGATGCCAGAGTACCGCGGAGACTTCATCGAGGCGAGGCTCACCGATCCCCTACCCGTGCTCAACCCTGCCGACCCCTTGAGGGCCAATTTCCCCAACCTGCTCTCGGTGAGGCAGACCGCCTTCGAGTCCACCTTCAAGGCGGGCCAGAGCTTCGAGCGTCCGGCGGCCGGCCCGGGTGCCGTGCTCGAGGACTTCGCGGCCTTCTGCACCGAGATGCGGGGTGGCGCGCCGGGCGAGCCAGAGCTCGGCCTGTTCTCGGAGCTCCTCAGGGAGGCCGAACGTGAAGCCGATTAGGCTCGCCCTCGAGAATTTCGGGCCCTACAGGGCCAGGGCGGAGGTCGACTTCTCCCGCCTCGGGCCCCTGTTCCTGGTATGGGGAAAGACAGGCTCGGGCAAGACCAGCCTCTTCGATGCGATGACCTATGCCCTCTATGGAAAGGCCCCGGGGGCCAGGGCCGGGCTTGACCGCCAGCTCTGGTCCCAGCACGCCCTCCCTGGGGAGAAGCCCCTTGTCGATTTCGAGTTCTCCCTCGGCGGGGCCGGCTACCGGGTCTCGCGCTGTCCGCCCCACAAGCGCGAAAAGAAGGGGGGCGGCTTCACCGACGTGCCGCCGGAGGCCGCGATCTGGAAATCCGAGGGCGGCGAATGGAAGCTCCTGGCGAGCAAGATCACCGAGGTCAACACGGCTGTCGAGGAGCTCATTGGCCTCACAGAGGACGAATTCTCGAAGATCATCCTCCTGCCCCAGGGCGAGTTCCAGCGCTTCCTGGAGATGGATTCGACGGAGCGCGTGGCCGTGCTCGAGAAGCTCTTCCCTGTGCGTCTGCACGACGCGGTGGCGAGGCTCGCGCGGGACGATGCCAAGACGGCCCTGCTTGAGATCCAGAGGATCGATGCCGAGCTTGGGCGGACGGCCGCTGACCTGGCCGACTTCTCCCCGGCCCTCGCCTCGGATCCCAGCCTGGTCCCGGCCGAGCTTGTCCGTCTTGCGGCCGAGGCTGACTCAGCCGCCGCCGAACGCGGCCTCGCCCTGGAGGTGGCTTCGGAAAAGGACCTCGCGGCCGGACGCGCCAGGGACTTGGCGGCAAGGGCGAGGCAGCTCGAGGAGGCCCGCTCGAGGCTCCAGGAGCTCGAGGCGAAGGCCGAGGAGGCCGGCGAGCGGTCTGCCAGGATCGCCTCCGCGAGGACGGCTTCTGCCGTCCTTCCCACTGTCGAGGCCCGGGAGCGGGCCGCCCTCGAGCTCGCCGCCTCGCGGGCCGAGCTCGAGCAGCGAACGCTCTCGCTCGAGGCCCTCGAGGCCCAGTCCGCCTCGATCGGGGAGTGCCGTGCCCAGGCCGAGGCTGGCAGGGAGCGGCAGTCGGTCCTTGACAGGAGCATCGGCGAGCTCGAGAAGGCGGTCGAGGCCTGGGCCGAGCTGCGGAACGCCCAGGAATCCCTGCGCTCCTCGGCGGCCGGGGTGTCGGCCTGCGAAGAGGCCCTCGCATCGGCGAAGAGGGCCGAGGACGGCCTTGAGGAAAGCCTCGCCGCCGCGAGCGTCGGCGAGGACGAGGAAGCCGCCCTGCGATCCGCCCTCGACGAGGCGCGGCTGGATCTGGAGAGGGATGAAGCAGTGTCGCGTAACGCGGAGGCCTTGTCCTCCGCGTCGGCCATCGTCGCGAGGCGGGAGCTCGAGCAGGCCGGGCGCTCGGACGAGCTGGCCCAGGCCGAGGAGGTCCTGGCGGCCGCGAGGGCAGCGACCGCCGGGCTCGAGACCGAGCTCGAGTCGATCTTCGCCGTGAGGCTCGCGTCCAGACTGAGGAAGGGGCGGCCCTGCCCGGTCTGCGGCTCCACCGATCATCCGGCCGCTCCAAGCCAGGCGGCCCTGCCCTTCGGCGAGGATGGGCTGCCGCCCGAGCACCTGACCGAGGAAGCCCGCGAGGAAAAGCAGCTTGCCCTCGCCCTCGCCTCCGAGGCGAGGGCGAGGGAGGCTTCCGCCCGGTCCGCCCTCGACGAGGCGAAGGCCTCCCTTTCGGCCCTGCTCGCCATGAATCCGGGGCCGGGTCTTGGGGGGGCGGCCGCGGCCGTCGCGGCCTCGAGGGCTGCGCTCGCGGCGGCCAGGGCCGGGGTCGAGGCCATGGAATTGAGGCGGCGATCCTCAATGGCGATGGCCCGCGAGCGAGAGGTCGCGCGCGTTGAGCGATCGAATCGGCAGGCCGAGCTCTCGAAGGCCCGCGAGGGACATGCGGCTCTCGCGGCTTCAAGCGCCACATTGGCCGCGCGCGTGGGGAGCGAGGATCCCCGGGAGCGGCTCGGCGCCGCGCGCGCTCAAAGGGCGTCGGCGGCCGCCGAGCTTGTCCTCCTCGAGCAGAGGATCGGCGCCTGGGAGCGGGAGTTCGGGAAGGCGGCGGCCCTGAGGCATTCCTGCGTCGAGAGGACGACCATACTCTCAGAGCGGCTCTCTCAGGTGGCCGCACAGGAGGAGGAGGCGCTTGCCTCCCATGGCCTGAGCGACGGCGCTGCCGCGCGCGCGGCCTGGCTGCCCGCGCCCGCCTTGCTTCGGCTCGAGGCCGCCGCGTCAAACCACGAGCGCGAGCTTGCCGGGGCTCGCTCGGGTTTCGCGGCCCTCAATGCGGGAGTCCAGAGTGGCCCGGGGAGCGCGGCGGCTTTGCTGGAGGATGCGGCCAGGTACGAGGAGGAGGCTGGGGCGGCGCGGGCGCGCCACGCTTCCGCCCAGCTCCTGCTTGACACCATCCAGGACCGCAGGGCCCGGCTCGCCCGCATAGGGTCGGAAAGGGAAAGGCTCGCCAGGGAGAGGGCTGAGCTCGACGCACGCTGGTCGCAGACGAACTCCCTCTCGGTCCTGCTAAACGGCGAGCTCCAGGGCAGGAGGCTCCCCTTCAAGAACTTTGCCCTGGGCCGCTATTTCAAGGCTGTCGCCGAGCGTGCGAGCATCAGGCTCTCGGAGATGTCGGATGGCCGCTATGCCCTCAGCGCGGACGAGGGCATAGCCACCGGAAGGGGCAAGGTGGGCCTCGACCTTGTAGTCCGCGACGCTTTCACCGGGCAGACGCGGCCAACCGGGACCCTGTCGGGGGGAGAGCGCTTCCTCACCGCCCTGAGCCTTGCCCTGGGCCTCGCCGACGCGATCAGGGAGAGGTCGGGCGGGGCATCCCTCGACGCCGTGTTCATCGACGAGGGTTTTGGCTCGCTCGACGACGAGTCCCTCGAGCGCGCGATCACAGTCCTCGACGCGGCGCGCGGGGCGAGGACGATCGGCATCGTCTCCCACGTCGCCGAGCTTCGCGCGAGGATCCCCTCCAGGATCGAGGTGGTGAAGGGCAGGGGAGGCTCTAGCCTCTCGATCGTGGGTTGAGCGCCGTCTTGAGGCCGGGCGCGGCCTACTCGAATCGAGGTTCCGAGGCTATACTAGGCGGCGTGAAGACGGGCAGATTCATTCCGGCGGCGCCGCGGCTCATCAAGTACATGCGCCAGATCGAGGCTCGGACCTGGGTCGAGCTTGTCATGGCCCTGCTCATGGTCCTGGCCCTCGTCTTCTTCTCCCAGGTCCTGGTTGGGCCCCAGGTTCTCTTTGGCTCGGACCGGGTCGAGCTCATGGCACTGCGTGACCTCTGGGTCGAATCGGCCATCGGTTTCGGCATCAGGAACGACCAGCCCTCGCGTGAGGACTTCCTGGCAGAATACAAGAGCTTTAGGTCCCGCCCCTCGGTGCACAAGCTCCTGGTTACAGACCCCCACTTCTCGGCCCTCATGAGCAGGGCCGACGCGGCCTTCGCCCGCCTCGAGACGGGCGAGATACGGGGCGATCTGGGAGCGGCACAGGAGGCCACGGCCTTCGACAAGGCCCTGGGGGACATGGCCACCCGCGTCGGCGACTACGCCCAGGAGGAATTCGAGCTCTTTCGCTCCTTCTTCCTGATCATCCTGACGGGCATGGTCGCCGCGATGATAGGCTTTGTCGTCCTCGAGGTGCGCCTCCGGGCCTCGAGCGCCGGAGAGGCCCGGAACCGGGCCCTGTCGCGGGCCCTCATCGCGGCCCAGGAGGGCGAGCGGCTCCGGATCTCCAGGGAGCTCCACGACGCTGTCGCCCAGGACCTCGCGGCAGCCAAGCTCTACTGCGGGCTCTGCCCCGAGCCCGAGGCCGATCTCGCCAAGAAGCTGCTCGAGCATTCGATAGAAGAGATCCGCAATATCTGCTATGGCCTGCGGCCAGCCGAGCTCGACCGCCTTGGCATCGCGGAGGCGGGATCAAGGCTCTGCGCCGACATCGCCAAGGAGACCGGGATCCAGATCTCCTTCAATATCGACGGTATCGCTGGCCTCGTGCTCGAGCCCGAGACAGAGATAAACCTCTACCGCATCCTCCAGGAGGCCCTCACGAATGTGCGGCGGCATTCGGGGGCGCGCCACGTCAAGGTCAGGCTGGTGGGCTTTGGCGGCTACATCGAGCTCACGGTCGAGGACGATGGTAGGGGCCCGGGAGATGCCGCCCCTGGCCTGGGCAGGACGGGCATGGAGGAGAGGGCTCGCATGATCGGCGGAAGGTTCAGGTTCGGATATGGCCCATGGGGAGGCTCTTCGCTCCGTGTGACGGCACCGGGACGGCGCATCAAGGAGAAAACATGAAAAGGGTCTACATCGTCGACGACCACACGGCAATCCGTGAGGGCTTCAAGGCCATCCTCGAGCGCTCCGGCCGCTATCTGACCGACGGCGAGGCCTCTTCGGCCGAGGCTGCCCTCGCATATCTAGAGAACGGGGGAAGGGTTCCCGAGCTCTTCATCATCGACATAAGCCTACCGGGGATGAGCGGCCTGGAGCTGGCAGCCAAGCTGCGCCGCTCCCTGCAGGACTCGCCCATCATCATCCTGAGCATGCACAGGCGCTACGACTACATCGCGAGCGCCTTCCACTCGGGAGCCTCGGCCTATGTCGCGAAGGACGCCGGGACCGAGTGCGTCATCGCCGCCCTCGACGCAGCCTCGATCGGCGGCTATTACCTCGATCCTTCTTCCTTGAAGCTTTTCATCGACGGGGCCACCGACGGCGCCAATTCCTCTCCCGCAGACCGCATCGGCATCTCGGGCCTTTCAGAGCGAGAGCGGGAGGTGCTCAAGCTCCTCGCGGGCGGGAAACGGGCCGACGAGATCGCCGAATCCCTCGATCTGAGCCAGAAGACCGTGGAGAACCACCTGTCCAACATCACGGGGAAGCTTGGCGTCCGTAACCGCTTCGAGCTGTACAGGCTCGCGGCCCGGCTCGAGACCCTCTAGGCGCCGGCCTCCCTGGATCGGGATTATTCCGGGAGAATGGAGGGAGGCGCCATGGGAGCTGCGGACAGATTCCGCACCGATGCTTCCCGGGTACGGATTTTTTCCTGACTCGTCGCGGTATGGATCGACCAGATATCTTTATAAAACATTATGATAGAATAATATAAAATATGAGGGCTGTTACTATGCAACTAGGCAGTTTTCCCGACTCGGGCACAAAACAGTTGCAAGCTCCGGAAAACCAGAGTATAACAGAACGGCATTCTGCATAGATATCTTATAGGAGGTACCATGAAGCGGATTCTCGCAGTCCTGTTTGTCCTCGTCGCAGTGACGGGCATGTTCGCACAGGACTTCGTGTTCAGCAACGCGTCGGAGCCGACCCTCGACCCGAGCCTTCAGACCGACACGGCGTCCACGAACGTCTATCTCGGCCTGTTCGAAGGTCTCGTCCAGTACGACCCCAAGACCAGCAGGGCGATCCCCGCCGTTGCCGAGTCCTGGACGATCAGCAAGGACGGCACGGTAATCACCTTCAAGCTTCGCAAGAACGCGACCTGGTCCGATGGGCACCCCGTCACCGCCCAGGACTTCGTCTACGCCATGCGCCGCATCCTGGACCCCAAGACCGGTGCGGAGTACGCCTACTTCCCCGCGATGGTCATCAAGGGCGCCGATGCCTTTAACAGCGGAAAGGGCAAGGCCGAGGACGTCGGCTACAAGGCCATCGACGCCAACACCCTCGAGGTCTCCCTCACCGGTCCCGCCCCCTACGCCGTCGACATGATGGCCCACAGCTCCTTCGGTCCCGTTCCCCAGTGGGCGGTCGAAAAGTTCGGCAATGACTGGACCAAGCCCAGCAACATCGTGACCAACGGCCCCTATCTCCTCAAGGACTGGAAGGTTCAGGAATACCTCCTTATGGAGAAGAACCCCAAGTACTGGGATGCCAAGAACGTCAAGATCAAGTCCATCAAGGTCCTGCCCGGCGACAACGACACCACGAACTACAACATGTTCAAGAATGGCGAAGTCGACTGGACCCACGGAATCGCGGTGAGCAAGATCGACGAGATCAAGCTCCGCAAGGATTTCCAGGCTTCCCCCCAGGTCGCCACCTACTACATCTCCCTCAACATCGCGAAGAAGCCCTTTGACGACGTCCGCGTCCGCAAGGCTCTCGCCATGGCCATCGACAAGAAGGCCATCGTCGACAAGATCACCAAGGCCGGTCAGATCCCCACCGACGCCATGGTTCCCCCGCTTGCCGGCTACACCCCCCAGAAGGGCGCTGGCTTCAATCCCGAGCAGGCCAAGAAGCTGCTCGCCGAGGCCGGTTTCCCGGGCGGCAAGGGTTTCCCTGCCTTCACCTACATCTACAACACGAACGAAGGCCACAAGGCCATCGGCGAGTTCATCCAGCAGTCCTGGAAGAACGTCCTCGGGATCGACTGCACCCTCCAGAACATGGAGTTCAAGACCCTCCTCGATCTCCGCGACAAGCAGCGTGACTTCACCGTTTCCCGCAATGGCTGGGTGGGCGACTACATCGACCCCAACACCATGCTCGAGCTCTTCATCTCCGACAGCGGCAACAACGCCGGCAACTACAAGAACGCGGACTTCGACAAGCTCATCGAGAAGGCCAGGACCGCGAAGGTTTCCGACCGCTACAAGATCTTCCAGCAGGCTGAGACCATGCTCCTCACCAGGGACCAGGCTCTCATCCCCATCTACCACTACGTCAACCTGGACATGATCGACGCCTCCAAGTGGGGTGGCTGGTATCCGAACCCGATCGGATTCCACCCCTGGAAGTTCATGTACAAGAAGTAGGCGGCAGAAAGGCTGCTCCTTAAAGGACGGCTTTGAACTTCGAAAAATGGCCGCGGGAGAACATTCCGGTGTTCACCGTGGCCGTTTTTTGAGGTGAGGCGCCCTAAGGCGAAGGGAACGACAAGCGCGAGCCCTTCGCCTCCGCGCTCCTCGCAACTCCCCACCGCGCGGATAAATCCCTCACCGGAGGAAAGGACACGATGACCAAGTTCATCATCCGTCGATTTCTGAGCCTAATACCGACAATGTTCGTAATCATTACGCTCAGCTTTTTCCTGATCCGTTTTGCCCCCGGCGGCCCCTTCTCCAGCGAGAAGAAGCTTCCCGAGGCCGTTCTTCAGAACATCCTGAAGAAGTACCACATGGACGAGTCAATGCCGATGCAGTACCTGCGGTACTTCAACGACGTGCTCCACGGCGACTTCGGCCCCTCCTACAAGTACAAGGAGAGCACGGTCAACGAGCTCATCGCCCAGAGCTTCCCCAACTCCATCGTGCTCGGCTCCGTGGCCCTCGCGCTCGCGGTGTTCGCCGGCATCGGGGTAGGCATAACCTCGGCCCTGAGGCAGAACCGGTGGCAGGACTACCTTGCCATGTCCCTGGCGGTCATAGGCATCTCGGTGCCCCTGTTCGTCATCGGCCCGGTGCTCCAGCTAGCCTTCTCGATGCAGCTAAAATGGCTGCCGGTCTCGGGCTGGTACGGCAGGAAATGGCCCCTGACCCTGATCCTGCCTGCCCTGACCTTGAGCTTCCCCTACTTCGCCTACATCGCGCGGCTCTCGCGGGCCAGCATCCTTGAGGTGCTCCGCTCGGACTATGTGCGGACGGCGAGGGCGAAGGGCCTCAAGGAGAGCGCAGTCGTCCTCAAGCACGTCCTCAAGGGCGCGCTGCTCCCCGTCGTGTCCTACCTCGGGCCCGCATTCTCGGGGATCATAACGGGTTCGATAGTCGTCGAGTCGGTGTTCGTCGTGCCCGGCGTCGGAAGGATCTTCGTCCAGTCCGCGCTCAACCGCGACTACACCCTCATCATGGGCGAAGTCATTGTGTACTCGCTCATCCTCGTGGTGATGAACTTCGCGGTCGACATTGTGTACGGGTTCCTCGACCCGCGCATCTCGTATAAGTGAGGAACTGAAAATGGCCAGCAAAACCATAGATACGCGCGGCGAGTTGATCAACGAGTTCAACCAGTCGATGAAGCCGGTCTCGCTCTGGGCAGACGCCTGGAAGCGGCTTCGCAAGAACAGGATGGCCCTCTTTGGGCTCTGGATCGTGGCGATTTACGCCTTTCTGGCGATAGCCGCCCCGGTCCTGCCGCTCTACGACTACACCTCCCAGGACCTCTTCCAGGCCAACCTGGCCCCCTCGTTCAGGCCATCCGGCGAAGTCGCCATCACCAAGGCCGAGGCGAGGCTGACCGAGATCCAGGCCCTCATTAGCGAGGGCCGCGACGATCTCGCGCCCGAGCTCGACAAGGCCAAGGTCGAGTACGACCTGCTCAAGGCCGACATCGCCACCAATCCCAACCACAAGAAGGTCTACATCCTCGGCACCGACTACCTGGGCCGGGACATGCTCTCCCGGACCATCTATGGCGGAAGGATCTCGATGCTGGTGGGCCTGGTGGGGACGATCACGGCCGTCCTCCTGGGGATCATAATCGGCGCCATCTCGGGCTACGCGGGGGGACGGCTCGACAACTTCCTCATGCGCTTCGTCGACATCATGTACGGCCTTCCTTACATGCTCATCGTCATCATCATGATGTCGGTGTTCCGTACCGAGGGTTCGAGCTCGATATTCATCTTGTTCATCGCGATCGCCCTGGTGTCCTGGCTCACCATCGCGCGCGTCGTCCGCGGCCAGATAATCAGCCTTAAGAACTCGGAGTTTGTGGAGGCGGCACGCTCGATGGGCGCGAGCTCGGGCCGTATCATATTCCGCCATCTTCTGCCCAACACGCTCGGCGTCATCATCGTCTTCTCGAGCCTCTCCCTGCCGGGCTTCATCATGAGCGAGTCCTTCCTGTCCTTCCTGGGCTTGGGCGTCTCGGCGCCCGACGCGTCCTGGGGCACCCTCGTATCCGAGGGCGTGCAGGGCATGGAGCTCTTCCCCTGGCGCCTCCTCGTGCCAGCGGCGATCATGACCCTCTTCCTCTTTGCAATGAACTTCCTCGGCGACGGCCTGCGCGACGCGCTCGACCCGCAGAGCAAGAATCGGACCTAAGCAGGCTCAAGGAGACAGCAAAAAATGACCGATGAAGTCATCCTCCAGGTCAAGAACCTGAGAACCTATTTCCACGTCGACGAAGGCGTGGTGAAAGCCGTAGACGGCCTGAGCTTCGACCTCCACCGCGGCGAGACCCTCGGCATCGTGGGCGAGTCTGGCTCGGGCAAGAGCGTCACCAACCTGTCCATCATCAACATGATCCCTTCCCCTCCCGGCAAGATCGCCGGCGGCGAGGTCCTGTTCATGGGCAAGGACATGCTCAAGATGTCCACGAACGACATCAGGAAGATCAGGGGCAACAAGATCTCCATGATCTTCCAGGACCCCATGACCTCCCTCAACCCCTTCCTGCGCATTTCCACGCAGATGATCGAGACGATCACCCTCCACCAGGGTCTCGACGAGAAGGCCGCCAAGGCCAAGGCCATCGAGATGCTCAAGCTCGCCGGCATCCCCAGCCCCGAGAAGCGAATCGACCAGTACCCGCACCAGTTCTCCGGCGGCATGCGCCAGAGGGTCATGATCGCCATGAGCCTCTCCTGCGACCCCGAGATCCTGATCGCCGACGAACCGACGAGCGCCCTCGACGTCACCATCCAGGCCCAGATCCTCGACCTCATGCGCGAGCTCACCTCGAGGCTCGGGACCGCCGTCATCCTGATCACCCACTCCCTTGGCGTGGTGGCGGGGATGTGCGACAACCTCTGCGTCATGTACGCGGGGCGCATCGCGGAACGCGGGGCGACCGACAAGATCTTCGCCGACCCCAAGCACCCCTACACCCAGGGCCTGATCAAGTCGGTGCCCCGGCTCGACAAGGCTTCCGGCGACCGTCTCTTCTCGATCAGGGGCCAGCCGCCGAACGTCATCGACCTTCCCGACTGCTGCCCCTTCTATCCGCGCTGCGACAGGACCATGGACATCTGCAAGCGCAAGTACCCGACGACGACTGATCTCGGGAGCGGCCGCTTCGTGAATTGCTGGCTGTACAACTCGGAGGAGAAGTAAACCATGGCCAAGTCTGAAGTCCTACTCGACGTAAAGGACCTGAAAATGCACTTCCCCATCGGGGGAAGCCTGCTAAAGCGGAAGAAGAACTACATATATGCCGTCGACGGCGTGAACCTCCAGATCAAGAAGGGCGAGACCCTGGGTCTGGTCGGCGAGTCGGGCTGCGGCAAGTCCACGACTGCCCGCGCCATCGCCCAGCTTTACAAGCCCACTGCGGGCGAGGTCATCCTCAACGGCAAGGACCTCACCAAGCTCAAGGCCGACGACCTCATCTCGGCGCGCAAGAACATGCAGATGGTTTTCCAGGATCCCTAAGCCTCGCTTAATCCCCGCATGACCTCGGGCGACATCATCGCCGAGCC
>JANXYO010000036.1 GCA_025356015.1 Spirochaetaceae bacterium
AGATCAACAGTATCGAAAACCGCCTGCTCCAGGGCATCATGGGCTGCCGCAGCTACGAGGCTGTCGAGGCAGCGATCACCTACGCGGCCTTCCTCAACACCGTAGGCCTCACGCCCGAGAACTACGCCGTGTTCCTGCGCATGCTCGAGATCGAGAACCACTGGGTAATCGACGCCCTCATCGGCGACACCGACCCCTTCCTCCTCCTCTCCCCCGTGCAGCCCAACAAGTTCATCATTGGACGCATCTTCGCCATGATGACCAAATGGCACAAGGGCGGCATCTACCCGAAGAACCTCAGTGTCATCCTCGGCGTCCTGCAGTCCAACTACAGCTCGCCCCGCGACGGCTACCGCATCTACCCGCTCTCGATCGCCGACCTCAACGGCCTCGCGAAGCACCTCGACAAGGACAAGGGCCAGGAAGACCCCCTCAACAGGACGATCCTGAACATCCTTGACCGCATCGGCCAGCTCGAGGGCGTAGGCACCGACGTCGACATGGAAGAGACCGCGATCCACGCTTCCGGGATCCGCAACGCCTTCTTCGACGACCGCAAGCGCATGGAGGACGTCATACCACCCGTCCTCCTCGTCAAGGCGAGCTACCACGAGAAGGAAGTCGCCCCCCGCAAGCGCGTCTCGCTCAAAGAGATCGAGAAGAAAGAGAAAGAGAAGGGGAAATAAGTGGACCGAATCGAGCGCATTGCGACGGCGCTGCGCTCTCTCGACCTCGGGACGGGCGTGGCGATCGAGGGGCGCACATTCGTGGGCCCCGAGGACGCCCTCGCCCGGCTGCGGGAACTCGAGGGCATCGCGGAGGGTCTCGCGTCGCGCGATCTCTTCGCCCTCTACGATCGGCGCATACTCCACGACGGGGTCTTCGAGGAGGACATCCACGCCTCCGGCCGCTACTACGCCTACCTCGACTACGAGCTCAAGGGCGCCACCCCCGAGGAGCGGGAAACCCTCCTCGCCGCGGCGCTCGAGGATCTCGTGACGCAGTACGGCAGGGACGCTGTCCTTGGCCGCATACCGCCGCGGATCAAGGGCAGGCAGGTCACCGAGGGACTCGTGGTGAGGCCCGAGGTCGAGGACTTCCCCTCGTACTACTCAAAGCTGCGCAGCGCCTACGCGGAGAAGATGATCCTCGATGAACTGCCGAAGGCCGTGCTCGCGCCCATCAGGGCCGAGCAGGAGCGCCTGCTCGACTCCTTTGGATGGACAACGGTGAGGGTCCAGGATCCCTCGGGCGAAGTCGTGGAAGTCTGCGGCGACGCCTATGTAGTGGCCGACGCGGGCCTTGCCGCGGTCGAGCCCTATAGGAAGATCTGGGACAGCATGGTCGCCAAGGGGCCTGCTTCCTTCTACGACCTCGAGGTGGCGACCGACGGCGAATACGCCCCCGACTCAGATAGCACGATCGGGCGATACTACGCCTATGTCAGGGCGAGCCTCAAGGGCCAGAGCCAGGCCGACAGGCACGAGGCCCTCCTGGCCGCCCTGCCCGCGGAGGCAGTGGAGGCCCTCGGGGCCGACACGGCGCTTGCCCTGTTCCGCGAGCGAATCGACGGCGACCAAGTGACCGCCTCGCTCACCATACGCCCCGAGGCCGAGGAGTACCCCTCGTACTTCAACGCGAAGAAGATCGAGGCGGGTGAGAAACGCGTCATGAAGCAGGTTTTGTTCAATGTTCAGGCCGAGATAATCACCGCCGTCGAGCGGGCGCTCGGCGGGCCCAAGAAGTACATTATCCTCGAGTAGAGTCTCCGGAGGAAAGCATGGATATCGAACTGAAGCAGAAGGGCGAGGCCCTCTCAATCATCATCGACGGCAACATCGACACCGACGGGGGCCACAAGCTAGGCGTGGCCCTCCAGGAGGCGATGGAGATGGACGGCATAAAAAGTATCGTGTTCGACCTGAGCACCGTCAGGACGATCACGTCCTCGGGCATAGGCAAGCTGATGAACTTCTTCAAGTTCATCGACTCGAGGAAGGGCACGATGGCGGTCAAGGGGATATCCGACTCGCTGTACAAGCAGTTCATGGAAATCCACCTCGATCGGATCTTCCCGATCGGCAAATAACGAGGCCGGCGACCGCTTCCGCCCCCCGCGGAGGCGGAAGCGCGGCATCCGGGACGAAAAAGGGGTCCACAGCGTGAATCACATGAGCTCGTTCTTCCCCGACCCGAAGGGGGCTCGCCTTCATTACCAGTACTGGGAGGATTCCTCCAAGGGCTACGAGAAGGTGGTCCTCATCCTCCACGGCATCGGCTACAGCTCCGGGTCCTACACGGCCCTGGTGCCGCTCTTTGTCGCAGACCGCTACAAGGTCTACGCCCTGGACTTCGCCGGCTTCGGCGGGAGCCCGGGCGACCGCGGCGTGGGCGGGACCCTCGCGATGGCCGACGCGGTCGAGGCCCTCGTCAGGAGGATCGAGGCCATCGAGGGCGCCAGGGAGATCAGCGTGATCGCCCACTCGATGGGCGCGATCGCCGCCCTCCTTTTCCTCAAGCGCTACCCCGCCCGCAGGACGAGGGTCGTCTTTGTTTCTCCCCTGATCTATGGCGTGCCCGTGGACGCCCTGCCCGAGGCCTTCTCGGACGACAAGACAGTCCTCGATCGCATCGCGGCAGACAAGTCCTTCGCCGCCTCGATTCCCAACGCCCTCGCCGCCGACCTCGACGCGACGGCAAAGGCCCTCCTCGCCGATCCTTCCTTCCTGGAAGGACGCAAGGCGGCCTTCGTGGTCGGCGAATCCGACCAGCTCGTGCCCTTCGAGAAGCTCAAGGAGACCGCCGCCGCCCTCCCCCTCAAGGAGAGCCGCTTTGTCTCCTTCCCCCGCGAAAAGCACGACCCCCTAAGCGGACCTCGCGGCGAACAGGCGGTCAACGCCATCAAGGCATGGTTCAGCGAAACCAAGTTCGAGTACCGCGCGCCCTAAGTGCCCTAAGGAGGATTCGGCATGGACCTCGATATTTCAATCGAACAGGATCGGGTCAAGATCACGATCACGGGAGCCATCGACACGGCCGGCGGCTCCGAGCTCAGCACGAAATTCGCCGAGCTCGCCAAGGAGCCCGGATTGCGCCACGCGGAGTTCGACCTTTCCGACGTGGCATCGATCTCGAGCGCCGGCATCGGCAAGCTCCTGGCCTTCTACAAGCATTTCGACCAGTCTGGGGGCAGCATGAAGATCGTCGCCCTCTCGCCCCAGCTCACCAAGCAATTCAAGGAAATCCACCTCGACCAGATCATCCCCATCGGCGGCTAAGGGCCACGCGACGAGCCGCCGGAAGCGAAAAGGGCTGCCATCACGGCAGCCCTTTTTCATGCCCGAAGCGCATTCCAGCCTCTAGAGATCCTTTTCCAGGGCCTCGATCTTCTCCTCGATAAGGCCCACGGCCTCGCCGAGGATGGGCGCGTCGAAGGCGAAACGCGCCCCAGCCGTCCTGAACAGCTCAGACAGGCTCGCCGATCCGCCCAGCGAGAGGGCCTTGAGGTAAGCGCCGACGGCCTTCTGGCGATCGGCCATGGCATTCCTCCAGACCTGGACGGCGCCAAGCTGGGCCAGACCGTACTCGATGTAGTAGAAGGGATAGAAGAAGATGTGGAGTTTCCGCTGCCAGCCTGTTGCCTTGGCATCAGCGAGCCCGCTCCAGTCCACGCCCTTCATGAAACGGTCCCAGAGCCCCGACCAGGCGGCATCGCATGAGCGGGGATCGCTGGCCTCGCTGTGGTGGGTATAGACCCAGTGCTGGAAGCCATCGACGACGGCCATGTAGGGCCAGAACACGAGGAGCTGCTCGAGGTGTCCGATCATGGCCCGCGCATTCTCCTCCTCGGTGTAGAAACCGCCCTTCGATGAGGGGAGGAAGGGCGAGGCCAGGAGCTCCATGCCCATCGAGGCGACCTCGGCGAACTCGGTCGGGTAGTCTTGAAGCTGGATCCAGGGGAGCTCGGGCGAGCGGAAGACCTCGAAGGCGTGGAAGGCGTGGCCCATCTCGTGGAGCATGGTGTCCACGTCGCCTGCGCTGCCGGCCGCGTTCATGAACACAAAGGGCCGGCGCGTGACGGGGAAGCTGGTGCAGTAGGCCCCCGGGGACTTGCCCTTGTAGTTGGCGAGATTGTAGAGGCCCTCGCGCCTTAGAGTCTCAAAGTAGTCGCCAAGGCGGGGGTCGACCTTCCCAAAAATCGCCGCCGCCTTGCTCTCGAGGAGGGCGACATCGTCGAAGGGCCTGAGCGCGGGCCGGCCATAGGGATCGACGTTGAGATCGCTCTGCCGCATGACGTCAACGCTCAGGTCCCAGGGCCTCACATTTTCGAGGCCCATCAACCTGCCATGCCTCGCGTAGACCCGCGCCGCCGCCGGGACGACCACCTTCTCGATGGCATCGTGGAAAGTTCCACAGTCGCGGGGCGTGTATTCGAAGCGCAGCCTGGCCTTCCATGCCCAGGCGCGATAGTCGGCCTCGCCCGCGTTCCCGGCGATTTCCTTCCTTACGCCCATGAGCCTAACCCAGGTCTCATCGATCGCTCCGCGGTCGGCGAGCACCCTGTCCATGCCCGCTCTCCAGCCCCGCTCGCGGACATCCCGATCGTCCCCAGCGAGCTCGCCCACCAGCTGGGCCAGGGTGAGGTCGGCCCCCTTCCAGGTCACTGTCTCCTCGCCGAGGATCTTGCCATACTCGAGGGCCACCCTCTCGTGCTCGGTGAGGAGACTCACGTTCTCGGCCCTGAACAGGGCAGCCTCGGCCCTCATGTTTCGCAGGGGAATCTCGAAGCCCTCGGGCTCGAGGCCCGAGGCGAGGAGTTTTTGTTTGAGGGCCTGCTCGGCCTCGCTGGCCGGCTGGTTCACCTTCTCGAGGAAAGAAAGGAGGCGGGCCGTGGCTGCCTCGTCGTCGGTGTGAAGGTCGGCGGCCAGACGCAGCCTGGCGGCGACCTCTGCCAGGAGGCCCGCGACCCTGGTCCAGTCCGAGAGCCACCGCGCCACCGTGGCCTTGTCGAGCGGCCTCGCAGCCAGCTCATCATAATGGGGCCTGTACTTGTCCCAGCCCCAGGCCATGGCCTCGACGGGATCCTGCCTCAGTTCGGCCATCACTTCAGCATCTCCATGCCCTCAAACTTGCGATAGGGCGTGAGCTCGTCAAAGATGAAGCCGTAGTCCTCTGACCTGTCGGCGATGACCCTGGCAAGGATGCGCCCAAGGCCCGGGCCGATCATGAAGCCCTGGCCGCACATGCCGACTGCGAGGAGGAGGTTCTCGGCCTCGCGGGCGTAGCCGACGATGGGAAGCCCGTCGGGCGTCATGGGATACAGGCCGCGCCAGGTGCGCCTGACCTTGAGGTTGCGCAGGCGGGGATAGAGCTCGAGCATGCGGCGCACGCAGAGGGGGAGGAAGCTCGAGGTGTTGTCGGTGTCTGTCCCCCAGATCTGGGGCTTGGGTGTGATGCAGAAGACCACCTGGCCCGTCGTGGCCTGGTAGAAATAGTAGTTCCCGGACTCGGAGTCGGCACGGATGTCGACGAGCATGGGCTCCATGAAACGGGCCACGGGCTCGGTGACCCCGCCCTCGTGGGCGTCGGGGTGCACGGGCATCTCGGAGCCGGCCCAGGCTGCGATCTCAGCGCCCTGGGCTCCCGCCGTGTCCACGTAGAGGCCGGCCGAATAGCGGCCCTTGTCGCTGACCAGGGCCTCGATCCGCGTCCCCTTCATGTCGAGGCCGGTCACCCTCTCGCCGAAGATGAACTCGGCCCCCGCCTCTATCGCGAGCCTGTGGAAGGCCGTGTTGGTCATTAGGGGAGAGGCGAAGCCGTCGCCGGGGCTGTAGGTGCCACCGCGCAGGCCCTCCATCGCGATGCCGGGCGAGAGCTCGGCCACGCGCTTCGCGTCGATCCAGTCAATGCCGAGACCCGCCGCGTGCTGGACCTTGAGGAGCTCGCGGAAAGCCTTCTCGCGCTGCTCATCATAGGCCACGAAGAGATAGCCGCCCTGGTGCCACTCGATGTCGATGCCGTGCTCCTCCTCGAAGGACGCGGCGATCGCGAGGGATTCCTGGCAGATCCTGATCTTTGCGGGATCGGAGTGGGTGGCGCGGATCCCGCCGATGGCCGCGCGGTTCTGGCCCCTGCCCCAGGAGGCCTCCTGGTCGATGACGCCGACCTTGAGGCCCTTTTTTGCGCAATAGTACGCGAGGGGCACGCCTATGGAGCCTGCGCCGGCGATGAGGACATCGTAGGATTTCATCAGTAGCCACCTCGCTGCGCCGCGTCGGCGTCTCGTTCGGCCTGTCCGTGGTTGCGGTCCTCGTTCACGAGGTCGCCCATCGGGACCTCCACGGTCAGGGGCCTCAATGTCCCCGCTTCCACCGCCTTCGGGTCTATGCCTGCCGCCCTGAACACCGAGGGGTAAAGACTGCTGCAGGTCTTCGAGCCGCAGGCTCCCATGCCAGCGCGCAGGGTCTTTAGCTGGTTTATGTCGGTCACCCGGTTGTCCTTGACGAACTGCACGAGCTCGCCAAAGCTCACGCGCTCGCAGCGGCAGACGATGGCGTCCTCGGACGCGCAGGAGAAGCGGGGCGTGGCCAGGCTCGCCGTCGCCTCAGGCCTCTGCACCCTGATCCCGATCACTCGGGGCGCGACGGCGGCGCTCACCTTGAAGTGGAGGATCCAGGTCTTGTATTTGCTGTTGTGGACTTTCCTGAGGAGCTCGGCCTCCTCGAGGGTATTGCCGCCCAGGTCGAGGAGGGTATGCATGCTCCCCGCCTCGAAGTCGGCGAGGAACTCGTAGGGCAGGACGACCTCTGACCAGGAGGCGTCGATCCTGCGCAGAAGGGAGACGGCGAGGCCGGGGCAGGCTGCGACGCAGGCAGTGCAGCCCCGGCAGTCGTTGCCACGGAAATAGGGCAGGTCGAGGATGTTGCCGCGGCGCGGCTCAAGCTTTATGGAGCCGGTGGGGCAGACGGTGGTGCAGGGGTTGCAGGGGATCTCCTCCTCGCAGAAGAAGACCGGCCTCCATTTCTCGTCGGCCTCGACCAGGTCGCGGCAGATCCTATCGCCTGGCTTGGATTTGAGGACCTCGCGCTTGGCCACCCAGGTCTCGTCGATCTCGACCTTCTTCCCGAGCATCTTGGCGAGGGCGAGGGCCGAGATGCGGCCGCCGAACATGGCGCTCGAGGCCTCGGCTATCTCCTCGGCGTCGCCGGCTCGCACGGCGAGGAAGCCGAACTCGACGGCCTGGCGATAGAACTCTTCGCAAGGGGAGAGTCCCGCCGCGATGAGGAGGGTGTCGACCTCATAGGTCCGCGCCGTGTCGAGGAGGGGCTTCCAGTCCTTGTCGACCTTGGCGATGGTGACCCGCTCGAGCTTCCCATCGCCTTCGGCCGAGACGACGGTCGAGGAGAGGTGGATGGGCACGCCCATGCGGACGATCTTGTCGGCGTGGACCTTGTAGCCGTTGACCTTGTCGAGGATCTCGACGATGCCGGCGACCTCTATCCCCGCCTGGAGGGCGTGGTAGGAGCCGATGAGGCCGACGTTTCCCGAACCCACGACGAGGACGCGCTCGGCCGCCCGCACGAGGTCGCGGTTGACGAGGGTCTGGAAGGCGCCGGCGCCATAGACCCCGAGGAGGTCGTTGCCCGGGAATATGATCGAGCGCTCCCGGGCGCCGGCAGCGACGACCAGGGCCTTGAAGTCGACGAGGAGGTAGGAGGAGTAGTCCTTGTAGATGCCGGCCTTCCTGTCCTTGAAGATGCCGACGACGGGGGAGTTTGTGAGGATGGTCGCCTTGGGATTGGCCCGGAGCTCGGCCTCGAGCTTCTTGGCGATATCGAAGCCCCTGGTGCCCGCGTGGCAGTCCTCCTCCGAGCCGAAGAACTTGTGGGTCTGGAGGACGAGCTTCCCGCCAAGGCTCTCCTTGTCGTCGGCAAGGACTACCGAGAAGCCCAGCTTGGCCAGCTCTGTCGCCGCGCCGAGGCCCGAGGGGCCCCCGCCTATGACCAGGACATCGGTGGCGATGACGCGCTTCTCATTGGAAGCGAGGCCGGCGGCGGACTCGGGCAGGACGGGAAGACCCTCCATGGTGGCGACCTTGAGCCCGGCCGAAAGGGGGGTGATGCAGGCCTTCTTGGGCAGACCGTCGACGATGACGGTGCACTGGCTGCATTGGCCGTTGGCGCAGAAGATGCCCTGGGGTGCCCCGCCCTTGGGATGGACCGAGAAGCGCTTGATCCCGTTCGCGAAAAGGGCCGAGGAGATCATCTCCCCCTCATAGCCCCTCAAATCGGCGCCGTCAAAGCTGAAACTGACCTCTCGCCTACCCTCGCTCGGGGCGATGACAGGATGCCTGGTGATTCTTCTCATCGTGGAACTCCACTGCGACCATCGAAGCTGCAAAATGCGATTTCGGTGGCGAGGATATGCGAGGATTGCACGTGCCGGGGAGCCTGTCAAGATCTGATATATCAATTGTGTATGAGCCGGGGTTTCCGCTGGACGATGAGCCTTCGGCAAAACTTGACGCTGCTGGCACAAGGCCCAATACTCGAAGGATGAGCGAGGCCAATTCTGTCGACCTTTCGAGTGGCGGCGCGGACCTGGACGATGGCGGGTCGAGCAAGGGGCTCGGCTTCGACCTTGGCCTGACCTTTTTCTTCGTCGCCCTTGTCACCCTCCTCGACTACGCGACCGGGGTCCAGCTCTCCTTCTCCCTGTTCTACCTCCTGCCGGTCAGCCTGATCAGCTGGCGCCGGGGCATATGGTTCGGCCTTGGCTTCGCCCTGCTCTGCGTCCTCCTCCGCTTCGGCGCGGACAGGGTCGGAGGCCGCGCATACGCACATCTGTATATCGCGTACTGGAACACCGGGGTGAGGCTCGGAGTCCTTCTCGTGACCGCTGTCCTTGTGTCCAAGCTGCGCAAGGCCCTAAGGCTCGCCGATGGAGCGAGGGATGCCGCCCTCGCCGCATCCAGAGCGAAATCCGAGTTCCTCTCGAGCATGAGCCACGAGATCCGCACTCCCTTGAGCGCCATCCTCGCCATGGCCGATGCCCTCGCAGAGACGAGGCTGGACCAGAGCCAGACAGAGTACGTCCAGCTCTTCAGACAGGAGGGCAAACGCCTGCTAGCCCTGATCAGCGACCTCCTCGATGGGGCAAAGATCGAGGCTGGGCGCTTCGCCGCCGAGAGGAGCGCATTCTCGCTCACAAGCCTCCTCGCGGAGCTGGGCTCTATCGTCGCGTCCCAGTCCAGGGCCAAGGACCTGGCTTTCTCACTCGAGCCATCTCCTGATCTTCCTGCCCGGATCATCGGCGACCCCCTGCTACTGCGGCGGACCCTCCTCAATCTCACGGCAAACGCCGTCAAGTTCACTCCAAGCGGAGGGATCACCCTCAGGGCCGAGCGCGATCCTGATGATCCCGAGGGCAGCCTGAGCTTCAGCGTCACCGACACCGGCATCGGAATTCCCGAGGAAGCCCTCGGCCGCCTCTTCCTGCCCTTCTCCCAGGCCGACGCCTCCATCGCCCGCGACTATGGCGGGACCGGGCTCGGCCTGAGCCTGTGCAAGAGCTTTGTCGAGTTGATGGGAGGGAAGATCGGGGCGAAGAGCCTCGTCGGGAAGGGGAGCGTGTTTTCCTTCACGGTCCCCTTGGTGTCAGTGTCCTCCGAGCCCGGCCCGGCCCTTGAGGAGATACGGGAGGTCCCTGTCGTCCTTGATCGCCCCATCAGGATACTCGTGGTGGAGGACTATGACGCGAACCGGGCCATTGTGAGGACTTTTCTCAAGAACACCCCCTACCTGATCGACGAAGCCTTGAATGGCAAGGAAGGAATCGAGAAATTCCGGAGCTCAAGCTATGACCTGGTGCTGATGGACGTCCAGATGCCGGTCATGGACGGCTACGAGGCGACCAAGGCGATCAGGCAGCTCGAGCGTGAAGGCGGCGGACCACGCACACCCATCATCGCCTTGACTGCCCATGCCTCGGCGACCGAGATCCACAGGACCACGATCGCCGGCTTCGATGCCCACCTCACCAAGCCCTACACGAGGGCGAGCCTGCTTGCGGCGATTGCCGCCGGAGCCGGGGACGGGGATCGATTCCAGCGGTGGGACCTGGCACATGATCCGGACATCGCCGAACTCGTACCCGCCTTTCTCAAGGACCTTCGTGCGATGCTCGTCCAGGCCCGCTTCGAGCTGGGCAGGGAGGGTTATGACGAGCTGGCCCGCATCGGCCACAGGCTCAAGGGCTCGGGAGGGATGTTCGGCTTCGACGCGGTATCACAGCTGGGTGCGGAGCTCGAGCGCTGCTCGGGAAAGGCCGAGCCTGCCCGGCTGGGGCATATCCTGGCAGAACTGGAAAGCCTCGAAGAAAAGGAGACGAGCCGTGTCAAGCCATAGCTCCCCACCCAGGCGTGTCCTGGTCGCCGATGACGTCGAATCCATGGCCCTTCTCATGAAACGGGTGCTGGAGCGCGAAGGCTATTCCGTGGAGACGGCGGCCGACGGCAAGGACTGCCTCGAGAAGACGGCATCCTTCGGGCCCGAGCTCGTGATCGTCGATATCATGATGCCAAGACTCCACGGCCTTGATGTGCTCAAGCGGATAAAGGCCGATCCCGCCCTCTCCACGACCGGAGTGATCGTCTGCACGGCGAAGAGCTACAAGCCCGACGAGGAGCTCGCCCTGGCCGAAGGCGCCTTCGCTGTCATCGAGAAACCATTCAGGCCCGAGCTGCTCGCGGCCAGGGCGCGCGAGTTCTTCTCCGGCATGAGGGCAGGAGCCACCGAGGGAGCTCTCCCCTCGGCTGGAGCCGGAAGCGGCCTGTACAGCCCCTCCTTCGATGAGAATCGGGCGAAGATCAGGCTCTGGGGAACGCGGGGATCCATTCCCGTCTCGGGGAGCCGATACGCCCGATATGGAGGGAACACCTCCTGCATGTCGGTCGAGCGCGGGAAGGACATGGTCATCATCGACGCGGGCTCGGGGATCAGGGATCTTGGCATCGAGGTCGCGAAACGGGGGCCGGCCAGGATACACCTCTTCATCGGACATACGCACTGGGACCACATCCAGGGCTTCCCCTTCTTCCTCCCGGCCTACATCCCCGGCTTCGAGATCTTCGTCTACGGAGCCTCGGGTTTCGGGAAAGACCTCGAGTCGGTTTTCCACGGCCAGCTCGACAGCGACTACTTCCCGGTCCAGATGGAGGACATGAGGGCCGGCCTGGAGTTCAGGCGGCTCGAGGAGAACCCCGTCACGATCGGAGACATGAAGGTCAGCTGGGAGTTCACCCACCACCCGGGAGCGACCCTCTGCTACAAGGTCGAAACAGGGGGCAAATCGGCCTGCTACATGACCGACAACGAGTTCCTGAAGGGCTACCTCGGCGATCCGCGGGCAGCCGAGACCGACGCGGAGCTGCTGGCCCCCTACCGAAAGATCATGGACTTCGTTGCGGACTCGGACATCCTCATCGCCGAGGCACAGTATACGAACGAGGAATACCGGACCAAAATCGGCTGGGGCCACTCTTCTGTCTCGAGCGCCTGCCTCCTGGCCAAGCTCGGCCGCATCAGGGACTGGGTGGTCGTCCACCACGACCCCCAGCACGACGACTTCTTCGTCGAGGAGAAGCTTGGCCTCATGAAGCAGGTGTGCCGCCACCTCGGCTTCGCCTGCGAGATACGAGGCGGCTTCGACGGGATGGTCGAGTACCTCGACTAGGGGCCGTGGCGCCCTCGCGGAAGGGGCAAGAAAAAAGTTTTCGGGTGCCTGAATCTTCCTTCCATCCTTTCGGTTTGCGGTATAGAATGCGGCACAGAGGCGCGGAAAGCCATCGAGATCGTTTTGGCAGGGAGGGCGTGGCCCCGCCTAGGCCCAGCCCGAGCATCGCCGCCGACACGATGGCGAAGACGAAGTGATGGCTGAGCATCACGGAGAATATCCGTGTCAGGGTCACCTCGAAGACGAACACGGAGAGGCTCACGAAGAAGATCGCGGGGAGCATCGGCCAGAAGCGGTGCGTTGCCACAGTATCGCTCATTGGTATCTCCTCGGTTTCCTGCATTTTCCCTGCGTGTCACGCTATTCGACGATGAGCTTCCCGCGAAGCATCCCCATGCCGCAGCGGAAGTCGTAGACCCCGGCCTTGTCGGGCTTCGCGTCGATGACGACCTCGACGCCCTCGGGGAGGTCTGCGGCGAGCCCCAAATCGGGAAACACGACCTTCTCCGAGCAGGCAGAGCTTTCGCGCCGAGTGAAGCGAAGCCGTATGGGCCGGCCGAGCTTGGCGACGATGACGTCGGGAGTGTAGCCGCCCTTGACCGCGATGGAGATCTCTTGGATCTCGCCGCTCGCGGCGGCGGCCTTCATCCCGGTCCGCGGCTTCCCCCAGAAGAACCAGGCGATGAGGGCGATGAGGGCCAGGCCCACGGCGTTGACGAGGATCAGATCGAGGCTCATTCCTTCCTCCCATGCCCCGCAGCGCCACCCTCGTATGCCCGGGGCCGGTAATAGCGCAGACGGTTGGCGTTCGCGACGACGGTAACCGACGAGAAGGCCATGGCCGCGCCCGCGATCAGGGGGCTGAGGAGGGTTCCGGAGAATGGATAGAGGATACCCATCGCGATGGGGACGCCGAGGGCGTTGTAGAAGAAGGCGCCGAACAGATTCTGCTTAATGTTCCTGAGCGTCGTCCGGCTGACGTCGATCGCGGTGACGACGTCCTCGAGGCTTCCGCGGATGAGGGTGATGTCCGAGGCCTCGATCGCCACGTCGGTGCCGGTGCCGATGGCGATGCCGATGTCGGCCTCTGCGAGAGCCGGGGCGTCGTTGATGCCGTCGCCCACCATCGCCACTCGCCTGCCTTCGGCCTTCAGCTCCGCTATCTCCTTCGATTTGCCCTCGGGCCTGACCTCGGCGAGCACCTCGTCTATCCCCACGGCCCTGGCGATGGCCTCCGCGGTGCGTCGGTTGTCGCCGGTGATCATGACAGTCCGGATGCCCATCCGATGCAGGCGCTCGATGGCGGTCCTCGAATCGTCCTTGACCGTATCCGCGACCGCCACGAGACCGGCAGCCCTGCCGTCGATCGAGATGAACATGGCCGTCTTGCCTTCGCCCGAGAGCCGCTCCGCGGTCTTCTCCAAGGGCCCGAGCTCCGTCGCCGAGGCGGCCATGAAGGCGGCGTTGCCGATCGTGACGCCCCTCCCGGACACCCGGGCCCGCGCGCCGTAGCCGGGCACGGCCTCGAAGGCTTCCGAGGCCCGTAGGGCGATATTCTCGCGGAGGGCCGCATCGACGATGGCCCGCGCGAGGGGGTGTTCGGAGGCGTCCTCGAGCGACGCGACAAGGGCGAGGATCTCAGTCCGCTCAAAGCCTCCCGCCGTCACGATGTCGGTGAGCTCGGGCTTGCCTTTGGTGATCGTGCCGGTCTTGTCGAAGGCGACGATGCCGATGCCGCCGGCGTTCTGCAGCGCCTCTCCCGAGCGTATGAGGACGCCGCGCTCAGCCCCCTTTCCGATCCCGACCATGAGGCTCATGGGCGTGGCGAGGCCAAGCGCGCATGGGCAGGCTATGATGAGGACGGTGACCGCGGAGACCAGCGCGAAGCTCACCCGCGGCGCGGGGCCGAAGTTGAACCACAGCATGAAAGCTATGATCGCGAGGATCATGACGAGGGGCACGAAATAGCCAGAGACGAGGTCGGCCATCCTGGCGATGGGCGCCTTGCTGTTCTGGGCCGATTCGACCAGCTTGACGATCTGGGCCAGGGCCGTGTCCTTCCCGACCTTGGTCGCCCGGAACCTGAAAGCGCCAGTCGCGTTGATCGTGGCCCCGATCACCTCGTCGCCCCTCGCCTTCTGCACCGGCAGGGACTCCCCGGTGATCATCGACTCGTCGATCGTGGAGCTGCCTTCGACGATGAGCCCATCGACCGGTATCTTTTCCCCGGGCCGCACGATGACGACATCGCCGACCAGGACCTCCTCGACCGCTAGCTCTTCCTCCCTTCCGTCGCGGAGCACGCGGGCCGTCCTCGCCTGCATCCCCATCAGCTTTTTGATCGCCTCCCCCGTCCTGCCCTTCGCGCGCAGCTCAAGGGCCTGGCCGAGGACGACGAGGGCGATGACGACCGAGACGACATCGAAGAAGGGCTGAGCCGCCTTCTGGGGGAGGAGCGAGGGGAAGAGGGTGACGAGCATCGAGAAGATCCATGCCGTAAGGGTCCCGGAGGCGATGAGGGTGTCCATGTTCGCCGTGCGATGGCCGAGCGCGTTCCAGGCACCAAGGACGAAATCGCCGCCGGACCAGAGGAGGACAACCAGGGTCAAGGCTCCGATGCCCAACCAGAGGATCCTCATGGTCCCCGCGTCGACGCCGCTGAAGAAGGGAAAGATCTCTGGATAGGAGGCCAGGACTACCGGTATCGAAACGACCAGGGCGAAGATGAAGCGCCTCATGAGCCTTCGGTACGCTCTGTCCTTCTCGGCCTCGGGTTTGGCGTCGCGGAGTCCTTCGGGCGGCTCCACGCCGTAGCCCGAGGCTTCGATCGCCTGCTCCAGCGAGGCGGGGCTCGCCGTGCCCTGTACAAAGGTCATGGCCGCTTCCTCTGTCGCGGGGTTGACGACTGCCTCGAGGACGCCCGGGATAGCCTTCAGGGCGCCCTCGATCCTGCTGACGCAGGAGGCGCAGTGAATGCCCTTCACGCCGATCCGATAGTCGGAGCAGACGAGCCTGCCGCCTTCCGCCTCGATGGCGGCCAGGATCTGCGCGAGGTCGGTGGCCTCGGCCTCGTAATCGAGGCTGAGGATTCCGCTTGAGCCGTTGTAGTGCACCGAGCCGACGCCCCTGAGGGTCGTGAGGGCCGAGCCGAAACCCGAAGCGGGGGCGGCGCCCGAGGGGAGCCTCACCTGAAAGTCTATCCTCGACATCAGCGCCGCCGGGTTGAAGCCCGTCGTCGCTGATGTCGTCTCAACAGGGTCCCTTCTCATGTTTTCTTGTGCGCGTAGCCGTGGGGGTCTTTGTCGAAGTCCTTCACGCAGGAGGTCGAGCAGAAGTAGAAGGTCATGCCCTCGTGCATCCTCGTCGCCGCCGCCTCCGAAGCCGCGATTTCCATCCCGCATACGGGATCCCGGACCTTCGCTCCGGTCGACAGACTGCCATGCTTGCCGTGTTCCATACCTTCCTCCTTGTCCCGCCTCGTCGCGGGGACATGTATCAGGTTTCGCGAAACTCACAGACATCGAATGGCGAATGCGCTGCTAGGGCCTTCCCCCTCCTTCCGCATGGATCCTCGCCTCGAAAAGGGAGACCTCTCCGAAGAGCGTGGCATAGCGTCCATGGCGCCTGACCTCTCCAAAACCCGCATCGTGGAGCATCGATGGAATGAGCCCGAGGGCGTTGGCGCGGGTCCGGTCCCGCCCATCCAGAGTCCGGGGAAGCTCGAAGGCCAGCCTAAGAAGGATATTGCTCGAGCGATCGAAGTCCGCCAGATAGAGGCTTCCGCCGCGGCGGAGGACACGTCTGATTTCCCTGAGGGCCGCAATCTTCTCGTCATCCAGGAGGTGGTGGAACACGAAGCTTGACAGGATGGCGTCGTAACTCCCGTCGGCGTAGGGGAAGCCGCCGCCGTCATAGCCCTGAAAATCGATGCCGGCGGCGCGTTTGGCTGCCTTCGACTTGGCGATCTCAAGCACCGCCGGGTCGACGTCCAAGCCGGAGACCTCGATGTCGGGTCGGGACTGCTTCACGATGAGCGCAAGCGTCCCCGTCCCGCAGCCGAAGTCGAGGAGCTTCTTGATGTCCGAGGCCAGCGCCCATTCGGCGAGATCCCGCTTGATCCTGTGCTCGGGCATGAAGGCCCGCATGAAAGGATCGAAGAAGGGGGTCAGGAAGGGGACGCGGAGGGCGGGAACGAATGATCTCTCCATCAAGCACTCCTGCTAGCTAGGCGCCATCGGATACGACATGCTTCCGTGTTCGCCTAATATACTCAGCAAATGGGAAGCCGATTGCTCCGGAGCCCATCCGGTCCTTTCGAGCTGCCGGCGCGCTCAGCCGGCGCCGTGCTGGTGCTCGACCGCCTCATCCTCGCGAGGCTGCCTGCGCTTCGTCCTAGCCTTGTTGCCCATCATGAACATCATGGGGATCATCATAATCGGGCAGAGGAGGAAGCTGTACTTGGCCAGGCGGTCGATTCCGGGTATGCCGCGCAGCAGGGGCAGCAGGGCGACGATGAGGATGGGCAGCCCGCAGCAGAGCAGCATCATGAGCATGTGGCCGATCCCGCTGTTGTGATCGCCGTGGCCGTTCTTGTCTTGAGCGGCGTCTTCCTGGTCGTGGTTACCGTGGCAGTTCATAGTGTGGTTTCTCCTTCCGGACCTCAACTCTACTTCATCATCATGAAGGGAAGATGAACCAAGGATGTCGTTTGCGATATTGCGCCGAGCGGCCCCGGGCCAGCCGGCAGTCGGCCTATCTTCCCGCCCGCGGCTCGTTGTTCAGGTATCCGTCCACCTTCTCCATGACAAGCTCCCGGATTGCGGTCTCAAGCTCGCCGGCCGCCGAGAGGACTGCGTTTCTCAGATCGCCGAGCCGGGAGACGGATGGATGCGTGAAGGTGGGGCTCATCTTCATGCCAAGGACATCTTCGCCCGAATCCACGCTGAAGAATGAGGCGGCATGGCGCCTGGTCCACATGAAGGCATGCTCGTCCCGCCCTCTATCGAAGCAGAACTGGAATCCCTCGACATCGCCATCATCGTCGTACCAGACTATCAGGTCGACAGACGCGTCGCGGAACCAGCGCCTCCTTCCCTCTCCCTTTACTTGGTACACCCCGAGCACTTCTGACAACACGAGGACCTCCCCGGCATGGCCCGCCTCGAGACTGATAAGAATGACTGAAAATGAGAAGTGCCTACCCCTACTTCATCCAATCTATCCCTGCCGGATGAAGGGAAGATGAAGCCTTGATGTCAATTGTCGGATCATCGAAGCTCCAGACACAAAGGGGCAAGCTGGGGGCTGCGGATGCCGCGTGCCCGATCGCACCTAATTCCCTTAACCTACACAAGAAACAGGCCGCGTTCACACTCCGTTCATGCGGGGCTGCTAGATTCTCCGGGTCTTTGCTGCGCTGGAAAAGGTTCATGAAAGCCGAGGAGGCCATGCGATGGGGAATAGGACGCTGACGCTGCATGTCGAGGGGATGACCTGCTCGTCCTGCGAGGCCCGGATAGAGAAGGCGCTGCTCGCCGTCCCCGGAATTTCGCGCGCCACGGCCAGGGCCCAGGGTGGGCAGGTCGTCCTCGAGTACGAGGACGGCCTGGCCTCCCCTGCCGCCGCCAGGGCGGCGATCGAGAAGGCCGGCTACACGGTGCGGGACAAGGGGAACGCGAGCACCCTCATCGCCCTCGGCATAGGCCTCGTGCTGGCCTCGGCCTACATGATCGCGAGCTCAGCGGGACTCTTCAACGCCCTGCCCAAGATCGACGCCACGATCGGCTACGGCATGCTCTTCGTGGTCGGCCTCCTCACCTCGGTCCACTGCGTGGCCATGTGCGGCGGCATAGCCCTGTCGCAGAGCATCAAGGCCCTGCCCGCGGGCGCGGTCGATGACAAGACGCCCTCCCGCCCCCTCGGCGGCAATCTCAGCAGGCTCGTCCCTGGCCTCCTGTACAACGGCGGCCGGATCATCTCCTACACGATCGTGGGCGGCATCGTCGGCGCCCTTGGATCGGCCTTCGATTTCTCTCCCACCATCAAGGGCATGATCGCCGGCGCGGCCGGACTCTTCATGCTCTACCTCGGCCTCAAGATGCTCGGCCTGGTTCCCGCCATGCCGAAGCTTACGCGTCTCCTGCCGGCCGCCGCGGCCGAGAGGATCGAGGCGATGCGGCAGACCGCCGCCGGCCGCGGCCCCTTTGCGATCGGCCTCCTCAACGGCCTCATGCCCTGCGGCCCCCTGCAGACCATGCAGCTCTACGCCCTCGGAACGGGGAGTCTCATGGCGGGCGCCCTCTCCATGTTCATCTTCTCGGTGGGGACGGTGCCCCTCATGCTCGCCTTCGGCCTCGCGGCGACCCTCCTGCCCCGGCGTTTCCTCCCCGTCATGGTCAAGGCCAGCGCCATCCTCGTCATGTTCCTCGGCGTCGTCACCTTCTCGCGGGCGGCCTCGCTCGCGGGCATCGCCCTCCCCTCCTTCGGACCGGGCAGCGGCCTCTCCCTTGCCGCGGCAGGCGCCGTGGCCGGCTCCGGCGAGGGCCCCACGGCAGGAGCCGGCGATGGCCTGGTGGCGACGACGGTCTCGGGCACGACGAACGCGGGCATCGTGGCCAAGCTCGAGAACGGCGTCCAGACGGTGACCACCGAGTTCAAGGACGGCTACTACGTCCCCTTCACCGTCCAGGCCGGGGTCCCGGTCAAATGGACGATCCGCGTCACCGAGGACGAGCTCAACGGCTGCAACAACCCCGTGACGATCCCAGCCTACGGCATCAGAAAGGTCCTCGTCCCCGGGGACAACCTCGTCGAGTTCACGCCCAAGAAGACGGGCACCATCGTCTACACCTGCTGGATGGGCATGATCACGAGCCGGATCAGGGTAGTGGCTGACCTCTCCAGCGCCCCGGCGGCCGGCGATGCCGCCGACGGATCGGTAGCCGCCGCCGATGGCTCGGCCCCTGACGGCTCCCAGGCCTCGAGGCTCCAGGGCCTCCTCGGCGGTGGCGCCGGCTGCTGCTCGGGCACGAACAACCCGGCCTTCGCAGGCGGCCGCGTCCCGACCGACACCATCGGCATGCCGGTCGTCAAGGACGGCGTGCAGGAGATCACGATCACCGTCGACAACCGGGGCTACACGCCCGCCGCGATCTTGCTCCAGAAGGGGATGAAGGCCGTCATCAAGTTCAAGGCCGCCCAGCTGAGCTCCTGCAACAACGTCGTGATGTTCCCCGAGTACAACGGCGGTCTCGACCTCTCCAAGGGCCAGCTCGAGACCCCGCCCATCCCGATCACCAACGACTTCACCTTCCAGTGCTGGATGGGGATGCTCCACGGCTACGTCAAGACGGTGGACGACCTCGCGAAGGTCGACGTCGCCAAGGTCAGGGCCGAGCTGTCCAAGTACCGCGCCACCAAGAAGGGCGGGGGAGCGGGCGGCTGCTGCGGCCAGTGAAGCCACACCATAGCGAATCAACATCGAGACAAGGAGAGCCAACGATGATAAGGACCGAGAGTCTTAGGATAAACGGGATGACCTGCGCCGCCTGCGCAAGCGCCTCGGAGCGGGCCGTGAAGCGTCTGGCCGGCGTCGAGGAAGCGGCCGTCAACTTCGCCACGGAGAAGATGTCCATCAGGTTCGAGGACCTTGACCTCGGCCTCGACGACATCAAGGCGGCCGTGGCCAAGGCGGGCTACGAGGCCGTGGAGGAGCGGAAGGACAAGGAGATCACCATCCCCGTGGGGGGCATGACCTGCGCCGCCTGCACGAAGGCCATCGAGCGCGCCGTCGGCAAGGTCGCGGGCGTCTCGTCGGTCGCGGTGAACTTCGCCACCGAGAGGGCGGCGATCAGCTACGACGCCTCGGCGACGAGGCTCTCCGAGATCAAGCAGGCCATCGTGAAGGCCGGCTATACCCCCCTCGCCCTCGAGGGTTCGAAGGGCGTCGACGAGCACAAGGCCGCCAAGGAGCGCGAGATCCGGGTCCTCTGGACGAAGTTCGCGGTCTCGGCTACCTTCGCCCTCCCCCTCCTCTACATCGCGATGGGCGCGATGCTCGGCTGGCCCCTGCCGGCCTCGATCAACGCCATGAACTATCCCCTGCGCTACGCCCTCCTCGAGATCGCCCTCGTCATCCCCGTCATCGCCGCGGGCTACCGCTTCTACCTCGTCGGCTTCTCGGCGATATGGCGGCGGGCCCCGAACATGGACAGCCTCATCGCGATGGGCACGAGCGCGGCCATCCTCTACAGCCTCTACTCTGTCCTCGGGATAGCGAACGGTGACTTCAAGGCCGTGAACAGCCTCTACTTCGAGACGGCCGGGGTGATCATCACCCTCATCCTCCTGGGGAAGTCCCTCGAGGCCGTGTCGAAGGGCAGGACCTCGGAGTCGATCAAGAAGCTCATGGGGCTCCAGCCCAAGACCGCGACCGTTATCCAGAAGGGCGCGGGCAACGCCACCGCCGAGATCGAGCTGCCCATAGAGGAGGTCGAGGAGGGCGACCTCATCCTCGTCAGGCCCGGCGAGCGCATCCCGGTGGACGGGGAGATCGTCGAGGGCCGCACTTCCGTTGACGAGTCGATGCTGACCGGCGAGAGCATCCCGGTTGAGAAAAGCGTCGGAGCCAAGGTCATCGGCGCAAGCGTCAACAAGAACGGCGCGATACGGTTCAGGGCCACCAAGGTCGGGGCGGACACCGTCCTCGCCCATATTATCAAGCTGGTCGAGGACGCCCAGGGATCGAAGGCGCCCATCGCGCAGATGGCGGACATCGTCTCCGGCTACTTCGTGCCGGTGGTCTTCCTCATCGCCCTAGCGGCGGCGGGCACCTGGCTCCTCCTGGGCCACGGCGCGGTGTTCGCCCTCACGGTCTTCGTCGCGATCCTCACCATCGCCTGCCCCTGCGCCCTCGGCCTCGCGACGCCCACGGCGATCATGGTCGGCACGGGGCGCGGGGCCGAGAACGGTGTCCTCATCAAGTCGGGCGTGGCCCTCGAGACCACGCACAAGGTCGACACGATAGTCTTCGACAAGACCGGGACCCTCACCAAGGGCCGCCCCGAGACCACCGACATCGTGGTGGCGCCGGGCTTCAGCGAGGCCGAGCTCCTCTCGCTCACCGCCTCGGCCGAGAAGGCCTCGGAGCACCCCCTGGGCGAGGCCATCGTCCGCGCCGCCCTGGAGCGCGGCGCCCCCATCCTCCCCGTCGCCGACTTCGAGGCTGTGCCCGGCTTCGGCATCAAGGCCCTCATCGCCGGCAAGAGGATCCTGGCCGGCAACGCCAAGCTGCTCAAGGCCGAGGGCATCGGCTTCGGGCCTGCACTCGACACCGCCGGCGAGGGCAAGACCCCCATGTTCGTCGCCATCGACGGCCGCTACGCGGGCATCATCGCCGTCGCCGACGTCGTGAAGGACTCGAGCGCCAAAGCCATCGCTGCCCTCCATGGCATGGGGGTCAGGGTCGCCATGATCACCGGCGACTCGCGGAGGACGGCCGAGGCCATCGCCAGGAAGGTCGGCATCGACACGGTCCTCGCCGAGGTCCTGCCCCAGGACAAGGCCGCGGAGGTGAAGAAGCTTCAGGCCGAGGGTCGTGGCGATGGTGGGAGATGGCATCAACGACGCCCCCGCCCTCGCCCAGGCCGACATCGGCATCGCGATCGGCTCGGGCACCGACGTGGCGATGGAGAGCGCCGACATCGTCCTCATGCGCTCCGACCTCATGGACGTCCCGACGGCCATCAAGCTCTCGAAGAAGGTGATCCGCAACATCAAGCAGAACCTCTTCTGGGCCTTCGGCTACAACGTCCTCGGCATCCCCGTGGCGGCCGGCCTCCTCTACGCCTTCGGGGGCCCCCTGCTCAACCCGATCCTCGCGGCGGCCGCCATGTCGCTCAGCTCGGTATCCGTGCTCACGAACGCCTTGAGGCTTCGAAGATTCAAACCATACATGTGAACGAGGAGGTAGTTGCATGAAGAAGGTTCTGTCGATCGAGGGAATGTCCTGCGGACACTGCGTCGGCCACGTCAAGACCGCACTCGAATCGCTGACCGGCGTCGCGAAGGCTGAGGTGAGCCTCGAGAGGAAGCAAGCCGTGGTTGAGGGCAGCTCTCTGGACGACACTGCCATGAGAGCCGCCGTCGAAGACGCAGGCTATAAAGCGACAGCTATCGTATGAAAAGGAGCAATGGCATGAAGAAATCATCGTTTGGGATTCTGGTTCTGACCCTCTCTGCCCTCGCGGCCCTCGGCCTGGCTGGCTGCTCGAGCACCGACGTCGTCGCCAAGGTGGCGAACAGCTCCTTCAAGGCGGTGGCCGACGCGTCGGCGGGCCGCGTCGCCTGGTCGGACGAGGACCAGGCCTGGAGCCTCTCCTCCCCCGCCGGGGACAAGGTCTCCTTCGCGGCCGACTTCTCCCGGAACAACTCCTCGAGCGGAGTCGACTTCGACAAGCCCGACGTGGAGTTCTCCTTCGACGCCGCGCCTTTCATCGCCGCCGGCCTCGACATCAAGAAGCTCCCCGCGGTGGACGGCATCAAGTACGAGCTGGAGGACGGAAGGTTCATGTACCACTTCGAGCTCGGGGCCGACAAGTTGGCTGCCGCTGCCAAGGCCTCCCTCGAGGCGAGCTTCGCCGAGCTCGTGCGGACCCAGCGAGCAAGGATAGGCTACCACGAGAAGCTCGACCACTACGGGATCAAGCTCGGCGGCGGCAACATGCTCGAGTGGGCCAAGGACATGTCGAAGAACGACAAGGACCTCGTCTTCGTCCTCGACCCCGCCCCCTTCATCGCGGCGGGCGTGGATCCGGCCAAGATCCAGGGCTGGGCCTACGCCAAGGTGGAGACCAAGGACGATGCCGGAAAGGCGATCCAGGTGGACAAGCTGCTCCGGCCCTTTAACCTGAAATAGCCTCCGCTCGCCACACGGGGGCCGGCTTCGCGTTGCGCGGAGCCGGCCTTTTTATTCGGCTGGAGCTATGCGATGACGCGGTTGCGTCCCGATCGTTTTGCCTCGTAGAGCCTTTCGTCGGCGAGCTTCAACAGGCCCGGGTAGCTCTGGTGGGAGTCATCGGGGAATGAGGCGATCCCGAAACTGGCTGTCATGCCGATGGACTGATCGCCGTCCAGAGGGATCCTCAGCGAGGCGATACCAGCCCTGAGCCCTTCGATGGTGCCCACGACGGAGGCCTTTCCCGTGCCGGGGAGGATGATGAGGAACTCCTCTCCCCCGAACCTGATGACGATGTCGTTGTTCCTCAACCCATCGATCATGGTCTTCGCGATCGAAACGAGGGCGAGGTCCCCGGCCTGATGGCCATGGCGGTCGTTGAGGGCCTTGAAATGGTCGATGTCGCAGAGGGCCAGGGAGAAGGGCATGGATGCGTCGATCATCGCCTTTACCATCTGAATGGCCGGCCCTTCCAGATACCTGCGGTTCTTCGCGCCCGTGAGGCCGTCAACCGTCGCCCCCTCCTCGGCCATGCGGAAGTCCCTGGCCAGGACCTTGTGCGAGAAGATGACGGCGATGAGGACGGACAGGAGTATGATGCCCACCGGTACGTAGAAGATCCGGTCTGCCCTATTTGACATCGAATGGGCTGTGGCCTTGATCGAGGCCAGGCGGGTCTCATGTCGCTCGTGGACGATCTCCAGCTGACACGAGAAGATCGTGTCGAAGACCTCCCTTGCCCTTCGGTAGTGGTCGGCCGAGGAGATCCCCCCTTCGCGGGCCCCGTCGGCTTCCTTCAGGAAGGCCGCCAGCGATTCGGTCATCCCGGGCAGAAGGCCGGAATCCGAGCCAGCCTCGACGTGGTGATCCAGATCGATGCCGGAGCCGAGCGCCTTCTGGAGGGTCTCGAATGCGGTGACGGCGTCACGCCGAGCCTGCACGTAGTCCGGGGCCTTGCTCCGTTTGACGTCCTGGTCCTTGGTGTTCGCCGCCACAAGCAGGAAGTGCAGTCGGGAGTGGAAGTTCTCGGAGGCATGCACTACCTCAAGGGTATCCACGGCGGAGTACAGGGCCGTATGCAGCGAGGCGACGATGGACCTGAGCATCAAGAGCGAAGCCACCGAGGAGAGCGCGACGATCGCGAACACTAGGGACAGTCTCGCGCCGAAGCTGTTTCTCCAGTCCGCGAGCCGGGTCGGCGGGATGATGGATTCACGGGAGCTCACCGAATATCCTCTCCAGCTTCGCTCCGCAGTCCGTCGCGATGGCGACCAGCCGCGGATCGAACTGCGATCCCGAGCCTTCGGCGATGATCCTGAGGGCTTCCTCATGACTGTAGGCCTTCTTGTAGTAGCGCTCCGACCGCAGGGCATCGTACACATCGGCGATGGCCATGATCCGGGCCGAAAGCGGGATGGCTTCTCCCGCCAGTCCGTCGGGATAGCCCTTTCCGTCCCAGCGCTCATGGTGATGCCGGGTAAGCTCTATCGCGAGGTCGAGATCCGATTCCAGTGGCAGCCGCTCCCTCGCGGTCTCCAGGATGGAGGCCCCGAGCGAGGAGTGGGTCTTCATCACCTCGTACTCCTGTGGCGTAAGCCTGTCTGGCTTGCGCAGGATCGCGTCATCGATGCCGACCTTTCCTATGTCGTGCAGCGGCGCGATGGCGGCCACGGCCTCGACATAGTCCGCGTCGACATAGCGGCGGAACTGACGGCTCGCGTGCAGCCCGAGGGCCAGGACGCGGACGTATTCCCTGCAGCGTTCGAGGTGGCCCCCGGTCTCCTGATCTCGGAGGCTGGAGAGGCTCGACATCGCGAATATGATGCTGTCCTTGCTTTTCTCGAGCCTCATCGAATAGCCAGCCTGGCGGCGGTAGGATGAGAAATACAGCATGAACAGCGCAGCATAGATCGCGACACCCGCCAGGGATACCGAGAGCGCGATCGCCCGTGCCGCAAGGGCAAGATCGTCGGCGAGGCCCTCATCGGATTCGATGATGCCTACGGCGCCAACCACGAGTCTCCAGTGATCCCTGACGGGGAGGTAGAAGACGAGATCGCCGCGCGGGGGATCGGTCCCGCCCCGCACCTTGGCATTCACATAGGCGAAACGAAGCCTTCCCGCGAGCGCGTCATTGAGCAGGGTCCTCTGTTCGGTTCCCAGAAATGCCGGAGAGTCGTCTATGAGCAGGGCTCCCGACGGGCTCCAGATCGACATGGCCTTGACGTGGAGAAGAAGACCGTCCCTGCCCAGGACATCCTTCGCCCGAGCCAGCTCCTCCTTCGATTCCCGTGGCAGGGCGGCGCTGAACGCCGTGGTCAGGCTATCGGCATACAGGGAGGCATGCATCCGGATGAGATGACCCCGAACGATGCTGGTCAGGACGAGGCCAAGCACCGCAGCCGCGAGGGCGACAACCAAGAGCATGAGGATGGAGTAGCTCAGAAGGAGATTCTTCCCCCTCTTTCCTGCTCCGGCTTTCGCGGCCAGGCTCATGCTATCTTGAAAGTGCCGGCCACCTCGGCGACCTTGGCGATGTTGTCGCTGTTCCTTCCTGCCAGACTGGCCACAAGGACTATCGAAGCGTCGATGTCGGCGGCGCCCTTGGCTATCTCACCCACGCCATCCATGAACTCCTGGCTCGCCATGGCGACTGATCTCATCTCGCCGGCCAAGTTCGAGCAGGCCTCCCTCATGTGGGTCGTTGACGTGCCGACCTCGGCCGTGGCCTCCCTGATCGAGGCCAAGGCCTCCATGGTGGATGCCGATCCGCCCCGCTGTTCCACGAGGGCCTGCTTCTGCTCCTCCTGCAGGGTGTAGAGGCTGGTGATCATCCCCCTGATGTCGGCGAAAGCCGCCTCTGCCCTCGTGGAGGCGGCCACGACCCTGTTTATGGAGCTCTGGATGGTCTTGAGGTTGTCGCCGATGCTCCGCGACTGGTCAGCCGAGTTCTCCGCGAGGTTGCGGATCTCGTCGGCAACCACGGCGAAACCCTTGCCGTAGTCACCCGCATGGGCGGCCTCAATCGCCGCGTTCATGGCCAGCAGATTCGTCTTTGAGGCGATCTCGGCGATGATGGTGTTCGCCTCCTGCAGGGCGGCGGACTGGGTCTCGATTTCATGAGCCGTCTGGCTCACCTCGGAGATGACGGAGGTCCCGCCGTCCGATGCCGCGACCAGATTCGCGTACTGGTCGCCGGCCACCTCGGCGTTGTGGGCCATTGACCCGATGTTGGCCAGGATCTCCTCGACGGCGGCTGAGGACTGGGAGACGCTCACCGATTGGCGGGCCACCAGGCCCTCGAGCTTCTCGATCCTCTCGAGGATGAGCGAGGTCGAGCCCGAGGAGCGCTGGATGCTGGCGGATTGTCGGTTTGCGCCTTCCTTCATCTCCTGTACGTTGGCCACGATCTCGGTGACCGCGCTCGCGACCGTCGTCATGCTCGTCTTCAGCTCCTCGCCCGTCCGCGACAATGATTCGGCCGAGGCCACGATCGCGCCGATGCGGTGGGCGAGGGATTCGCTGAACCTGTTGAAGTGCTCGGCGAGGAGGCCGAGTTCATCCCGCCGATCGGTCCGTATCCGCCGCGTCAGGTCGCCTCCGGCCTCCGAGATCTCCTTGAGAGCCCCAACAGTGGCCGTCAGGGGGAGGATCATCCTCGATATCATGGCTCCGATGGCGATCGTCGCCACGATGAACGAGATGAAGCCGATCGCGAGGGTCATGGAGACCAGCTTCACGACCTTGGCCATGACCTCGGCGTAGGGGATCACGATCAGATAGCTCCACGATTTGCCCGGTACGCCGGTATCCACAGGCGTCAGGTACTTGAAGGCGCTGGCTCCATGTTCATCGCCCTTGGACACAAGGCCCATCGGCTTGCCATCGGCTATCGCCGCCTTTATCGCCGCGCCGGAATCATCCTCTAGCTCGTGGGCCATGGCTCCGATGCGTTTATCGTCCTTCGCGGTCACGATCATGGCCCCATTCGACAACAGCTCCCCAAACCCGTTGTCGAAAAAGCCCGCCTTCCCGATCCGGTCCTGCAGCCCGGCGAGATTGAAGTCGGCGCCGACGACGCCCACGACCTTGCCGCCAGTGTCAACGATGGGAGCCGCGATGCTTGTCGCAAGCTCTCCGCTCGTGCCCTTCATGCTCATGGAGTCGGTGAGCTCCGAGACGTCATACGGCTCGGAGACCCAGACCGCTTTTGTTTCGCTCACCATGCCGAGGATTGCGTCGCTCTTTTCCGAGGGGTAGTCCTTCGCGATCAGTTGGTCTCCCATCCTGTGCCACGCGAACCGGGACGCCGCCCTTGCGTCGATGCTGCCCGCTGCGAAGACCGCCCAGGCATTGATGAACTTGGGTTCCTTCTCCACCGTCGACTTCAGCATGCCATCTATGAGCTGATGAATGGTCGCGCGGGGGAGCATTTCATACATGGAGACAATATGGGCGAGTTCGCCTATCGTCGCCCTGACGTTCACGAATTCCACCGAGGCTGCTGCCGCCTGGGCCGCAGCGAGGCCCTGGGCTTCCCGAAAGGCCGCCTCGCTTGAGGAGCCCCGTATGCTCACGCCGATATATGCGAGCGCAAACGCGTATGCAAGCAGGGTTCCGGCTGCGGCAAATGCCGCGATTCGAAACCCTAGCTTGTTCCGGAATCTACCGAGACGAGAATGCATGAGGGACTCCTTGGGGCGCATTTGACATGCGTAAGTCTATAGAAGGCTCGGAAGACCGACAAGGTCGTAGGTACTTCGAATACTCCGATTCTCGGCAAAGACAGCTGCTGTTCATGGTAACTGCACAATGCCGCTTGTGCCGCGACGGAAAAACAGAGGGCATTCATGTCGCCTTCACACTACCATGCTATTCCATACTCAGAAGTGTCTCATGATCGGGAGGCGGGGAAATGAGCGGAGTTAGGATCCGGGTGGCGACCTTGCTGGTGGTCGGTCTCATCGCAGTGGCGGCCCTGGAGCAGGCGGGCGCGAGCCCCCCGGCCGAAGTGCGCAGGATAGGGCCCCAGACCCTGCAGGGCATGCTCAAGGCCAAGGACTTCTATCTCGTGAACGTCCACATCCCCTACGAAGGGGAGATCGCCCAGACCGACGCCTTCATCCCCTATGACAAGACCGCGCAGCTCCTCCCGAGATATCCCGTCGACAAACACGCGAAGATCGTGGTGTACTGCAGAAGCGGACGCACGTCAGCCATCGCGGCCAAGGAGCTCGTGCGTCTGGGATACACGGACGTCCTCGATCTCGAGGGAGGCATGATCGCCTGGGAGGAGGACGGCCTCGGGATCATCAGGACCGCCCGCTGAGCAGGCATGAAGATGATCGAGTTCCAGTATTTCGAGGGCTGCCCCAATTCGCTAGTGACCCTGGAGAACCTGAGACGCCTTGTCGACGAGGATGTCTTCAGCGAGGACGAGCTTGCGGTAGTCGAGGTGCCGACACCCGAGCAGGCCGAGGCCCTGCGCTTCCAGGGTTCGCCGAGCATCCTGGTCGATGGGCTTGACCTCGTGACAGGTCGCCCGCCCGCGACGACGAGCTGGTCCTGCCGTGTCTACACGATAGACGGGAAGAGGAGCGGTGCCCTCGAGACGGAGTACATGAGGCGGAGGATGGAGGAGCTGCGGCGCCCACGCTAGGCTTGCATCGCCTACTCCCACCGGAGCCCATTTGCGGGCTATCATGAGCACATGGGAGGATCCTGTGCAGCCTAGAGTGCTTGTTGTCGACGATGAGGAGAAGATCGCGAAGCTGGTGGGCAGCTATCTCGCGGCCTCGGGCTACGAGCCCGTCCTCGCCTACAGCGGGGACGAGGCGCTCTCGGCCTTCGCCTCCAGGACCCCAGCCTGCGTCATCCTCGACATCAACATGCCGGGCAAAGACGGGCTCGAGGTCGCGCGCGAGATCCGCAGGACCTCGAACGCGCCCATCATCTTCCTGAGCGCCAGGGCCGAGGAGATCGACAAGATCCTCGGGCTCGAGCTCGGCGGCGACGACTACGTCACCAAGCCCTTCAGCCCGAGGGAGCTCATGTCGCGAGTGAAGGCCGTCATGCGGAGGGCCACTGCCCTCCTGGCCCAGACCGAGGGCCCGGACAAGGGCCAGGTCATGAGCCACGGCGACCTGGAGGTCGACACGGCGAAGCGCTCGGTGTGCAGGGCCGGCCGAAAGATCGAGCTCACGGCCATCCAGTTCAACATCCTCGCCTTCCTCATGCGACAGCCCGGGAGGGTCTACTCCCGAATCGAGATCCTCGAGGGCGCCGCCGGCATTGACTACGAGGGCTACGAGCGGACCCTCGACGTGCACATCAAGAACCTCCGCAAGGCCCTGGGCGACGACACCGAGATGCCCCAGTACATCGGGACGGTGCGCGGCATCGGCTACAAGTTCATCGAGCGCATCGCGTGAGCATCAGGTGGCGCCTCCTCGTGTTCTTCGCCCTCGTCATCGGCGCGGGGGGCCTCATGACCTTCATGCTAGTCAGGCGGGCCGCCGAGACCCAGCTGCGCAGCTATGCATTTACGGGCGACGCGGAGAAGGCCAAGGTCTACGCCGGGATCCTCGCCGAGTACTACGCCGAGCATATGGCCGGATGGGTGGTGCCGAGGAGCTTGCCCGAGGTGTCGGCCACGATGTGGCCCTCGCCGTCGGCGACGGCGATCCGGTCCGACAGGAGGGCGCTGATCGTGGAGAAGGTGTGGGCCGCGGCGGGGGAGAAGCTCGCCTCGCCCTTGATCTTCTCGTCGAGCTTGGCGAAGACGTAGGACGGCATCTCGGAGAGGAAGGTCTGCAGGCCCCCCCAGCCCCTGAAGGTCGAGTCGACCATGGAGCCGACGAGGACTGTGCCGATGCGTCTGAAGTCGGCCATGATCGGGACGCCCTGGGCGAGGTGCATCCCCGGGGCCAACGAGCTCTTCCTCGCCAAGCTCATGAAGACCCTGTCGATCGCGATCCTCGTCTCGGCCGCCCTGGCCGCCCTCCTCGGCCTCGGCCTGTCCATCCAGATCACGAGGCCCCTGGCCCTCCTCGACGGGGCTGCGCGGAGGATAGCCGCGGGCGAGCTCGCGGTGATGGTGCCGGTCAGCGGGAGGGACGAGGTGGCGAGCCTCTCAGCCTCCTTCAACGCGATGACGGAGGAGCTGAAGCGGCTCGACGAGGCCAAGCGGAGGATCATCGCCGACTCGGCCCACGAGCGGCGGACCCGGGTCACCCTCATCCGTGGCCTCCTCGAGGGCGTGATCGACGGGGTCCACCCCCTCGACATGGACATGATCAAGAGCGTCCACGACGAGACCCTGCGGCTCTCGCGGCTCATCGACATGCTCCACGAGCTCGAGCTCATCGACTCGGGCGAGCTGAAGCTGTCCCTCGACGAGGTCGAGCTCATCCCCGCCCTCGAGAAGGCGGCGAGCCTCTTCGGCCCCTCGGCGGGGGAGAAGGGGATCTGCATCGAGGTCGGGCGCCCGGATACTGATGGGGCCCGAGCGCGGGTCGATGTCCTGCGCTTCGACGAGGTCCTCTATAACCTGATCGGGAACGCCATCAAGTACAGCCCCAAGGGGGGCAAGGTGCTCTGCACAGCCCGCCGCGCTGGCCCTTCGGTCCGAGTCGCCATCGAGGACTCGGGCCCGGGCATCCCCGAGCCCGAGAGGGAAAAGGTCTTCGAGCGCTTCTACCGCATGGACAAGTCCCGGGCCCAAGACTCGGGAGGCAGGGGCCTTGGCCTCTCGATAGGCTTCGAGATCGTCAAGGCCCACGGCGGGAGCATCGGGATCGAGGACTCGCCGCTCGGCGGCTCCTCCTTCGTCGTGACCCTCCCTGCCATCCCCACCCCAGCCTAGCCCCTCTTCTTCCAGTACGCGAAGTAGGGCGCGACGCCCTCGAGATAGGCCTTCGAGATCCCGATCGTCTCGCCGAGATCGGTCTTGTCCCCCTCGAGGACGGGCACCGGATTGCATCCGCCCTTGATCTTCTCGACCTGATCAATCCTGAAGCGGTTGCCGCAGTTCTGGCATACGAATACGTCGCCGACCTGTTTGTAGTAGCCCCTGCCCGACTGGTAGCAGACCTGGCAGGTGTTCAGTGCAGTCCTGATGGTCCCGTCTGATGCCCTGACCGCGATGATCTCCATGTCGCGGCCCTGGACCTTGTAGGGGATGAAGCTCGCGACGGAAGTGATGGCGTTCTTCTTGATCACGATGCCGATATCCGAGGCGGGCTTGGTTCCGCTGGCTTGGGCCGAGGCGCTGCCGCTTTGTGCCGAGGCGCCGCCTTGGGCGGAGACGCCGCCGGGCACCAATAGTATCAGGCCGGCCAGGGTGAGGAGGGAAAGAGTTCTGGATCCGAGTTTCATGCGCTACCCCCGTTGCGAGCTGGGGGTCATGCTAACCGGCTTGTGTGAACCTAGGATGAAGGGGGGCTGTGGATGGTGAGAATTCGGAGGGGGGCGACCGCGGCCTCAGGCCGCATTCCCGCCAATGAGCCACAACCCCACTCCTATCGCGCCTGCGAGGAGGACGAGCAGCGGCTCGGGCAGCTTGGTGAACCAAAGGATCGCGAGGCTCGAGAGGGCGATCGCGGCCGTGGGTATGTCCGAGATAGCCTTCTCCCCGAGGATGACCACGGCCCCCGCTATCGCGCCCGTCGCGGCGGCGGTCACGCCCTGGACGAAGGCCTTCAGGTGCGGGTCATCGCGATGCCTCCTGAACCAGGCCGCGGGGAAGATCGTGAAAAGGCAGACGGGCAGGAAGATGCCGACAGCGGAGACGAGGGCGCCCGGGAGCTGGGCCACGATGTAGCCAATGAAGACCACGGTGATGACGACCGGCCCCGGCGTAATCATCGCCACGGCGACGGCGTCGAGGAACTGCTTTCGCTGAGCCAATGGTACTGCTCGACGACGCCCTGATGCAGGAAGGGAACGATGGCCAGGCCGCTGCCGAAGACGAAGGCTCCGGCCTTGATAAAGAAAAGGAAGAGGGTCAGGAGGCTCGACCCGGCGACGAGGGGGGTGGCAAGGGCCGTCACCCCGATCGCTGCAGAGACCGGCGATACCGCGAGCGGGCGTGGCTGTCCGCGGAGCCAGGGCGGTGGGGCCCTGACCAGGAGGACCACGAGCCCTGCGACGATGAAGACCCAGGCGAGCTCGGTCCTCGTGAAGTAGGTCGTGGCCATGAGGACGGCGAAGATCCCCCAGGAGAGGGGATCGCGCCTGTTCGTCGACCTCGAGAGCTTGAGCGCGGCGATGGCCACTATCGCGATGATCGCGGCGCCGATCCCGTAGAACAGCGACTGCATCCACCACGAGCCGCCGAAGGCCACGTAGAGGACCGAGATCGCCACGACTATGAAGAACGAAGGCAGGACGAAGGCTATGCCCCCGAGGTTCGCGCCGGCCAGACCCGAGTCGAAGTAGCAGACGCCGATGGCCGTCTGGGCAGCCAGTGGGCCGGGCATGATCTGGGCGAGGGCAAGCCGATACTCGTCCTCGGCTATCCACTTGCGGCCCTCGACGAGGTCGCGGTGCATGTGGCCGACAAGGGCGACAGGGCCGCCGAATCCGATAGTCCCAAGCTTGAGGAAATACCCGATGAGCCGCAGGAGCCGTGTATGGCTCCGGACCCGGCCCTCGTCCGCCTTGGGCGCGGCCGGCCGCGACTCATCGCCCATCTCGTCCTCCCAGGTCGAACACCAGTATCCGCGCGTCCCTGCCTTCCCTTGCGGGGACAGCGACGAAGAGCCGCGCGAGGGCCGGCACGAAGAGGCCGGTCCGCGCGCCCGGACCGGTGGCCGCGGTATCGACCCTTTCCATCGCGCCCGCCGCGCCGATCCGCCACAGCTCGACCCTGCCCGCGCCCGCGATGAGTATGAGCTCGTCGGGCCTGGGACCGAAGTAGAGATCGTCGACATCGGCCGGGGCGGCCTTGCGGGAAATCGCCTTGCCGGCCTCGGTGTCGAAGAGAGTGATCTCGGACGGGACATGGCTGTAGTAGGCGATCCGGTGTCGCTCCTCATCGAGGGCGAGGGGGAAGCTCGAATAAAGGCCGCTCATCGGCCATGAACGCAGGACCGCGGCATCGAGCCTCGAGAGCTCGAAGAGGCGGTTCGCGGTGGGGACGTTCACGAACACCCGTGTGCCCTCCTCCTCGCCCTGAAGCCCCTCGGGATGGCCAGGGAGCCTGGTGTTCGAAACGACCTTGCCCACCACGGGGTCGATGACGGCGAGGCCCCCGCTGCCGTAGCCAAGGACGAGGAGCCCGGGCAGCCTGAGATAGTGTAGGTTGTCGGCCTCGTCGCCGAAGGGGAATCGCCTCACCACGCGGAATCCGCTGTCCTCGAGCTCGATGAGCTCGCCTGTGTCGCGGCATGCGACGAACAGGGCATGGACGGCGGGGACAAAGGCGAGGCCCTGGGGTCCGCCAAGGGAGCCGAGGCTCCTCTGCACCCTGCCCGCCGCGAGGTCGATCACCTCGAGCGAATCGTTCTCGAGTGCCCCGACGAAGAGCCTGTGGCCATCGATGTCGATGTCCACGTGGTCGATCCTGCCCCGCACGCCGGGCAGCTCGATCGTCTGGACGAGGGCTAGCCTGGACGGCGGATCCCCGACGAGCCACGTCCCAGCGAGGGAAAAAAGGAGGAGGGGCAAGACAGCTGCGAAAGGTCGGCTCATAGCATTAACATACTGACGAAGGCCGCCCCGTATTGGCGCGCCCTCAGCCCTTGGCCGCGACCTTGTACTCCTGGTAGACCACGCCCGAGGACAAGGGGGTACACGTGGAGCTTGAACTCGTCGACGAGGAACGTCGTGTCGAAGAGCCTGCGCTTGGCCGCGGCTTGGCGCAACTCGGTCCTCATCGGCGGTGACGTAATCACCGAGGTGAGGAGGCTCAAGGCCGAGGCGGGGAAGGACATCCTCATCGACGGCAGCAGCGTGCTCCTCCACAGCCTCATCGCTGCCGGCGAGCCAGGCCCAAAGGGACCGGGGGACAGGACGGCCTGGGCCGCGGCAAGAAAAAAGTTTTCGGGTGCCTGAATCTTCCTTCCATCCTTTCGGTTTGCGGTATAGAATGCGGCACAGAGGCGCGGAAAGCCATGGATGGCAGGCGCGAAAGGACGGAAAACCATGAAGTTGATCGAACGCTTCTCGATCGGTACGGGAGATCGTTTTGGCAGGGAGGGCGTGGCCCAGATCGCCGCCTTCGCCAGGGCCCGCGAGGCGGGAGTCTCGGCTGCCATCGTGTGGAACAAGAGCAACCGGGAGCACCTGATCATCGGCACGGGACCTGCCGACCAACGCGCCGCCGCCGACGCGGCGGTCAAGGCCTCGAACTGGAAGGGCGCCTACTACGTCGACGCCGACCACATCGGCCTCGGCTCGGTGGACCGCTACGCCCCGCACTGCGACTTCTTCACGATCGACGTCGCCGATTTCATCGGCAAGAGCGCCGCTCCGGAAGCCGTGAGGGCCTTCGCCTCGAGACACAGGGGCCTGGTATCGGCGAAGGACCTCCCCACGAAGCTCGACGAGGCGGGCTTGAAGGCCGCGGCGAGCCGTTACCTCGGGGCCGTGGCAGAGGCCGCCAAGGTCTACCGCCGCATCGTGGAGCTAAAGAAGGGAGCCGCCTTTGTCGCCGAGGTCTCGATGGACGAGACCGAGACGCCCCAGAGCCCCGCCGAGCTCCTGGTGATCCTCGCCGCCCTGGCCGACGAGGGGGTGAGCGTCCAGACCATCGCCCCCAAATTCTCAGGCCGCTTCAACAAGGGCGTCGACTACGTGGGCGACACGAAGGCCTTCCTCGCCGAGTTCGAGGCCGACGTACGCGTCGCGACCTGGTCGGCCAAGGCCTTCGGCCTGCCCCCGAGCCTCAAGCTCTCGGTCCACTCGGGCAGCGACAAGTTCAGCATCTACGGCGGCATCGCCGAGATAGTGAGGCGTCTCGGGGCCGGCCTCCATCTCAAGACCGCTGGCACGACCTGGCTCGAGGAGCTCGTCGGCCTCGCCGAAGGCGGCGGAGAGGGACTCGCCATAGCCAAGGAGGTCTACGACTCCGCCTACGCCCGCTACGACGAGCTCGCCGCGCCCTACGCCTCAGTGATCGACATCGACCGCTCCCGCCTGCCCTCCCCCGCCGAGGTCAAAGCCTGGGACGGCGCCGCCTACGCGGCGGCCCTGCGCCATGTCCAGAGCGAGAAGCGCTTCAACAAGCACCTGCGCCAGCTCCTCCATGTCGGCTACAAGGTCGCCGCCGAGATGGGTCCGCGCTACCTCGAGGCCCTCGAGGCGCACCGCGATTCGGTGTCGCGCAACGTGACCGCCAACCTCTGGGAGCGCCACCTCAGGCCGCTGTTCGTGGAATGAAATCGGAAGCCTGGGCGTCTCTGCGGTTTGTTTTTCTTGCCCGCTGGCGCCCTGAGCGCGACTACCGTCGCGAAGCCTCGATGTACTCGATGCTCTGGTGCCTGAAATAGGTGTCGTAGAGGGTGGCGTACTCCCCTCCCCTTGAGAGGAGGACCTGGTGGGCCCCCTCCTCGACTATCCTCCCCTTCTCGATGACCACGATCCTATCGGCGAAACGGACGGTGGAGAGGCGGTGGGCAATGACGATGGCCGTCCTGGAGGACATCACCGACTCAAGGCCCTCCTGGATCTGGGCCTCGGTGAAGGGGTCGACGCTCGAGGTGGCCTCGTCAAGGACGAAGATCCGCGGGTCCTTAAGCAGGACCCGGGCAAGGACGACCAGCTGGCGCTGGCCCATGGAAAGCGATGAGCCTCGGTGCCCGGTTACTGTCGCGAGGCCCGCGGGGAGGTCGTCTACCCAGTCCCCCCGGCCAAGGGAGCGGGCAGCCGCCTCGACTTCGGCGTCGCTGGCCCCGGGATTCGCGTAGCGTATGTTGTCAGCGACCGTGCCTGGGAAGAGGAAGGGATCCTGGGACACGAGGCCCACCGCGCCCCGCAGGGAGTCCAGGGAGTAGCCGCGGATGTCGCGGCCGTCGACGAGGAGCTCCCCTGTCTGGAACTCGTAGAAGCGCATGAGAAGCTTCACGATCGAGGATTTGCCCGCCCCCGTCCTTCCCACGATGGCGAGCTTCTCCCCCGCGGCTATTCGCAGGGAGAAGTCCTCGAAGACGGACTCCTTGCTCGAATACGAAAAGCCCAGGTGAGCGAACTCGACCTCGCCCTCGATCCTCGCCGGGCTGTAGGAGTCCGTCTGCCTCACCTTGGGCTCGCGGTCTATGAGGGAGAATACCCGCTCGGCGGCCGAGAGCCCGTCCTGGAGCTGGCTCCAAAAGGAGGCGATGTTGAGCAGGGGCCACCAGAAGAAGCCCACGGCCTGCATGAAGAGGAACCACTCTCCCATGGTGAGGGTGCCCGAGCGGGCCAGCAGGCCGCCCGAGTAGGCGACGATGCCGTTGCCCAGGCCCGATGCGAGGGCTATCGCCGGAAAGATCAGCTGGAGGACTATGCCCCTTCTCAGGCCGAAGCGGTAGGCGAGGCGGTTGTTGTCCTTGAAGCTCTTCCACAGGGCCTTCTCCCGGCGGAAGCCCTTGGCGACGCCGATGCCAGCGACCGATTCCTGGATCTGGGAGTTCACCTCAGCGGTCACGCGTTTCGCGTTCAGGGTGACGAAGCGGGCGATCCTCCTGAAGGACAGGGCGATGGCGACGGCCAGCGGAGCCATGGCCAGGAGGATTAGGGTGAGCAGGGGGCTCAGGTGGAAGAGGTAGACCAGGAATACCGAGACGAGGATGAGCTGGGAGAAGAAGTCGACGACGAGGCCCACGACATTCGCGAAGTCCTCGCTGTCGGTCGTGACCCTGCTCACCACCTTGCCCGAGGAGAACTCGTCGTAGAAGGAGAGGTCGTGCTCGACCGCCCGCGCGAAGGCGTCGCTGCGAAGGCGGAAGATAGTGTCGCCGACGATCTTCCCCGAGAGGAAGTAGCGAAGGTAGTTGAAGAGCCACTCGGCCGCGCCAAAGGCCACGACGGCGGCGGCGATGAGGCCGAAGACCCAGACCTCGGGCCGCTTCGCCGCGGTGTCGAGGGACTTCGCGACGACGACCTGGGCCGCGAACTCCGAAAGGGACGCGGCCGCGAGGACGCAGCCCACCAGGGCGATCCGCCGCCGGAAGGGGCGGAAGTATGACCCGATCCGGGTCAAGAGCTGTCGGTCCGAGTATTTCCTGTCGTAGGCCTCTGACTCGAGGCCGTCCATCACAAAGCCCATTGTCATGTCCTCGCGAAGAGCCTGCGGTAGTCCTCGCTGCGTTCGAGGAGCTGCGCGTGCGTGCCCTGGTCGGAGATTCCCCCGCGCTCGAGGAGGAGGATCTTGTCGGCCCAGCGGATCTGGGACAGGCGGTGGGTGATGAGGAAGGTCGTCCGCCCGGCGCTCGCCCGGCGCATGGCCTTCTGTATCTCGTCCTCGGTGCGGGAATCGACCGCCGAGGTCGAATCGTCCAGGATGAGGATCCTGGGATCGACGAGGAAAGCCCGCGCTATCGCGAGCCTCTGTTTCTGCCCGCCGGAGAGGGTGACACCCCGCTCGCCCACCTCGGTGTCGTAGCCCTTCTCGAAGCCCGAGACGAACTCGTGGGCCTGGGCCTCCCGGGCGGCCGTCTCGATGTCGGCCGCTTCCGCGCCTTCGGCCCCGAAGGCGATGTTCTCCCGTATGCTGCGGGAGAACAGGAAGACGTCCTGCTCGATGATGGCGATCTGGGCGCGCAGGCTCTCGAGGTTCCACTCCCTTACGTCTGCCCCGTCGACAAGGACCGACCCTGAGTCGACGTCGAAGATCCTGTTCACGAGCCGCACGAGGCTTGTCTTCCCCGAGCCCGTCCTGCCCACGATGGCGACCGTCTCCCCCGGTTCCGCGACGAAGGAGACTCCCTTGAGCACGGCTGCCGAGCCGGCCCCGCCCTCGCAGCCCCTCGAGCCGCAGAAGGAGAAGGAGACGTCGCGGAACTCGACCCTGCCCTCGATGCGCCTCGAGAGCCCTTTCGGGTTCTCGTCGAGGTCTGTGTGGGCGAGTATGGTCTCAAGCACGCGTTGGGCGCTCGAGAGACCCATCTGGAAGAGGTTGAAGGACCAGATGGAGATGAAGGTCGCGAAGCGGAAGGCGTTGTAAAGGAGCATGTAGCCGACGACCTGGCCCAGGCTGATCGCCCCGGAGCGCCACAAGAGGAGGGCGTGGAAGAAACCAAGGCCCCAGGCGACGGCGAAGACGAGGAGCGGCCAGTAGCGCCCCTCGATCCTGGTGATGCGGATGTACAGGTCGCGGAGCTTCGCCGCCCCTCTCACGAAGGAGGCCCGCTCACGGCCCTCCCCGAGGTTGGCCTTCACCGTCTCTATCCCCTCGAGGGCGTCGGCCAGGGTCCCGTTGAGCTCCCCGAACTTCGAGCGCTGCTCGTCGGTCGCGGGATTGAGGCGGTAGTTGTAGTTCCAGACCGTCAGGACAAGGGCCACGACGAAGAGCGAGGGCACGAGGAGGAGGCGGGGGTCGATGAAGGCCACCATCACCATGGGTACCGCCACCGTGAGCACGGAGTCGAGGATGAGCATGACCCCCGGGGAGAACATGAGGTTGAGCCAGTGCACGTCGTTGGTGGCCCTCGCCATGATGTCTCCCACCTTCTGCCGCGAGTGGAAGGTCTGGCTCTTGCCCAGGAGGCTCGAGTAGAGCTCGGCCCTGGCGTCGCGCTCGATGCGCTGGGCCAGGAACTCGAAGCTCAGGTTCCTGCCGACATTGGTGAAGGCCTGGAGCGCCGCGGCGGCGGAGATGAGGACGGCCACGCCCAGGAGCTGGGACAGGACCCAATTGGTCTTCGTGAGGATGTCGAAGCCCCGCCCAATGAGAACCTGGATGCCCGAGTAGCCGAAGTTGCTTCCTATCGAGCAAAGGAAGGCGAACAGTGGCAGGTGGGGGTAGCGCATGAGGTGGGAGAAGATCCAGTGGCCCGGGCTGCGCAGGTCGTAGGAGACTTCCTCGCCCGAGCGGAACTCGGTGGACTTTGCGGTATGGCGTGGCATGAGAACCTAAATGTACTCAATGCCGCGGCGGCGATCCAGTGGCCGCCGCCCTCGGGACAGCCCAACGCGGGACAGAGCTCCACAGGGCGGCCCCCTGCCTAGCCCTTCACCGCACCCATGGTCAGGCCTTTCACCACATAACGCTGGAAGATCATCGTGATGATGATCGCCGGCATCATGATCGACACCGCGACTGCCATGACCGCGCCCCAGTCGACCTCGGCATAGGAGACGAAGTTGTAGATGGCGATCGGCAGGGTCTTGGTCTTCTGCATGCTCAGGACCTGGGAGAACATAAAGTTGTTCCAGGAGAAGATGAAGGACAGGGTCGTCGCTGTCACGATGCCCGGGCCCGAGAGGGGGAGGATGATGGACAGAAAGGCCCTCTGGCGCGTGGCCCCGTCCACCATCGCAGACTCCTCCATCTCCTGCGGGACGGTCTCGAAGTAGCTGGACATGATCCAGACCACGAGGGGCAGGGCGATGAGGATGTGCGAGAGGATGAGGGCGACGTAGCTGTCCATGAGGTGGAGGCGTGAGAAGATGATGTACCAGGGCATGAGGAAGGAGATGCCTGGCATTAGCCGGGCCACGAGGATGAAGACCGAGAGGCGCTTCTGGCCGAAGCGGGCGATGGAGTAGGCCGCCGGCAGCCCCAGGAGGAGTCCCACGGCGACGGCGGAGACTCCGACCACGGCCGAGTTGTAGAAGTAGCGGAGGAAGTCCTGCTCCCCGAAGACCCGCTCGTAGTTGGCCATGGTGGGGTTAAAGAGGATCTTGGGCGGCCAGGAGATGATGTCGACCTGGGTCTTGAAGGACGAGGCGAGCATCCAGAAGAAGGGGAACAGGAGTACCAGGGAGACTCCGAGAATGAGGATGTAGAAGAGGACGCTGAAGGCGGCTTTTTTTCTCATGGCGTCCTCCTTATGCCTCGGCCCGGCCGCGCAGCTTCATGATGCCGAGGCTGCAGGCGAGGACGACCGCGAACAGGGCGACCAGTATCACCGAGGACTGGCCCATCCTGAAATATTCAAAGCTGTACTTGTAACCGAGTATGTTGAGGGTCTCTGAGGAGTAGCCCGGACCGCCGCCCGTCATCGCGAAGATGATGTCGAAGGTCTTGAGGGCGTCGATCGTGCGCAGGATCATCGCCGTGAAGATGGTGGGCATCACCATCGGAAGCGTTATGCGCCACAGGATCTGGAGCTCGGAGGCCCCGTCCACGCGGGCTGACTCGTAGGGCTCGCTCGAAAGGCCCGCGAGGCCGGCGAGGACGATGAGTGCGATCATCGGCGTCCACTGCCAGACATCGACGAGGACCAGAGAAGGCAGGACGGTCGCGGTGTTCGAGACCCAGCCGCTCCTGGGAAAACCGGCCAGGCTCAGGGCGTAGTTGGCGAGGCCGATCGTGGGATCGTAGAAGAGGTTGAAGACGATGCCCACCGCGACGGGGGTCGCAACCAGGGGAAGGAGGAGGAAGAGCTTCACCAGGCCCTTGCCCAGGAATTCCCGGTTGAGGATGAGGGCCACGGCGATGCCGAGGATGGTCTCGGTGACGACGGCCGCGCCGGTGAAGGCGAAGGTCCGCCCGAAAGCAGCCAGGAAGCGGGGTTCGGTGAAGATGCGGTAGTAGCTCTGCAGGCCCACGATGCGCAGGGGCATGCCCGAGGTGAGGTTCCAGTTGGTGAAGCTCAGGAAGAGCGTGTAGATAACCGGGAAGAGCATCATCACGACGACGAAGATCAGCGCCGGAAGCGGGAACAGGAGGCGGAGGTTCCGCTCGACGAAGCCTGTCTTGATCATCCTCTCTCCTCGAAAGGGCCCGGCTCATCGCCGGGCCCCTGTCAGTTCTGCTGCCCCGTAGGGCCTTCTTCGTTACTGGACGCCGTACTCGCCGGTGTCCTCGAGCAGCTCGTTGACCTTCTGGACCATGTCGGCGGCCTTCTTGTCGAGGTTGGCAGACGCGCCCTTGGTGTTGATGGACTCGATGATGACCTCGCCGATGCGGTCGCGGGCCTCGCCGACGGCGCTCATGTAGGGCCTATCATAGGGCATGCCGTTCTTCGCGGCCTGGGCCCTGGTCTCGACGAGGGAGGGCAGGACCTTGGAGAGGACTTCCTTGTCGGCCCAGGCGGAGTCGCGGGCCATGGGGATCTGGGCCGCGAGACCGCGCTTGGCCATTTCCTTGCTGGTCGCCCAGGCGAGGAACTTCTGAGCCGAGTCCTGGTCCTTGCTCTTCTTGGAGACGCCGATGCTCCAGGAGACGACGAAGTAGGGCTTGCTGCCCGCGGGACCCGCGGGGAGGCTGGCCATGCCGACGTTCTCGGCGGGGACCTGGGACTTGGCGGGATCGACGATCTGGCCGTAGAAGACCGAGGCGTCTGTCCACATGGCTACCTTGCCGGCCTGGAAGAGGGGCATGATGTTGTCCCAGGACATGGCGGTCACGCCCGTGGGGCCGTAGTTGCCGAGCATCTTGCCATAGAAGCGGATGGCGTCGAGGGCCTTCTTGGAGTTAAAGGCGGCCTTGCCCTTCTCGAGATAGTTGCCGCCGTAGCTATAGATGTAGGCGGAGAGCTGGGTGACGGCAGGGTTGCCCTTGCCGCGCGAGGCGAAGCCGGCGACGTCGGCGCTGTTGAGCTTCTTGGCAGCGGCTTCGAGCTCGGCGAAGGTCTTGGGAACGGCGAGACCGGCCTTCTTGAGGAGGTCGGCACGGTAGTAGAGGACCTGCCACTCGGTGACGATGGGCACGGCGTAGACCTTGGAGCCGAAGGTCACAAGGCCGAGGGCGCTCTTCGGGAAGTCCGAGAAGTCATAGCTCGACAGGGGCTGGAACCAGCCGTTCTTGTAGAACATCTTGGCTTCCTGGAGCGGGCGGGACATGAAGACGTCGACCGTCGAGGAACCGGAGGCGAACTCGGTTGCGAGCTTGGTGGAGAGCTGGCCTTCCTGATACTGCTCCACGTTGACCTTGATTCCCGAGGCCTGCTCGAACTCGGGGATGGCGCTCTTGAGGAGGTCGCCGTAGGGGTGGTTCGCGAGGAGAACACGGATCTCCTTGGTCTGCGCGCTGGCGACTGAAAGGACCATGACAGCGAGAAGGATCGCTAGAATCTTTCGCATAGACTCTCCTTGGGGGATTTGAGGATCGACGGGGCAATTATCACACTCAATCCGCAACTGGTCAAGAATGTTTTGAAATAAGTTTTTATTGAAAGATTTTTTTTTTCATACTACACTCAGGGCGTGGAACCCATAAACGGAGGCTCATGCCTCTTCGAGATTCATGCCCGCCTCGGCAGTCTAAGCGAAAAGGAAAGGCTCGTCGCGGACTGGATCCTCGCCTCCCCCAGCGAGGCGGTGCGCCCGAGCATCGAGGAGCTGGCCGAGCGCATCGGCGTCTCCGAGTCGACCCTCTTCCGCTTTGTCAGGAAGCTGGGCTACGAAGGCTACCAGGCCTTCCGCATAGCCCTGGCGACAGAGACAGTCGACCCACGCTCGCGCATCTACGAGGCCCCGGTGGGCGGGGACGGCGCAGTCCAGGTGGTCTTCAAGACGGCGATCGCAGCCCTCGAGCTCACGATGGAGAAGCTCGACCGGGCGGCCCTCGACAAGGCGGCCGACCTCGTCGTCGGCTCGAGGAGCCTTCTCTTCCTCGGGCTCGGAGGATCGGGACTCGTCGCCCGCGATGCCTACCACAAGCTCGTCCGAGCGGGGATACGCGGCTCGGCCCCCGAGGATTTCCACCTCCAGCTCATGGCCGCCTCCCAGGCGGGCAAGGAAGACGCGGCGATCGTCGTCTCGCACACGGGGGTCAACAAGGACAGCCTCGCCGTAGCGGATTCCCTCAAGAAGGCCGAGGTGCCCATCATCGGCATCTGCACCTACCCGCGGTCGCCCCTCTCGAAGCTCTGCGACATCATGCTCTACTCGGCCGCCCCCTCCTCGACCCATGTGAGCGAGGCCTTCTCGGCCCGGATCGCCCAGCTCGCGATCATCGACTGCCTCTATGTAGAGGTGATGGAGAGGCGTGGGGAGGAGGGTGCGAGGAGCCTTGAGGCCATGCGCGCCGCGATCGCGAGGAGGAGGACATGAGGAATGGAAGCCTGGGGCAAGGGCCCCGGACCACATACAATCAAGCCATCAGGAGTCGATCATGCCGAAGCTGAGCCTAAGGCCCTCCACCGGAGAGCGCCACGATTTCCTGGCCCTCGGGGCCCTTGTCACCCGTCTCGATCCGGGCGTCGTGCCGATCGAGGCTGCCGGCAGCTACGAGCTCCACGTGTCGGGTGGCGAGTACAACGTCGCCGCCAACCTCTCGAACTGTTTCGGCATGAAGGCCGCGGTCGCGAGCGCCCTCGTGGACTATCCCATAGGCCGGAAGATCGCCAGCGTGGTTCGCGCGAACGGGGTGGAATCCTACTACGCCCGCTTCGCCCACGACGGGGTCAGGGGGCCGAACATGGCCCAGGTCTGGAGCGACCGCGGCCAGGGCGTGCGCGCCCCTGTCGTTTTCTACAACCGCGCCAACGAGGCAGCCGCCCTCCTCAAGCCGGGAAGCTTCGACTGGGACGCGATCTTCGCCCAGGGAATCCGGTGGTTCCACTCCGGGGGCATCTTCGCGGCCTTGTCGGAAACCACGAGCGAGCTCATCATCGAGGCGATGCAGGCCGCGAAGAAGGCTGGTGCCGTCGTCTCATTCGACCTCAACTACCGCGCCAAGCTCTGGAACTCGATACCCGGGGGCGGCACGAAGAGGGCCCAGGAGGTCCTGGGAAGGATCGTGGAGAACGTCGACGTCCTGGTCGGCAACGAGGAGGACCTCCAGCTCGGCCTCGGCCTCCACGGCCCGGCGGTCGAGGCGAAGTCCAAGCTCGACCCCTCGGCCTTCCTGTCGACGATCGAGGCTGTCTCGAAGGGTTTCCCGAGGATCGCCGCCGTGGCGACGACCCTGCGCGAGGTCCACTCCACGAACCGCCACTCATGGAGCGCGGTGCTCTGGCTCGACGGCAAGAGCTACATGGCGCCCCAGTGCGAGCTCGACGTCTACGACCGGGTGGGCGGGGGCGACGGCTTCGCCGCTGGCCTGATCTACGGCCTGCTTTCGGGAAGGAGTCCCGATGAGTCGCTCAAGCTCGGCTGGGCCCATGGAGCCCTGCTCACCACCTACCCCGGAGACACAAGCCTCGCGACCCTCGAGCAGGTCGAGGCCTTCGCCAGGGGGGGCTCCGCTCGCATACAGCGGTAGAGCGAGCGCCCGGATACAACGGTAAGTCGGGCGCTCGCATACAGCGGTAGCGCGAGCGCCCGGATATGACGCTGAGGCTGGCGCGCCCGCCCGCATCGGGCAGACGCTCGAATTATGGAAAAGGAGCGAATCATGGAAGCTGACATCGGACTCATCGGCCTCGCGGTGATGGGGCAGAACCTCGTCCTCAACATGAACGACCACGGCTACTCGGTCGCGGTCTACAACCGCTCGCCGGGGCCCTTGAACGAATTCCTCTCCGGCCCCGCGGCAGGCCGCAAGGACATTGTCGGGGCCCACTCCCTCGAGTCCTTCATCGGGAACCTGGCGCGGCCCCGCAAGGTCATGCTCCTCATAAAGGCGGGGGCGCCAGTGGACGAGATGATCGGCCACCTCGTCCCCCTCCTCGAGCCGGGGGACCTCATCATCGACGGCGGCAATTCCTTTTTCGAGGACACGGTGCGCAGGTCGAAAGCCCTGAGCGACCAGGGCATACGCTTTGTCGGAACGGGAGTCTCGGGCGGCGAGGAGGGCGCCCGTCACGGCCCCTCCCTCATGCCGGGCGGCGATGCCTCGGCCTGGCCACTCCTGCGCTCGATCTTCACCGACATCGCCGCCAAGACGGCCAAGGGCGAGGCCTGCTGCGCCTGGATCGGACCGGAAGGGGCCGGCCACTTCGTCAAGATGGTCCACAACGGGATCGAGTACGGGGACATGGAGCTTATCGCCGAGACCTACCAGCTCATGCGCGACGCATACGGCATGAAGCACGCCGAGATGGCGGCGGCCTTCAAGCACTGGAACAAGGGCGAGCTCGACTCCTACCTCGTCGAGATCACCGCCGCCATCCTCGAGCACAAGGACTCTGACGGCTCGCCCCTGGTCGAGCACATCCTCGACGCCGCCGGCCAGAAGGGCACCGGAAAATGGGCGAGCGTCTCGGCCCTCGACGAGGGCATCCCCCTCACCCTGATCTCCGAGGCCGTCTTCGCCCGCTGTCTCTCGGCCCTGGTCGACGACAGGAGGGACGCCTCCACCCTGCTCTCCGGCCCGGCCGCCGTGACAAGGACGGCAACGCCGGCCATCCTCGAGGACCTTGGCAAGGCCCTCCTCGCCGCAAAGATCGTCTCCTATGCCCAGGGCTACATGCTCATGCGCGAGGTCGGGGACAACCGCGGCTGGGACCTCGACTACGGCACGATCGCCCAGGTGTGGAGGGAAGGCTGCATCATCCGCTCCGTCCTCCTCGACAGGATCAAGATCGCCTTCGACGCCGACCCCTCCCTCCCCTGCCTCCTCGTCGCCCCCGCCTTCGCCGACATCATGGACGAATGCCATGGCTCCCTGAGAAAGGTCGTCGCCCTCGCCGCCGAGTCAGGTGTGCCGGCCCCTGCCCTCTCGACGGCCCTGGCCTTCTACGACGGCTACCGCTGCGCCCGCCTGCCGGCGAACATGCTCCAGGCCCAGAGGGACTACTTCGGCGCCCACACCTACGAGAGGACGGACCGCCCCCGCGGGGAGTTCCACCACACCGACTGGACTGGCTCGGGCGGCAAGGCGACGTCCAACGCATACAACGCTTAAGGGAGCAGCATGAAAGCACTCGTCCTCGAGGATTACAAGAGATTCGCCTTCAGGGACGTCGCCGCCCCTTTCCTGCGGGGGCCGCGCGATGTCATCGTCAGCGTGCGGGCAGCAGCGATATGCGGCTCGGACGTCCACGGCATGGATGGCTCCACGGGCCGCCGCAGGCCGCCCGTCATCATGGGCCACGAGGCCTCGGGCGTGATCGTCGAGGCGGGGGCCGAGGTCACTCGCTTCGCGGTGGGCGACAGGGTCACCTTCGACTCGACCGAGTACTGCGGGGAGTGCTGGCACTGCCGCCGCGGCGAGGTGAACCTCTGCGACGACCGCCGGGTCCTTGGCGTGTCCTGCGAGGAGTACCGCCGCGACGGGGCCTTCGCCGAGCTCGTCGTCGTGCCCGAGCGGATCCTCTACCGCCTGCCCGAGGGACTGGACTTCGTCTCGGCCTCCCTCACCGAGCCCCTCGCCGTGGCCGCCCACGCGGCCGCCCTCTCCCGGCCCGAACTCGGCGACTCGATCGCCGTGGTTGGCACGGGCCTGATCGGCCTCCTCCTTGTCCAGATACTCAGGGCCTCGAGCTCGGGCCTCATCTTCGCCCTCGACACAGACAAGGGGCGAAGGGAGACCGCGCTCAAGTTCGGCGCCGACCAGGCCCTCGACCCGAGCGAGGGCGGTGCCCTCGAGGAGCTGCGCCGCCTAACGTCTGGCCGCGGAGTGGACAGGGCCTTCGAGGCGGTGGGTGCCACCGCCCCCATCGCTACTGCCATCTCTTGCCTGCGCAAGGGGGGCGACCTCACCCTCATCGGCAACGCGAGCCCCAAGGTGGAACTGCCCCTCCAGGCCATCGTCACCCGGCAGATCACCATGCGCGGCAGCTGCGCGATCGCCGGCGAGTATGAGCTCGCCCTCGACCTCATGGGACGAGGCAAGGTCGACGTCAGGGCCCTTGTGAGCGCCGTCGCCCCCCTGGCCGACGGGGCCACCTGGTTCGAGCGGCTCTACGCCCGCGAGGCCGGGCTCCTCAAAGTGGTGCTTGAGCCATGAACGGGAAGCTGCGTTTCGGGCTCTATGGCTACGGCAAGGTCGCCGAGCTCCACGTGAAGGCCCTCGCTGCGGCGGGGGTCTCCCTCGTCTCGGTCTGCGGCCGCGATCCCGCCAAGGCGGCCGCCTTCGCCACGCGCCACGGCATCAAGGCTCGCACCTCGGCGGCCGAGATGGCCGACAAGGACAAGGTGGAGGCCGTCCTCATCACGACCCCCCACCCCTTCCACGCCCGGCACGCGATCGAGTGCTCCCAGGCGGGCTTGCACGTCCTCGTGGAGAAGCCAATGGCCCTCAAGGTGGCCGACTGCGACGCCATGATCGCCGCGGCGGCCGCGGCCGGCAAGCAGCTCGGGGTCATAAGCCAGAGGCGCTGGTACCCCGCTGTCCGCCGGGTGAGGGAGGCCATCGACTCAGGCGCCATCGGCTCCCCCGCCCTGGGCAACGTCGTCATGCTCGGCTGGAGGGACGAGGCCTACTACACAAGCGACCCCTGGCGCGGATCCTGGGCGGGCGAGGGCGGAGGGGTCCTCGTGAACCAGGCCCCCCACCAACTCGACCTGATCTCCTGGTTCATGGGCCCCGTCGTCGAGGTCTCGGCCTATTGGGCCAACCTCAACCACCCCTACATCGAGGTCGAGGACACGGCCGTCGCCGTCCTCCGCTTCCCCGGGAACGCCCTGGGCTCGATCATGGTGTCCAATTCCCAGAAGCCCGGCATCTACGCCAAGGTCCACGTCCACGGCTCGAACGGTTCCTCGGCCGGGGTCCAGACCGACGGGGGGGCCATGTTCATCGCAGGCCGCTCGGGCGTCCTCGAGCCCCCGGTCAACGACCTGTGGACGGTTCCCGGCCAGGAAACGAAGCTGTCTGAGTGGAAGGCCGAGGACGAGGCCTTCTTCAAGACGATCGACGCCACCTGGTACTTCTTCTCCCTCCAGATCGCCGAGTTCGCCGAGTCGGCCCGCGTGGGCCGGGCCCCCATCGTGGACGGCCACCAGGGTAGGCAGGCGGTCAGACTCATGGAGGGGATCTACGCCTCGGGAAGGCTCGGCGTGCCGGTGAGGCCGGCGCCCTAGGCCACTGGGGGCGCCAAGCCAGCCATGAACCGCCGGTCTGACCGGCGGTTCGTTTGTTAACCATCCCATCTTGATGCTTGACGCCAGACCTCGGGTCTGTATTATGGATAATAACATGCGAATATCCGGCAAATGGAGGATCCCATACTAAGCGTCACCGGTACCCGGACACTCAAGGCCCTCTCCTACCTCGCGAGCCTTGGCGAGGGGGAATTCGCGGACAGCGCCGCCATCGCTACCAGGATCAACGCGCCTCCCAACTACCTCGGCAAGCTTCTGGGGAAGCTCGGCCGGGCAGGGATCCTGGCGAGCAGGAAGGGAATCCAGGGCGGCTTCCGCCTGGCCAGGCCAAGTGCCGACATAAGCCTCTACGAGCTCCTCGAACCGGTGGAACGAGTTGTCCGCGAGGATGACTGCATACTCGGCAACTCGAAGTGCGGGGGCAAGGCTGCCTGCCCCCTCCACGCGGAGTGGGCGGTGATTCGTGCCCAGATGATCCTCTTCCTGCGCGGCACCAGTCTCGCGAGTCTCGGCGGGAGGCTTCTCTAGATTCTGATCCAGCCACGCAAAACCATAGGAGGTTCCCTTGAAGAAAAATGGAATGAAGGCCGTGCTTCTCTTCGTCCTCGGCATCATGTTCGGCGTCCTGCTGTTTGGAGGCTATCTGATCAACAGGGGAAAGCCCCCCGTCCCCGCGGTCGCGAAGACGGAGGACGGGAGGATCATCTTCACCAGGGCCGAGCTCAAGGAGGGGCAGAGCCTTTACTTTAGCAGGGGCGGCCAGGACATGGGCACGATCTGGGGTCACGGCTCCTATCTGGCGCCCGACTGGTCGGCCGACTACCTCCACCGCGAAGGCCTCTACCTAGCCTCAAGGCTCGGTGGCGCAAGCCCCGAAGCCTCGGCCAGCTTCGGCCAGAAGGACTTCGACGCCCTCGACGCCGTGAGGTCAGCCGAGCTCTCGGCCCTGGCCACCAGGGAGATCAAGACCAACCGCTACGATGCCTCGAGTGGGACCCTTCTGCTCTCGGCGCCCGAGGCCGAGGCCTTCGAGCTCATGGTCGCGCACTACAGCGGGCTCTTCGGGAAGGGCAATGACAGGATCGGCCTCGAGCCCGGAATCGTCCGAAGCGCGGCAGAGGGCAGGAACCTGACCGCCTTCTTCTCCTGGCTTGCCTGGGCGGCGGGGACGAAGAGGCTTGAAGGGCCCCTCACCTATACCTCGAACTGGCCCTACGATCCCCTGGTTGGCAACACCCCCGCGCCCGACTCCCTCATCTGGTCGATCGTGAGCGTGGTTCTCCTCATCCTGGCCCTAAGCCTGGCCATCTACTACTACGCGCGCTACCTGCGCCAGGAGGACTACGGGGCCACCCTTGTCCTCAGCCTGGCCGAACCCAAGCCAAGCCCGAGCCAGAGGGCCTCTGTCCCCTACTTCATCGCGGCCATGGCCCTCTTCGTCCTGCAGATCCCCCTCGGCGCTCTCGCTGGCCACTACCAGATCGAGGGGGGCAGCTTCTTCGGTCTCGGGATCGAGAAGCTCCTTCCCTTCGCGGCTGTCCGCACCTGGCACCTCCAGCTGGCCATCTTCTGGATCGCCACCTGCTTCCTCGCGACGGGGCTCTTCATCGGACCTTTCGTGGGCAAGGAGCCGAAGGGCCAGAAGCCCCTGGTCATCGTCCTCCTCGTGGCCGTCGTGGCCGTGGTCCTCGGATCGCTCTCGGGCACCTGGCTCTCGGTCCAGGGCTTCATGGGCGACAAGGGCTTCCTCTTCGGCCACCAGGGCTACGAGTACATCGAGCTCGGCCGCTTCTGGCAGATCCTACTGATCCTGGGCATGCTGATCTGGCTTGTCCTCGTCGTCAGGGCCCTCCTCCCCGCCCTCAGGGGAGAGAAGGACTCGGCTGGCCTCACCCACGTCCTCCTGTACAGCGCGGTCACGATCCCCCTGTTCTACATGGCCGGCCTCTTCTACGGCCCGGCGAGCGACGTTTCCGACGCAGAATACTGGCGCTGGTGGGTCGTACATCTCTGGGTCGAGGGCTTCTTCGAGGTCTTCGCCACGGTGGTCCTCTCCTTCATCCTCGTCAGGATCGGAGCCATCGCCGACAGGTTCGCCCTGAAGATCGTGTACCTCAGCATCTTCCTCTACCTCGGGGCGGGGGTGCTCGGGACCTTCCACCACCTCTACTGGACGGGCACACCCTCACCGATCATCGCCATCGGAGCCGTCTTCTCGGCCCTCGAGATCGTGCCCCTCGCCCTTCTCGGCTTCGAGACTGCCCAGAACATGAGGTCCCTGAAGGAGGCCGGGCCAGCCTGGCCCTACCGCTGGCCCCTCTACTTCTTCATCGCCGTGGCCTTCTGGAACGTCCTCGGAGCCGGGGTCTTCGGCTTCCTCATCAACCCCCCGATTGTCCTGTACTTCATTCAGGGCCTCAACACGACCGCCCTGCACGCCCACGCGGCCCTCTTTGGCGTCTATGGCTTCTTCGCCATCGCCCTAATGCTCTTCTCCCTCAGACACATAGTCAGCCTCGCCTCCTGGTCCGACAGGATGCTCAAGTGGGCCTTCTGGCTCCTCAACGGGGGTCTGCTCGGGATGGTCGTCGTCTTCCTGGCCCCCTCGGGCTTCTACCAGATGTATTACGCAGTGTCGAAGGGGCTCTGGTACGCGCGCAGCCCCGAGATCACGACGGGACCAGTGATCAGGACCCTCAATTACCTCAGGATCCTGCCCGACCTGGTGTTCAGCGCCGGGGCCGTCCTCATCTTCGCCTTCGTCGTCAGGGCGGCCTGGATCAGCTTCGTGTCGAGGAGGAAGGTGGCGAAATAGGACAAGCCAGCCGCCAGCACGGGGGCCCGCGGAACGACACGCGGGCCCCCGGCAGCATCCAGCCTGTGTTGACGAGCCTGGCGGTTATTGATTACATCTTCAGTAAGACATTCGCCCCGCGCGTACGACTCGCGGCACGAGACGCTTCGGGGCGGAGGCACAGATGGGATCGAACCGTTCGCCGAGGGGAAAGGTGGTCCGCCGCCTCGGCACCAACATTTTCGGGAACAGGAAATACGACAGGATCCGCGAGCGCAAGCCACACGGCCCGGGCAAGGCACCCAAGGCAAGGACCAAGAAGGTCTCGGACTACGCGGTGCAGCTGGTGGAGAAGCAGCGCTACCGCATCGCCTACGGACTCGGTGAGAGGCAGATGCGCACCCTCTTCCAGAAGGCGCGCAGGGCCCCGGGCTCGACCGGCGAGGGCATGCTGTCCCGCCTCGAGTCGAGGCTCTCCAATGTCATCTACCGCATGGGATGGACGGCCTCGAGGCCCCAGGCACGGCAGCTCGCCAACCACGGCCACGTACTCGTCAACGGGAAGCGGGTGAACATACCCTCGTACCGGCTCAAACCCGGCGACCAGATCCAGCTCAAGACGACCAAGGCAGTCGGGGAGGCCGCGAGGTCCTGGATGACGGTCTCCGGCAAGCCGCCCTCATGGCTCGAGCGCGACGAGGATGGCCTTTCCGGCCGCATACTCGCGGCGCCGAACGCCCAGGAGGCCTCGGTCCCGGGGAAGATCCACCTGGTCGTCGAATACTACACGCGTTAGGCGATATTAGACTCAGCCGGTATCCTTGCGCCCTTCACCGAGAAGGTGGAGAGCTCCTGCCCCTTGCCCTTCACCCTGAGGGGGCCGAGCTCCTCGAGGACGAAGCGCGAAAGCACCTCCTGGTCGGCTGCGACCTCGGCGGAGACTATGATCTGGGCGGCGGCGGCGGCGGCCTGGAGCCGCGCCGCCGTGTTCACAGTGTCCCCGATCACCGTGTGGTCCATGCGAGCGGGCGAGCCTATGTCGCCCTGGACAAGCTCGCCCTCGTGGATCCCGTAGCCGAGGGCGAGGCCGTCGATCTCGTTCGCCATCCTCGCGATCTTTGAGCGGATGACGAGGGCGGCGGCCACGGCGAGGGCCGGCCGCTCGAAGACGGCCATGACCTCGTCGCCGACGAACTTGTCGACCTCGCCACCCGCCTTGGCGATGATCTCCTCCTGGGCACCGAGGATCAGGTTGAGGACCGAGACGACCCGGGCCGGATCGGCGCTTTCGGAGTAGGCTGTGAAGCCCCGCACGTCGGAGAAGAGGACGGTCATGCGTTTGCGCACGACGGCCGACATACCGCCCCCCGCGCGGTCCCGGGCGGCGCCCACGGTGGAGCGCGACACGTAGCGCTCGAGCTCGAAGCGCTCGCGCAGGCCGGCCACCATCTCGTCGAATCTGTCTCCCATGAGGCCTATCTCGTCCTTCGAATGGACCTTTGCCTCGGCCCTGAGGTCGCCCTTTCCTACCTTCTCCATCGCCGATGAGATGCGCAGAAGGGGCCGTATGACGGTGCCGCGGAGCATATAGGCAAGGGCCATCGTCACCGCGAGGAGGCCCACGGCGATGAGGCCGAGGGCGGCGGTCTGCAGGCGGGCATACTGCCGCGCGAGCATGGCGAGGGTGCCGGTGAAATCGAGCTTGATCTCGAGGACCCTGGCGTCACCATCGGCGAGCCTGAGCTTGGTCAGGATATCGGCGTCGGTCACGGGCCCGCCGGGCACAGCGGACTCAAGGGCGATGCGCGGGGTCCCGCCCGCTCCGGCCATGGCCTCGCGGACATCGGCGTGGGCCGAATAGTCGGCGCCGATGACGGAATTGGGGTGACCCACCTCGACCTTGTAGTCGGGCCCGATGAGGGCGACGCTCCGCACCCGGTAGTCGCCTGAGCTCTCGCCGAGGCGCTGGGCGAATTCGAAGCGGAGGTCGAGGGCCTTCTCGAAGGACGCCGGGGCCCCGCCATAGGCCTGGGTCTCGAGGTCGTGGACCACATAGGCCCCCAGGGTCCGCGCGAGGGAGAAGAGCTGGGCCTGCGAGACCCGTGAGACGAGGCTCGGAAACCCCAGGACTGCGAAGCCGAGCATGAGGGCAAGGGCCGCGGCGAAGAGCGAGATCACCTTGGGCTGGAGCCTCATTACTTGCCCTCGTCAAAGCGGTAGGCGAACCTGCCCGAGATGGCGTTGCCTGTGTTGTTGAAGTAGGACGAATGGCGGAAGCCATAGATCACGGCTTCGTCAATATCGGCGTATCCGGATGAGGAGACGAGCTGGAGGTCAACGAGCTCAGGCTGCTTCGTGTCGGGGGCAGGGCCGATTACAAAGTCGAAAACGACCGGACTGAGGTGTCTGCCGATCTTAAAATCGGCATTTGAGGGATCGTATCCGGCGTCCTGGAGAATCTCCCAGATAGGATTCCTCTGGCTGACGGGTACTATTTTTCTTAGCCTCCATGTGTCGTCCGTCCGCGCGTAGTAATCCCTGAAGGCCTTCTTACGCTCCTCCGCCGAGTAGCCGGGCGACTGCGCGGGTATATTATTGTACATCTCGCCGCTGATCGCCTGGGGCAGTGGCATGAACATGAAGATCGGGGCATAGAGGTTCCTGCCCACCTTGCCCGAAGCCCCGCCGAAGGTCGTGTCGATGGCATTGCCCATCTCGGTGCCGTGATAGGTGACGCTGCCCGTGCCCCCGCGCACGCCGGCCCCGGTCGAGCCAGCGGCTCCGGGAAGTCCGGAGGACCCGCCCGAGCTGGAGAAAGTCCTTGACGTAGCGGGAGCCGTAGCCTGGGGGGTCGGGTTGGCTGCCGCGGCCGCCTTCTCGGGAGGAAGGGCGCCGGGGTTTGTCGATGCCGGGGCCGAGACGGCGGGCGCCGCGGCAGGTGGGGCGGGAACTGCGACCTTGGCCCCGGCTGCCGCCTTCGCGGGCGAGGGGGTGGCTGGCGCGGCAGGGGGGGCTGGCGGGCTTGGCGCCTGGCCCTCGGGGCGGGGAGGGGCGCTGGGCGAGCCGAGGGCAAGGCCACCCTCGGGTCCGGCCAGGTCGATCATGACAGGGCCCGGGGACCGGGCGAGGTCGAAGGGGGAGATGAGGCTCACGATCCACAGCCCCAGGATGGCGAGGCCGTACAGCCCGACGGTGAAGAGCACCGCGAGCGAGCGGCGGCGGTGGTCCTGGGCGCGAACCCAGTCCGATCTCACGGCGACCCCTTCTCCACCCTGGTGCGCAGACCGACTGACTCGATCCCGTTGCGCCGCAGGGCGTCGAGCACGGAGACCATGAGCTGGTAGGAGGAGTTCTTGTCGCCCTCGAGCATCGCCTTCAATGCCGCGGGATCACCTGCCCCGGCCCGCTTCTTGATGACCGCGGGCAGGCCCTTCAGGTCTGTCTTCGTCCGGTCGACGTAGATCTCGCCCTCGGACACCGCCGTCACCCTGATCACCGAGGACTGGACGCTCTGGGCCGTGGACGAGCTCGGCAGGGTGAGGGAGATGCCGGGCGTGAGCTTGAAGGTCGTCGTGATCATGAAAAAGATGATGAGCAGGAGGAGGACGTCGATGAGGGGCACGAGATTGATGTTGACAGCGTGCTCGAGCCTTCGCCGAGCGAACCTCATGGCCGCGCCTCATGTGAGGCCTTCGCGGGACCAGAGTTGATCATGAGGACGAGGGTGCTCACCTGCCCCTCGAGCTTGAGTATCGTGAGGTTCACCCTGCTCACCAGATAGTTGTAGAAGATCACCGAGAACACGGCGACGATGATGCCGCCCACCGTGTTGATGAGGGCCTCGGATACTCCGCTCGCGAGGATCGAGGGGTCGGCCACGGCGCCGAAGCTGCCAAGGACCCCAAGGGCGCGCATCGTTCCGGTGACCGTGCCCAAGAGGCCGATGAGGGGGGCGATGTTGGCTATGGTCCCGAGGGCCGCGACATATTTCTCGAGGCGGGGCACCTCCTGCGCGGCCGCGTCCTTGAGGACCTCCTTCTGCACCTGCTCAGGATAGGCCCGGTTCTCGATGCCGACGCGCATGAGGGCCGAAAAGGGGGAGAGATTCTGGTCGCAGATGGCCATAGCCTCATCGTAATGCCCCTTTTCCAGGCTCGACCTCACCCTCGAGTAGAGCTTGGCCTCGTCGGTCGAGATGCGCCGGAAATAAAGGAGTCGCTCTATGATGATGGCAACCGCGAGGCCCGACAGGATCACCAGAATATAGAGGACGGTGCCGCCCTTCGCGAACAACTCCAGCATGATTCCTCCTGAGAACAGAACGGCGCGGCTTTGAGGCAGCGGCCGCCTGGGGACATGGTAGCGCAGGAATCGAGGCTCGACAACAGCCAGGGGCAGCCTTACCCGCGCCTGGCCTTCGGGGTTATACTCGGGCGCGATGCAGCGAAGCCCGCGCCAGATACTAAAAGCCGTCTTCGGTTTCGATGAATTCAGGCCCCTCCAGGAGGAGATCATCGCTGCCGTGCTCGCGCGGCGCGACGTCCTCGCCGTCATGCCCACGGGGGGCGGGAAGTCCCTCTGCTACCAGGTCCCGGCCCTCGTCGACGACGCAGGCGGAGGCCTCGTCCTCGTGGTCTCCCCCCTCATCGCCCTCATGCGCGACCAGGTGGCCTACATGCGCGAGTTCGGCGTCGAGGCCCGGGTCCTCAACTCGACCCTCACTCCCGACGAATGGAGGGCCAATGCCGAGGCCGCGCGCCGTGGGGAGCTCCGCCTCCTCTACCTCGCGCCCGAGACCCTGACCTCGGCCCGGGTCCGCGACCTCCTCGACACCCTGGTGACCGAGTCCCGGCTGCGCCTCTTCGCAGTGGACGAGGCCCACTGCATCTCGGAGTGGGGCCACGACTTCAGGCCCGACTACCGCGCCCTCGGCGCGCTCCGGCAGAGCCTTCGCGGGGTCCCTTGCCTCGCCCTCACGGCGACTGCAACCGAGCGGGTCCGCGAGGACATAAGGCAGGAGCTCCGCCTCGAGTCGCCCCTCGAGCTGGTCGCCGGCTTCGACAGGCCGAACATCCTCCTCGAGGTGAGAAGGCGGGCCAAGGTCGTGGACCAGCTCGCCGCCCTCGCAAAGGAATACCCCGGCCGATCTGGCATCGTGTACTGCTTCTCCCGCGCCCGGGCCGAGGAGGTGGCCCGGGCCCTGAGCGCGATGGGCGTGAAAGCCCTACCCTACCACGCCGGCTTGGGGCCCGACACGAGGTCGCGCAACCAGGACCTCTTCATCGATGACGAGGTCCAGGTGATCGCCGCCACCACCGCCTTCGGGATGGGCATAGACAAGCCCGACGTCCGCTTCGTGGCCCACGCCGACCTTCCAAAGAGCCTCGAGCAGTATTACCAGGAGGTCGGCCGCGCGGGCCGTGACGGCCTGCCGGCGCGCGCCGTCCTCTTCTTCGGCTTTGGCGACGTCATGAAGATCAGGGCCCTCCTCGCGCTCGGGGATCGCGGAGCCTGGGAGGAGTACGGCGAAGGCGACGAGGATCCCGATGCCGAGGCCGCCCGGGCGGCAAGGACGGCGAACGCCGAGGCCTCGCTGCGCTCGATGCTGCGCTACGCCGAGGGATCTGCCTGCAGACGTGCAACCCTCCTCGCCCACTTCGGGGACAGCTATCCCTCGGGCTCCTGCGCCTCCTGCGACATCTGCCTCGGCCTTGGGGAAAAACTCGAGGAGGTCGACCTCACCCTCCAGGCGCATAAGTTCCTCTCCTGCGTGAAGAGGACCGAGGAGCGTTTCGGTGCCGGCTATGTCGTCGACGTCCTCCTCGGCTCCAAGAACGAGCGCGTGCTCGGCCTTGGGCACTCCAAGCTATCCACCTGGGGCATCGGCAAGGAGTGGACCAGGAGCCAGTGGCTCGACCTCTCCCGCCAGCTGATCAAGAAGGGCTACCTCGGCAAGGACGAGGAGTACGGAGTGCTCTCCCTCACCTCGAAGGCCTACGAGGCCTTCCGTGACAAGAATGCGATCCTCGCAGTCCTGCCCCCGCGCGGAAAGAAGACAGCGGCCGAGGCTCAGCAGGTCCGGGCCCAGAAAGGGGAGGCCCTCCCCTTCGGCCCCGCCGCGGCCGGTTCCGGATCGGGGGAGAAGCTCGAACAGGCCTTGCGCGCCCTGCGCAAGCGCCTCGCCGAGGAGGGAAGGGTCCCGCCCTACGTCATCTTCTCGGACCGGACCCTCGGGGAGCTCGTTGCCCTGCGTCCCGCCTCGGGCGATGCCCTCCTCGAGGTCTTCGGCCTCGGGCCCATCAAGGTCGAGCGCTACGGTGCCTCGATCCTCGCCGCCGTCGCCTCGGCCCGGGCTGGCTAGCTAGGCCTCGCCGCCGCCGTGGCGGGCAGGCGGTATCTCGACCTCCACCACCACGCCTCCCTCGGAGCTGACGTTCAGCCTGCCGTCCACCTGTTCCGTCAGGATCCTCATGATCTTGAAGCCAAGACCTCCGACCGCCGTCCAGGAAAGGCCCGCGGGCAGGCCCACACCGCGGTCGCTTATGATAATGCGTATATTTCCGGCGCGGTTGAGCTCAAGGCCGAGCGAGACCAACCGCTCACCCTTCCAATCCACGGGGTAGGCGTATTTGAGGAGGTTGCTGATCGCCTCGTTGACGATGAGGCCGCAGGGGATGGCCAGCTCGAGGGGCATCCTCGCCTCCCCGAGCTCGAGCCGGAGGGACAGGGACTGCGTCGGCGAGCCGTCCACGAGGTTCCTCGCGATCGATTCCATGTAGGCGCCGAACTCGATGCCACTGAAGTCCTTCGAGAGATAGACGAGCTCGTGGACGTCGGCCATCGCGCCCACACGGCCCGAGGCCTCGAGGAGGGCATCCCGGATCGCATCGCCCGTTGGCCCGCCGGGGAGGCTGGCGCCCTGCAGGGAAAGCAGGCTCGTGATGAGCTGGAGGTTGTTCTTGACCCTGTGGTGGATCTCCCTGAGGAGGGCCTCCTTCTCGCCGAGCGAGTGTCTCAGGAGGTCCTCATGGGCCCGGCGGCTCGTGATGTCCTCCACCATGCCGATGATCGAGCAGGGCGCCGAAGGGATGCAGAGGACCGAGGCTGTCAGCCGGGCCCAGATGACCCGGCCGTCCTTCCTGAGATAGCGTTTCTCGACCTGGTAGGAATCGCCTGATCCGGCCATGAGGCTGAGGTAAAGATCCCAGCCCGGCTCCCGGTCATCTGGATGGGTGATCTCCATGAAGCTCAGACCCATGAGCTCGGCCTTGGTGTAGTCGAGCATGGTGGTGAGAGAGGTGTTCACCTTCAGGAAGCGCCCGCCCTCGTCGACGAGGGCCATCCCGATGCCGGCGTTCTCGAATATGGTCCGGAATCGTTCCTCGCTCTCGGTAAGGGAAGCCTCGGCCAGCTTGCGCTCGGATATGTCGCGCACCACGGAACAGGTCCCCACGCCCCTGCCCAACTCGTCCCTGATGAGGAAGATGTGCAGCTCGACGGGGACCATGCTCCCGTCCTTGCGCCTGTATTCCTTCTCGAAGATCTCCGAGTAGCCGCGTGAGAAGACCTGTTCCTCCATGATCCTCATCTGGGGAGCGCGCCACTTCTCCACGGTGAGGTCGAAGACGCTCATCGCGGCCAGCTCCTCGGACGAATAACCCACCAGTTCCCGGAAGGCGGGGTTGCTCGCAAGATACCGGCCATCAAGGTCGGCGATCGTATAGCCATCCCTGATGCTGTCATGGAGCCTTCGGAACATGAGCTCCGATTGCCGCTTCTCCTCGTCTACGCGCCTCAGCTCGGCCTCGACTTCCCCGGCCCTGCGGAAAATGCGCTGCGAGGCCCTGAGGACGACAAGCACGGTCAGGGCCAGGAACAGGAGGGTGATCGCCGCCGAGACCAGGGCTACATTGTAGCTCCCCCTGGCCGCCCTCTCCTGGACCACGCCGGCCGCGAGGGTGGAGAGGGCGACCACGGGCACTACGCTCCGCATGAGCCTCGCGTCCGTCGACCAGCCCCAGAAGCGGCGCGTGAGAGGCGCAGCCGGGCCGGCCGAAACGAGGATGGCCAGGCCCCAGGACAGGAAACCGAGCGAGGTTGGCGCGGCGAGGGGGATGGTGGTTCCGCCATACAGGAGGGGCGCCTCGAACAGGTAGCCGAGGAGGGCGACGAGGCCAGCCATGGTCATGAGGATGCCAATGACCCCGCCCGCAGTCTTGGCCCAACTTTTGTCTCCCCTAACCAGGTCCAGGTGGAGACCTGTCGCGCCCGAGCCCGCGAGGAAGAGGGCGCCGGTGTAGGGAGACATGCGCCCGAGCGGAAATGGCCCGAGCCATTCGGAGACGGGTAAGAGGAGGCCGCTGAGGCTGAGGTCAAGGCCGAAGAGGCTGCCGATGACCTTGAGGCTGCCATAGAGACCGATGAGGGCCAAAGCCAGGCCGAAAACGATGCGGAGCCGCGGGCGGTCCCTCCTAAGCCGGCTGCCAGCGAGGACGGTTCCGACAATGATGAAGCACAGGGCCGTATCGGGGGCGGCGGGGAGGAATGAGCCGCCGAAGCTCGCGAGGGCCCGCAAGCCAAGCCCCCAGCCAAGAAGAGCCAGAAGACCGATCGCCGATACGAACAGGCCAATAGAGATGACTGCCATGTCCGCGCGTCGGAACCGGGGCGATCGACTCGATCCGGTCCCCGGAGCAGTCACCCCCGATCCATCGGGCCCAATCAAGGCTTTGCCAAGGCCTCTCCGCGCCTGGTTGTGATCGAGCCGTCTATCAGAAACCCCGGATCAGGCACAGGCCAGGACCCGGAAGGCAATGGGCATTTCATGTTCTCCCCCTACGCCTCGGTGGCGCACCGCTCCCCGGCGTGTCGCCGGGGGCAAAAGTAGCGGGAGGCTTGGATCTCCCAGTCTTAAAGATACGACCAAATTAACAATTAGCATTATCATTTCAGCGTATTGATCCGCGAATGCTCCCCGGAGCGGGCCGCGATCACTCCCGCCCCGGAATCCACAAACTTCCCACGGCTCCCCCACTCTCGCGCTATAATTGGCCGGATGAGAATCAACTCCGTCAGTGCTGGCATCGCCGCCGCCACGATAGTGTCACTCTCCTTCGTCCTCTCCTGCGCCAGTTCTGGGGGCTCGAGCTACGCCGATACGCGTTCTTCCGAGTCCTCGGCGGCCTCAAGGGCAAGGGCCGCCCAGGCCTCCAAGAGCGAGCCTCCCCCCAGCTCGGCGCCCCCTAGCTCGGCTCCCTCGGATTCGCGAAACCAGGGCGGGGATTCAGGAGGCGGCCTCTTCGCATTCCTATTTGGCTCCCCTTCCCGGGAGGCCGCGCCTCCAGTGCCAAGCGGTACCCTCGCCATCCTTGGCCTGCCCTCCGGTGCTATCCTCTTTGTCGATGGCAGCATCCAGCTCCTTTCCACCCTATCCCTCCCTGTCGGCGAGCACGAGGTGCGGGTGAGCCGCTTCGGCTACGAGGACTACCTCGGGAGCTCCACTATCATCGAGGGCGCCCGGGCCGAGCTGAAAGTGGAGCTCGCGCCCGCCCCCTTCTCGGTGCGTGGTGTTGAGCCCGGGACCGAGGCTTTCGACCCGGGCGATCCCGGCTTTCTCGGTGGCTGCGAAATCCTGCTCGAGGCCACGGCGGCGGGCTCGGCCCAGGTCGCCATCACCGACGCCCAAGATCGGCTCGTCCGCAGGCTTCCTGCCGCGACGATCAGACAGGAGAGGACCCTCCTGCGCTGGGACGGGCGCGACGAACAGGGGCACCGCGTCGCTCCGGGTGACTACAGGATCCTGGTCGAGGCCCTTGGCGAAGACGGAGTCTCCTCACGGGCCGAGGCCGGCGTAAGCGTCGAACGGGGGCTCTTCGTGCGTTCCACGAGCCTGTACTCGGGGGTCTCTGGCGCCATGTTCGCCCCCGATGCGCGGGTCCTCCCTTCGGGGGGAGCCGAGTTCGAGGTCGGCGCCCTCGGCCACCTCGTGCCAAGCCAGTCTGGCATAACGGGCCGGGCCACCGCCCAGGCCGGCCTCAGACTGGGCCTAGGTGGTGGGCCATCAGGCACTGGCTATGAGCTTGACCTTTCGACCATGGGTATCTTCCATCCCGGCGATCCCGAGGCCAACCAGATAGACGCTTTTGAGGTGACCGGGGCGCTGAAATACGCCTTTATCACAGGACCAGAATCAGCGGCCATCTACGCCAAGGCCACCTGGTCCTCATTCTACGACCCCGCGGCAGGGGGCTGGCCCAGCGACTGGGACGGGCCGACCCGCTTCGGCGGACTATCGGTCGGTCTGCCGATCGAGGAGGCCTCGGACAATCTGCGGCTCTTCGTGGCGCCCGAGCTCCAGAGCTCGACCTTCTTCCCCGGCTACGGGACAGACCTCAGCTGGAATGTCCCTGGCTTCTTCGTCTGGGCCTACCTCCGAGGAGGCTTCGAGGTCACGATCGAGAACCTGTCCTTCGCCGTATCGGGGGCCCTGCGGAGCCAGCCCTTTACCGGAGCAGCGCTCGCGCTCCGCCAACCGGCCTCGGTCGGGGCCGAGATACGCTGGCACTCGCCCTCCTCACCCCTTATCATTTCCTTCCTCATGACGGGAGAAATCAGGAACAGTTACGATTATTACCTGAGCAGCGGGATCGGCGTGGGACTCAGGCTATGACCAAATATGCCGCCTTCCTGCGAGGGATCAACGTCTCGGGGCAGAAGAGCATAAAGATGGCCGAGCTCCGCAAGTCTTGCATGGCCGAGGGCCTCCTTGAGGTGGAGACCTACATACAGAGCGGGAACATCGTCTTCTCCTGCGAGCCCCTCGCGGACGGCGGGCCCGCAAAGCGGATATCGGCACTGATACTTGATGCATACGGTTTCGAGGTCGCCGTCATCGCGAAAAGCGCTAAGGAGCTGGCGGGCATTGTGGCCGCGAACCCCCTCGCGCGACCCGGAGCGTGCGAGCCCAAGGGACTCTACGCAACCCTCCTCGAGCGGCCTCCCATTCCGGCCGACATGAAGGTCCTCGCGGCGAGGGCGAGCGAGCGCTACGAACTCGTGGGAGATGTCATCTACACCTGCTATGCGAGGGGATATGGGAAGTCAGAGTTCTCGAACAACTTCATCGAGCGCGTCCTCAAGCTGTCGGCGACGACGCGCAACTGGAACACAATGCTAAAGGTCAGCGAAATGGCGGGATCCTTTAGGTCCCCCGGGACCCGTTTCGCATCTTGAACCCTTGGGGCACCGGCTGGATCTGGGCGAAAAAGTTAGCTTTGAGTTGCGCCAAAAAACAAAAGGCACTAGAGTGTCAGCAGTCGCATTCAACATCTTCACAGGGAGGAATCATGAAGAAAGCTCTTATCCTGGTGCTATTGATCGCCATGGTGGCGCCAATCTTTGCAGACGATGCCTTGGTCATGCCCGCGGGAGTGATCCGGGTTTACGCCACCGGGGCCTATGCCACAATAAACAAGGCCTATGACTCCGATAGCAAGGCCCAGGACACCAACAAGGTCACGATTGGGAATATTGGCGCCGCGGCGGAATTCGGCATCAACGATTGGATCACGGCGGCGGCCCAATGGGCGCCCGGCTACAATGTCAGTTCGTCGATCGATAAAGCTCCCAAGGCTACCCTCGCCGACAGTGCCGACGTCTTCCTTGGTGCGAAGGTGCAGATCATCGGACCCAAGGCACCGGTGCAGAACGACATGATGCGTTTCGCCGTCGCCGCCGGTATCAAGGTTCCAACGAGCAAGCCCGACTGGAAGACCGAATTCACGAACCAGCAGGCAGGCAAGGACTTCCTCGCCGCCCCGGCAGACAACCAGGTCCTGGGTCTGGGCGGCCGCGGCTACTTCGATTACATCATCAGCGACAAGATCTTCCTCAACATCTACAGCGAATTCATCGCCTATCCCGCCGCGGTTGATGTGAAGGACACCTCGACGACTGGCTTCGGCACAGTCGCAGGAACCCAGCTGGCGACCAGCGATCCAACCTACAACCCCAGCCTCAAGTACGGCTATGATCTCACCCTGGAGTTCGAGCCCCATTTCACGACCATGATCGCCGATGGCCTTGAATTCGGAGCTGGCCTGCCTTTCACCTACAAATTGAACCCAGGCCTCACGGTCAGCGGTGACAAGTACAATGCCATCACCGCGGCCAACAACTTCGCGGTCGATGCTTCGAACAGCCTCACCGTTGGACCGAACGTCTCCCTGTTCTTCCAGAAGACCTTCCTCCCCATCGAGGCAAAGCTCGGCTATACCCTGCCCCTGGCAGGCAAGAACAGCCAGGCCACCAGCATCATCACCCTGCAGGTGAAGTTCTACGCCAAGTTCTACTGAGCCCATCCGTCCATGAGAAAAGCCCCGGCGTTCTGCCGGGGCTTTTCTTTGATCTTGGGCCGCCAAGCCTCGAAGGCTGGCGTCCGCTTTCGCAACTATAGGTGCAAAGGCCCTAGGCCTTTGGTCCATCCGGCGCATTCTCATACTCGGTCTCAAGCGAATCGACGAGTTCCTGGACGCGCACGATCTTCTGTACGCGGTAGGCGTTGGCCCCGGCGAAGGCAAAGCCCTTGTCGAGCCTGCCCTTCTGGGCGTTCAGGAGGGCCAGGGAGATGCAGTAGGGTGCCTTGGCGACGTCGCAGGTCACGATGCAGTGGTAGGGGCAGGAATAGGGCTTGCGCTCGCCTTTGGAGACGTCGGCGAGGAAGGTGTTGTGGATGGCTCGGCCAGGCATGCCCACGGGGCTCGAGATGATCTCGAGGTCGCTTTCCTTGGCAGAGACGTAGCTGTTCTTGAAATCGGCCGAGGCGTCGCATTCGTCGGTCGCGACAAAGCGGGTCGCCATCTGCACGCCTGCCGCTCCCATCTCGATGAATTTCTTGATGTCGGCGCCCGTGTAGACTCCGCCGCCGGCGATGACGGGGATCCTCCTGCCTGTGCGCTCCTCGAAGGGCTTCACCGCCTCGATGACCTCGGGAACGATGATCTCGAGGGCGTGGCCCGGGTCGCCCAGGTCGTCCTTCTTGAAGCCGAGGTGGCCTCCGGCACGGGGACCCTCGACGACAAAGGCGTCGGGGAGGTAGTTGTACTTGTCGAGCCAGCGCTTGGCTATGAGGGCGGCCGCCCTGCCCGAGGATACGATGGGCACGAGCTTGGTCGCGCACTTGTCATGCAGGTATTCGGGAAGGTTCAAGGGGAGGCCGGCTCCGGCGAAGATCACGTCGATCTTCTCCTCGATGGCCGTCCTGACCATGTCGGCGAAATTGGTGAGGGCGACCATGATGTTCACACCCAGGATGCCCTTGGTCTGCTCCCGGGCCTTGCGGATCTCGCGCCTGAGGGCCCTGATGTTCGCGCCCAGGAAATCGGTGAAACCGTCGGGCTCGAGGAGGCCGATTCCTGCAGCCGCGATGACGCCGACGCCGCCTGCGTTCGCCGTGGCCGCGGCCAGGCCGGACAGGGAGATGCCAACACCCATGCCACCCTGGACTATCGGGATCCTCGCGACGAGGTCCCCTATCTTAAGGCTCTTCATGACCGAACCGCCCATGCTTCCTCCTCTTCACTTTGCGGGAACCCGCCCTTCGGGCCAGTTCCGACCCTGACACAATAACATAGTCAGCAATTTTGTCATATGGTTGCAGGGGAAGCGGGGAATTCGAACAAAAGAGCTCATATCTCGCGGGGAGGGCCAGGACCGGCTACAATCAGGTGCAAGGACAGGGGAGGAAGCAAAACGCGGAAACCGTAAGGAGGGACCTAAAGATGCCGGAGAAGAGAAGGATCGACAGGGTTATAAGGGCCAGGCCGACCATGGAGGGCGCGGGTGTGAAGCTCCGCAGGGCCATCGGATTCGGCGATCCGGCCGAATTCGACCCCTTCCTCCTCCTTGACGATTTCCGCTCGGACAAGAGCGAGGATTACCTGAAGGGCTTCCCCTGGCACCCCCACCGCGGGATCGAGACCATCACCTACGTGCTCAAGGGCGAGGTCGAGCACGGCGACAGCATGGGAAACCGCGGCTCGATCTCCTCGGGCGACATCCAGTGGATGACGGCCGGAAGCGGCATAATCCACCAGGAGATGCCCAAGGGCGACAAGCAGGGCTCGATGCACGGTTTCCAGCTCTGGGCCAATCTGCCCGCCTCCCACAAGATGATGAGGCCGCGCTACCGCGGCCTCATCGCCGCCGAGATCCCCGAGGTCGCCGACCCGAGCGGGGCCAGGATCAAGGTGATCGCTGGCACAGCCAACGGGACCCAGGGACCGGTCACCGACGTCGTCATCGAGCCGGAATACCTCGACATAGTCATTCCCTCAGGCTCGTCCTACACCCGCTCCACCCCCCGCGGGCACAAGGTCTTTGCCTATGTGATCGGCGGCCAGGGCCTGTTTTGCAGCCAGGACGACCCCTACAGCTACAAGGCCGAGGGCGCGGGATACTTCGACATGAAACGTGACCCGATGATCGGCGACGGCAACCTCGTCCTCTTCAGCGACGGGGATTCGGTCACCATAAGGACCGAAGGCGAGGAGATCCGCCTCCTCCTCATCTCGGGCAAGCCCCTGGGCGAGAGCATCGCCTGGTACGGGCCCATCGTGATGAATACCCAGGAGGAGCTCAAGGTCGCATACGAGGAGCTTGAGAACGGGACCTTCATAAAGAGGTAGAAGCGCACAGAGGATTTCACAGCGCGCGCAGGTACTGCGAGGGCACCTCGAAGGCCCGCCTCTTCTCTTCTGGCGTCACGGCTCCGAGCTCGCGGGCGGCTTGCCAGACCCAGCCCGGATTGCGCAGGAGCTCGCGGCCCAGGACCACGAGGTCGGCCGATCCCTCCTCGAGGATCGTCTCGGCCTGGGACGATCCGGTTATGAGGCCAACGGCCGCGGTCGGGATCCCCGCTCCCTCCCTGATAGCCCGCGCGAAGGGCACCTGGAAACCGGGCGAGGGCTTTATGGGGGCATCGGGGACGATGCCCCCCGTGGAGACGTCGACCAGGTCGACCCCGAGGGCCTTCAGGGACTTCGCGAGCTCCACTGTCTGCGGCAGGTCCCAGGCTCCCTCCACCCAGTCGGTCGCCGAGAGACGCACGATGAGGGGACGGCTCTCGGGCCACACCTTCCTCACCGCCGCGACGATGCCGAGGATAAAGCGGTTTCGGTTCTCGAAGGAGCCGCCATACTCGTCGCCGCGGTGATTCGCGAGCGGGGACAGGAATTGGTGGGCGAGGTAGCCGTGGGCTCCGTGGAGCTCGATGGCGTCATAGCCGGAGTCCAGGGCCCGCTCGGCGGCCCCTGCGAAGGCGGCAGTGACCCCGGCGATGCCGGCTGCATCGAGCTGGGCCGGCAGGCTGTCCCCGCTGTTGAAGGCCAAGGGGCTTGGGGCGACCGTCTCCCAGCCTCCCTGTTCGGGCCCTAGCTGTCTTCCGCCCTCCCAAGGGGGGGCGCAGCCGGCCTTGCGGCCTGCGTGGGCAAGCTGGACGCAGGCGTGGCCCCCGCCAGCATGGATCGCGTCGACGAGGCGCCTATGGGGAAGGATGTGATCGTCCGACCAGAGCCCGAGGTCGAAGGGCGAGATCCTGCCCCTCGCCTCGACTGCCGTGGCCTCGAGGAAGAGGAGGCCGACTCCAAGGGCGGCCCTCGAGCCATAGTGGGCGAGATGCCAGTCGTTCGGCATGCCATCTCTGGCGCTGTACTGGCACATCGGCGACATGGCGCTGCGATTGCGCAGGATCAGCTCGCGCAGGACAAGGGGCTCGAAGAGGCGGGGATGGCTATCTGTCATTTCGGGACAACTCCTTAGTTGCATGCCCCTCGGTTCCAGGGGTCGGTCTTGAGCCGGCGGTACTCGACGAGGGTGAGGGCGATCATCGCGGCATCGAAGACGGAGAGGAGGACGAGGAAGACCGAATGGGTCGTCGTCCAGCGGGCTGTCTGGTAGGCGATGAAGAGGATCAGGGCTGCCACGCCGAGTGGATAGGCCCAGAGCTTCCTGCGCCACAACAGGAGGACGAGGACGAGCTTGATGAGGCCGTGGGAGATGAGGTAGAAGACCGCGAAGCTCCGGGCCTCGATCGAGAAATGGCCGCTCGCCTGGAGGATCCAGTTGGCGACCAGGTCGTGGGGATCGTGGGAGAGCTCATGCTGGGTCAGGAGCCTGACCAGGCGGGATATCGAGTCGGGCTTGAAGAACCACAGGAGGTAGGCGCCGACGAGCTCGAGGACGGCGTGGATCCCTTTCAGGAGGATGCCTATCTCGAAGCTGTCGTGGAGGACTGTCGCCCTGCGCCGGACCCGCCCCGGATCGTCGCATTCCTTCATCCTTCCTCCCTGCGGTATACGCTCGTCCCGCCGACCACGGTCTCCTCGACCATGATATCCCGTATCTCGCTCGGGGGCACAGTGGTGAGGTCTCGGGAGAGCACTACAAAGTCGGCGAGCATCCCGGGTTTAAGGGCCCCCTTCCGGCCCTCCATGAATTCGGCATAGGCGCTCCCGACGGTGTAGCAGCGCAGGGCCTCCTCGACGCCGATCCTCTCGGGCCCCGATCGGTTCACGGCCATGTGGATGTGGAGCAGGGGGTCGCAGGTGGCCTCTCCGGGGATGTCCGAGCCGAAGCTCAAGTGGACCCCTGCGTCGAGGAGGGAGCGGTAGGGGTAGGCGCGCTCGGCCCTCTCCCGGCCCAGGATGTTCTCGTCCTTCCCGGGGCTCCCGAGGGCCGAGGGCTGGGCCGAGACAAGGACCCCGAGCTTGCGCAGGCGTCCGATGTCCCTGCTCTGGATCAGCTGGCCGTGCTCGATGCGCATGCGCAGGGATTCGAAGTTCGGATGCCGGGCCGCCACAGCCTCGACAGCGTCGAGGAAGAGGCCGACAGCCCTGTCCCCGATGGCGTGAAAGGCCCCCTGGAAACGGTGGGAGGCGAGCATCTCGAGCTCGGCCTCGGGGACATCCTCGTCGACGCAGAGTCCGCCCTTGGTGGGCGAATCGGCGTAGTTCTCGCTCAGACAAGCCGTCCTTGTTGAGAAGGCCCCGTCGAGGAAGAACTTCACAGGGCCGGCGCGGATCCAGTCGCGCCAGGAGGGCCTGGCCGCGAGAAGGAGGCCTATGCTCGCGCGCATCGCGGGCGTGGTGTAAGCCTGGCGGCCCAGGGACCAGCAGCCGAAGCGCGCCGTGAGCTTGCCACGGCGGCGCAGCCTGGCGAGGCTTCCAACCACCGGGTAGAACCAGGAGTTGTCCTGGACCGAGGTGATGCCGTACCGCTTAAATGTGTCCAGGGCCAGGCCGAGGCGCTCCTCGCGCAGCTCCCGGTTGAAGAAGATCCGCCTGAAGCGCTTCCTTGAAAGGGCAGTGTCCCCGAGGTCGCGGACGATGCCGGTGGGATCGCCGTCTGGGTCGCGCAGGACCTCCCCGTTCGCCGGATCGGGACCGCCCCGCCTTATGCCGATGGCCTGGAGGGCCAGGCTGTTCATCCACTGAGCGTGGCCCGAGAACTGGCTCAAGGAGACCGGGTTTCGCGGGAAGGCGGCGTCGAGGATTTCCTTGCGCGGCTTCGGGCAGGAGGGATAGTCCCAGCTGTATGCCGTGAGGATGCGTCCCGGAGGGGCCCCGGCCCAGCGCTCCTTGAGAAGGGCCATGATGCCGGCCTCATCGAGACCGCTCAGGTTGGGGGCGAGGTAGTGGTCGCCCAGGATGACGGCGTGGACGTGGTTGTCGTTGAAGCCGGGGACGACTGTCCTGCCCCCAAGGTCCCGGAGCACTGCCCCCGGCCCCGCCTTGATCCTCGCCTCGGACTCGTCTCCGACAAACTCCAGCTCTTCCCCCGAGACGACCAGGGCCCTGGCTCGCGGCCGGGAGCTGTCCATGGTGACAAAGGTGGCGTTGGTCCAGAGTGTCTTGGCCATGGGGACTTAAGGTACACCTGCGCCGGCGGGCCGGTCAACGTGCGGTAAGCCGTCGCGCCTATCGTGCCCGCGGAGCTTCCGTCCCGCGCTCGGGAAGCAGTATTCTTATATGGGAGGCCATTGATGTCGCTCTTCCCGCGCAACATGCCGCTCGGAGCAGCCAGGGCCGGGGCCCAGAAAAAGATCGATCCCGAGGGCGAAGCCAGGCTCAGGCAGATGTCCGCCGCCTCCATCGACGCAGCCTTCGCCCTCGCCGGCATCGGGAAGGAGGGCCTCTCCGAGGAAGAGGCCTCCGAGAGGCTGAGGCGCCACGGCCCCAATGTCCTCGCGGGCGAGCGCAAGGCGGGCGTCCTGCGCGAGATCCTGGCCCGGTTCAAGGATCCCCTGGTTGTCCAGCTCCTCGTGATCTGCCTCGTCTCCTATGTCATGGGCGACCTCCGGTCGGGCTCGGTTGTCCTCGGCATGATCTTCATCAGCGTCTTCCTCGCCTATTTCCAGGAACGGCGCTCCGGCGACGCCGCCGAGAAGCTCAAGCTGATGATCCACGCCAACGCCGTCGTCATCCGCGCAGCGAAGGAGTCCGAGGTCCCGATCGCCGACATAGTTCCCGGAGAGCTCCTCGTCCTCGCAGCCGGCTCGATCATCCCGGCCGACCTGCGTGTCGTTGCTGCCAAGGACTTCTTCGTGAGCCAGGCCGCCCTCACCGGCGAGTCGATGCCGGTGGAGAAATACGCAAACTCCCCCGACCCGGCTGCCCAGGCGGGGGCTGCGGCACTGTCGATCTTCGACCAGAAGGACCTCTGCTTCCAGGGCAGCACCGTCATCTCTGGCTCGGCCCGGGGCATAGCTGTCCAGACCGGGATGCGCACCTTCCTGGGCAGCGTCGCGGCCGACCTCGCCGGGCCCAAGGGCCAGACCGACTTCGACCGGGGGGTCAAGTCCTTCGTCCAGCTCATGGTGCGCTTCATGCTCGTCATGGTCTCGATCACCTTCCTCGCGGTGGGCATCACCAAGGGGGACTGGCTCCAGGCCCTCCTTTTCGGCCTCTCGGTCGCCGTCGGCCTCACCCCCGAGATGCTCCCCATGATAGTCACCGTCTGCCTCTCAAAGGGGGCTGTCTTCATGTCGAGGAAAAAGGTGATCGTAAAGAAGCTCAAGGCGATCCAGAACCTCGGCGCTATGGACATCCTGTGCACCGACAAGACGGGGACGATCACCCAGGACAAGGTCGTCCTCGAGCGGCACGTCGACGTCACCAACAGGCCCAGCGAGGACGTCCTCCGCTACGCCTGGATGAACAGCTACTACCAGACGGGGCTCCGCAACCTCCTCGACAACTCGATCCTCTCGAACGAGGACCTCGACGTCGAGCGAAGCTGCCGCAAGATCGACGAGATCCCCTTCGACTTCGCGCGCAAGCGCATGTCGGTTATCATCGAGTACGAGGGCGACCATGTCCTCATCTGCAAGGGCTCGGTCGACGCGGTCTTCGAGGTCTGCGACCGCTACCAGGTCGACGACGAGGTCCTGCCCCTCATCGACGTGCTCAAGCAGGACATCCTCGAGGAGTACACCCGCCTCTCCTCCCAGGGCTTCCGCGTCCTCGCCATAGCCTACCGCGACTACGAGGCCACGAGGGAGGTCTTCTCGGCCGCCGACGAGTCAGGTCTTGTGCTGCTGGGCTACCTCGCCTTTTTCGACCCTCCCAAGGACTCGGCCGAGAAGGCAATCCTTTCACTGGGCAGGCACGGGGTGCGCGTGAAGGTCCTCACCGGCGACAACGAGCTCGTCACCGCCAAGGTCTGCGCCGACGTCGGCTTCGCCGAGGGTCGGGTCCTCACCGGCCGCGAGCTTGATGCCATGTCGGAGCCTGAGTTCGCCGCGACAGTCCAGGAGCACGACCTCTTCGCGAGGCTCACTCCCGCCAACAAGGAGAGGATCGTGCGCAGCCTCCGGTCGGCGGGCCACGTCGTCGGCTTCATGGGCGATGGCATCAACGACGCGGCGGCGATGCGGGCCTCCGATGTGGGCATTTCGGTGGACACAGCGGTGGATGTCGCCAAGGAGTCGGCCGACATAATCCTCCTCGAGAAGAACCTCCTCGTCCTCGAGGATGGCATCATCGAGGGAAGGCGGCTCTTCAGCAACATCCTCAAATACATAAGGATGGGGGCGAGCTCGAACTTCGGGAACATGTTCTCGGTGGTCGGGAGCGCTGCCTTCCTTCCCTTCCTTCCCATGGCCCCGGTCCAGATCCTCCTCAACAACTTCCTCTACGACATCTCGCAGACGGGCATACCCCTGGACAACGTCGACGCCGAGGCGGTGGTGAGGCCCCAGAAGTGGGACGTCGGCCTCATAAAGAAATTCATGGTCAGGATCGGGCCCATCTCCTCCATCTTCGACTACGCGACCTTCGGCCTCATGCTCTTCGTGTTCGGCTGCTCGGCCTGGTGGGCCCCCGGGGCCACGGCCGCCTCGAGGGACTATCTCGAGCGGCTCTTCCACACCGGATGGTTCGTCGAGTCCCTCCTCACCCAGACCCTCATAGTCCACATCATCAGAACCAACAGGATCCCCTTCTTCCAGAGCCGGCCGAGCCTCGCCCTCCTGGTGGCGACCCTGGCCGTGATGGCCATCGCAGTGGCACTGCCCTACTCGGGCCTCGCGCCCTTCTTTGGCCTCGTACCCCTGCCCGGCGCCTACTGGTTCTGGATCCTCGGCTTCCTCGTCTCCTATTCGGTGCTGGCCCACCTGGTCAAGACCCGCTTCGCCGCACGCAAGGGAGGTACCGCCACATGAAAAGCCTTCTCGACGCGCTCAAGGACGGGAGGCTCGTCGAGCTCCCCCAGGACTGCGACAAGGATAGGGCCCTCGAGCTCCTCGCCCTCATCATCGAGGCGATCCCCGACATCGGCAACAAGACCGACCTCGTGAAGAGCGTCAAGGAGCGCGAGGCCCGCTCAAACACGGGCATCGGGAGGGGCGTGGCCTGCCCCCACTGCCGCGTGGGCTCGGAGGGCGAACTCCTGTGCGCAGTCGGCTGGTCGCCATCGGGCATCGACTACGCTAGCCCCGACGGGAAGAAGGTCCACCTCCTTGTCATGTACTACGTCCCCGACTCCGAGAGGAACGCCTACCTCAAGGAGATCTCGGGCCTCGCCAAGGCCGTGAGCGCCGACTCAAGCATCGAGGGGATGGCGAGCCTGCCCGACATCCACACGGTGCGCGAGAAGTTCCTAGACTGGGTCAGCGTCGCCATAAGCGAGGCGATGCCCGAAACCAAGGCGAGGATGATCAAGCTCGAGGCAAAGCAGGCGGTGGCCGCCCACGCGGCGACCGCGGTGCCCGGCAGCATCGCCCTGGCGGCCGACGCGCGCATCCTTCCCTTCAGGCTCGTCGTCTGGGAGGCCGGAGCCTTGGTCCTCTGCCGGGACCCCCTGCTAGCGGGAGCCCTCGAGGAGCTGGGGGACCTGGGCACGAAGCTTGCCACATCGCACGAGTTCGACGCGGCCGGCTATCGCATCGCCGTCCTCTCAGAGACCCCCTTCGCGGCGAACCGCAGGGAGTACGAGGCGGTGGCCATACAGATACACTGAAAGGATAGGAGGCATCGATCGTGAAATACCGCAGGCTCGGGAACACCGGGGCAGTAGTGAGCGAGATCGCCCTGGGCACGATGCAGTTCGGGGGAGCGGGCTTAGGCGACCTGGACTTCCGCGCGACCAGGCAGATGGTCCACCTCGCCCTCGACAAGGGCGTCAACTTCATCGACACCGCAGACATCTACGGAAGGGGCGCGAGCGAGCTCCTCGTCGGGAAGGCCCTCGCTGGAATAAGGCACGAGGTGATCCTGGCGACCAAGGCCCGCCTCCCCATGAGCGACACGAACCTCAACCGCGCCGGGGCCAACCGCGTGAACCTCATGCGCGGCATCGAGTCCAGCCTCGAGCGGCTCAAGACCGACTACATCGACCTCTACCAGGTCCACAGCTGGGACAGCTCGACACCACTCGAAGAGACCCTAAGAACCCTTGATGACCTCGTGAGGCAAGGCAAGGTCCGCTACATCGGCTTCTCGAACTACCTCGCCTGGCAGGGTGCCATGGCCCTTGGCCTGCAGGAGAGGCTAGGGCTTGAGAAATTCGCGACGGCCCAGATGTACTACAGCCTCGTCGGCAGGGACCTCGAGCACGAGTTCCTCGACTTCGCCGCCTATTCAGGCCTCGGGATCCTCGTCTGGAGCCCCCTTGCCGGGGGCTTCCTCTCGGGCAAGTACCACCGCTCTTCTCCGCCCCCTGTGGGCACGCGTTTCGCGGAGGCGGGAAGGTTCGTGCCCTTTGACAAGGAGTCGGGCTGGCGTGTCCTCGACGCGCAAGCGAAGGTTGCCTCGCGCCTGGGAGTAAGCCCCGCGCGCGTTGCCCTCGCCTGGCTCCTGGGCCGTCCCGCGATAACGAGCGTGATCGCGGCGGCAAGGAGCCTCGAGCACCTCGGGGACAACCTCGCCGCGAGCGGCCTCGACTTAAGCGAGGAGGACCGCCGCGAGCTCGAGCACGCCTCGAATCCGGGGATCCCCTATCCGAAGTGGATGGTCCTCCAGCACGACGTGGCCGAGGATCCCCGCCTGCGCACCCTCCACCCCGAGCTCTTCGAGGCTGGGGGCACCTGGGAAGACCTGCGCGGGAAGGTCTGGGAGGGCTAAGGCGCCGAGCGGGCCCCGGGGGAGGCCGCGGCGCCCGGCAAGAGCACCGCGGCCCCGGGCGCCCGGCGCCGATCCTACTTCAGTGCCTTGATCGCCTCGACGGCCTCGTCAAGGTCGAGCTTGCCGAAGCTGTCCTTGCCCGAGGGCATGATGTTCTGGAAGCCCACGGCGATATCAGCCCCGGGATCGGTGATGGACTTCCTGATGAAGGCCTCGTCGACGAGGACACTGCGCTTCGCGCCCTTCGTCATGATCTCGACGGTAGAACCGAACATGCCCTTGAAGCTCGGACCCGCGAGGGGGTTGCCGTCGGTCGAGTGGCAGGCGAGACAGGAGCGCTGGCGCAACAGCTCGAGGCCGCTCGCGGCGATGGGGGGAAGCTGGACTCCCTCGAGCTGGACCTTCTCGCCTGAGCTCCATCGGTCGAAATCGGCGGGAGGCAGGACGAAGAGCTTCGCGAGCATCGAGCTGTGGAGGGTCCCGCAGTACTGGGCGCAGAGGATGTCGAAGGACCCGACCACTCCGGTGCGGAAATTCGCGTAGGTCTTCATGCCGGGCACAGCGTCGAGCTGGACACGGTAGGCTGGCAGGTAGAAGGCGTGGATCACGTCCTCGGACTCGAGGGTGAGCCTGACGTCCCGGCCCGAGGGCGCGACGAGGTCGGGGCTCTTCACCCCGTTCGGGTACTCGAAGAGGAAGGCCCACTGCCTCGTGTGGACCTCGACCTCGAGGGCTCCCGCCACCTTCGTCCTCTGGAGGGTGTAGCCCGCGAGGCCGTAGACGAACATCACGAGGACTATGATCGTCGGGACGACGATCCAGATGAGCTCGAGCCATATGTTACCCGGGATCTCGGTCGCCGTGGGGTTGCGGGCACGGCGGTAGCGGACGAGGAAATAGACCATGAGGAAGACGATGCCAAAGAAGAGCAGGGCCGAGATCACCGTGATGAAATAGAAGGCCTCGTTAACCGAAGATGTCGTGGTCGCCATGTCCTTCCTCCGGCTATCGGTACAGGATGTCTGTGTAGGTGAGCCCAATGAAAATCGCGAGGGTGACGAGGACGATGGGCACGAGGAGCCTGATGAGGAGCTTGCCCTCGTAGCGCAGGTGCATGAAATAGAAGAGCACGAGACTCGATTTCACCGCCGCTATGGCCAGCACCGAGAAGATCGCGGCCCTACCAAGGTTCAGGCTTGCCATGGTTACGGTTAGCCCCGTCAGGACGACGAGGGCCGCCCAGACCACGAGATAGGATCGTATCGTGGGCAGTGCTGCCTTCCTGGTTTCGCTCATTTTTCGCATTCCTTCATTCGCATCGCCGCCCCCTAGCTGATGAGGTAGAACAGGGGGAAGAGGAATATCCAGATTATGTCCACGAGGTGCCAGAACAGGGTCGCGTTCTCGAGGAGGATCGGATTTCCCTGGCCCACCTTGCCCCGGGAGATCAGGCGCCAGACAAAGGCGAAGATCGACATGCCCACGATGACGTGGATGGCGTGGAGGCCCGTCATCGAGAAATAGAGGCCGAAGTAGAGGATCTCGCCGAAGGGCCGTCCCAGGAGGACCGATGCGCCGGGATAGAGCCCGTGGTGGAACTTCTCCGTCCAC
>JANXYO010000052.1 GCA_025356015.1 Spirochaetaceae bacterium
CCCCCGGCGCCGGCGAGCAGCAATGCGAGTTGTTCCGGATCGGGACTGATGAGGCGCAGGCCAGGCAGGGCCCGGAAGAAGGTCATCTGCCTCTTGGCGTAGCGCTTGGTGTCCCTCTTCACCAGCTCCCTCACCGCATCAAGGCGCCCGGGATCATATCCGGGGCCGACTGCGCCGAGTTCGAAGAATTCCCTGTAGCCGATCCCCTTCATGCCTGGGCATCCGGGGCCGAAACCAGCCGCCGCGAGGGCGGCGACCTCCTCGCCGAGGCCGGCAGAGAACATCTGGTCGACCCGGCGGTCGATCCGCCCGTGGAGTTCCTCCCTTGGCCTCTCGACGCAGACCACGAGGAAGTTCCAGCGCGGGCGGGGACTGAGTCCCGGGGCGAAGTCCGAGCAGGGCCTGCCGGTCGCCCTGACTATCTCCAGGGCCCGGGTGAGCCTGTAATCGTCGTTCTCGTGGATCCGGGCGGCCGAGGCGGGATCGCTGGCCGCCAGCTCGGCCCTGAGCGCGGCCCTGCCGCGCAGGTCAAGATCGGAGGCTACGGCCTCGCGCATCCCCGGCTGGGCGGGGGGTGAGGCGGGAAGGCCGCAGATGAAATTGCGCAGATAGAAACCGGTGCCGCCGGAAACCACAGGGAGGGAGCCCCGTGCCGCTATTGCCTCGCAGGCGAGGTCGGCGCGGTGGACAAAGTCCCCCGCCGTGTACTGTTCGCTGGGCTCGAGGATGTCGATCAGGTGGTGGGGAAGACGCTCAAGGAGACTTGGATCAGGCTTGGCCGTGCCTACGTCCATGCCCCGGTAGGCCTGCATGGAATCCGCGCTGACGACCTCGGCCGCCCTGAGGCCCTGTCTCGCGGGACCATCCCCCGTGAACAGCTCCTCGAGGAGGGCTGTCTTCCCGGAAGCTGTGGGTCCGCAGAGGACCAGTACGGCTGGACTAGTCGAGGAAGCGGTACTCAACCTGCTTGCTGAAGACCTGGCGCGTCGCCATGGAGACGACCTTGCCGTTGTTCTTTTCGACTTCCGGAGTCCTGAGGACGGCGAGCTGGTAGGCGCGGCGTGTCACCGCGATGGTGAACTCGTATGTGTTGCCGTCGAATTCTATGAGCTGCTCGAGTGGCATGATCATTGCTGGCTCCTGGATTCGGGATCGGGTAGGAATGATAGCCTAGCCCGGGATTGAGCGCAAGTGGGAGGCCTGGAGCCCCAAGAGCCGCCCTAGACAGTACCGAGGCTCCGGTCGAGATCGGCGATCAGTCTGGCCGCGACCCGGTCGAGCTCGGCCTCGGCGGCCTCGTCTCCCCTGGGCTTGGCCTCGCTCTGGCCCTCGGGCGGCCTCGAGCGTTCGCGCATGAGCTCGTCCACGAGGGTGATATTGAGGAGGATGGAGAGTTTGAGGGGGTCGCTCACCCTGGTCGTGCCCTTGAGGCCCTCGATCCGCTCGCGGAGCCTGAGGATGAGGCTTTCCATGTAATCGATGGATTCGTCGGTCTGGACTGTGAAGGAGGTCCCGAGTAGGTCGATGTTCACGATCTGGACGGACATCGCCTTCGGTTCCTTCTCAAAAGATGTCGAGCTCGTTCTCGCTCGAGACCGGCACGCCCTCGGGCGCCCGGGCCGGAGAGACAGGAGCCGGCTCTTCCTTCTCCTCGTCCTCAGGCTCGGCGAGCTGCCCTTGCTCGGGCAGGCTGGCGGCTTCGGGCTTGGCGGCGGGGGCTGGCCTGGGGGCCTCGACCGGTCTTGACGGCTCCGGCAAGGCCTGGGAAAGGATGAGGTCCTCGAAGGAGTCGAGCTTCTCGAGGGCGTGGATGATGCCCTCCTCGATCCTGGCCTGGTCCATCCTGTATTCCTCGGCGCTGGAGGCCAGGGCTGCGGTCTTCGCCTCGGCTGAGGCGGCCCGCTCGGAGGAGCGGGCCACAAGTGCCTGGAGTTCTTCGATGCGGGCTTCCGCCGCCGCGGCCTTGGCGGCCGCGGCGTCCCTTGCCTGTTCTGCAGCCTCGAGCTCGGTGGCCGCCGAGTCGATGAAGGCATCGGCCTCCGCGACACGGCGTCCCAGCTCGGCATTCTCCACGCGAAGGGTCTCGATGTAGGAGACCACCTTCTCGACCCGGGCTTCGAGGGCCCGGACCTGCTCGAGGCTGACCATCGCCTAGGCCTGGAGGGCGGTCTTGGCCTTCTCGACCACCGCCTTGAAGCCGGCGATGTCGCGGACGGCCATGTCGGCGAGCATCTTGCGGTCGACCACGATCTGGGCCTTGGCCATCCCCTCGATGAAGCGGCTATAGCTGAGTCCCTCGGCCCGGCAGGCCGCATTGATGCGGGCGATCCAGAGCCGGCGGAACGTGCCTTTCTTGTCTCGGCGGTCGCGGTAGGAATAGCTCAGGGCCTTGGCCACTGCGTCCTTGGCGACCTTGTAGTTCGAATGCCTCCGCCCCCAGAATCCCTTTGCGAGCCCGAGTATTTTCTTGCGATGATCCTTGCGCTTTGTGCCGTCTACTGCTCTCGACATGTGCTTTCTCCTCGTTCATGTGTGGCGCGGACTACAACAAGCCCGCGCGTTCCGACCGATCCAGGACAGGATTCCCCGAACCGGTGGCCGACCCGCCTCGACCCCCCAAGGGGCCCTAGGTCGGGCCGTGTCTCGACCAGGCGGCTTTCTAGGCCCGCGCCCGGCCAGCTGGCCCCGTCCTTATCCGTAGGGAAGGAGGGTCTTCTTGATCGCGTAGCACGAAACCGGGTTCAGGATCCCGTTCTTGCGCAGGCCGCGCTTGCGTTTCGTGGACTTCTTGGTGAGGATATGGCGAAGATTCATCTTCTTGTACTTCACCTTGCCGCTCGCCGTGAGGCTAAAGCGCTTCGCCGCTGCCTTCTTCGTCTTCATCTTGGGCATGATCTTCCGTCCTTCGTCGTTGCTATACTTTGTCCGCCGGCGCCGGCGCCGCCTCTTCGGGGGCCGCCGCAGCAGCAGTCTTCTTGATGATGGAAGCCTTGGGCTGAAGCACCATGGACATGAAACGGCCCTCCATCGAGGGGAGCTTTTCCATGACATAGAAGCCTTCGAGCCGCGCCAGGACCCTTTTGAGGACCTGCTCGCCGATTTCCGTATGGGCTAGCTCGCGGCCGCGGAACCTGATGGTCACCTTGACCTTGAAGCCGTCCTCGAGGAATTCCCGGACGTGCTCTGACTTGAAATCAAGGTCGTGCCCGGCGATCTTCGGCTGCATGCGGATTTCCTTCATTTCGCCGACCCGGATCTTCTTCCTCGATTCCTTGATCTTTTTTTCCTGCTCGAACTTGAACTTCCCATAGTTCAGCAGCTTGCATACCGGGGGTACCGATTGCGGAGCCACCTCGACCAGATCCAAGCCGAGATCACGGGCCATCTTGATGGCTTCCAACGTGGCAACGATCCCCTTCTGCTCGCCTTGATCGTCGACGAGTCGCACTTCGCGAACGCGGATCTGCTCGTTGATCCGCAAGTCTTTGTCTGCCAACTGACCTCCTTGGTCCGGCCGCTAAGCTTGCGACCACATCCGCCGGAAGCGGATTTACGCCAGCAAGTCTAGCACGGCCGCCCAAACCGAGTAAAGTGGCTTCGCTTCCGGCGCCGCCCTGCTGCCATGGACAGGGCTGGCCATAAGCACCTACAATACAGCCATGACGAGGATGCTCCTTGGGGAAGCGCTCGGCGCGGCCTCTGCCCGCAACGCGGCGCTCGTGTCGACCTACAAATACGGGGCCCAGAGCCTCCTCTCGAGGCCGATCACCAGCCTCGCCCAGTCGATGGCCGACCAGCGCAAGGACCTCGGGAAGGCCCTCGCCCTCCTCGCCGCGATCCCCGGGGTCAGGGACACCTACGCCGAGCTCGACCTTGACCCCGAACGCCTCGAGGCCCCGCCTCCCTGGGCGGCGGTCAGCATCTGCGATTTCCTGGCCCTCGTCCAGGATGCCGAGACAGTCGACTACGAGATACTCGCCTGCCTCGCCGGGGCCATCCTGCCCCTCTCCGCCGAGGCGGCCGAGCAGCTGGCCTCGCTCTCGGAGCAGTCCCGAAAGCGCGCATCGTGGGCCCAGGACCACCTCGACCTCCAGCGCATCTGCACCGATTGATCGCTGTGCGATGAGCGTGCTAGCCTCAAGGCCATGTACGCTTTCCTCGTCCTTGGCGTCCCGCTCGGCTTCCTGCTGCTCCATATCGGGCTCTACCCCCGCGGCGAAGCCGTCCAGACCCGGCGCGCCTTCCTTCGCGGCGTCGCCGCCTCCATCCCCGTCTACCTCGTGGCAAGCCTCCTCGGCTCCATGGTGCCAGCGGTGTACGGTTCGCCCCTCCTCGCCCTCCACGAGTGGGCCTGGCGCTTCCTCCCCTACGCGGGCCTCCCCACAGTCACCTACCTTGCCTTCTACCGCTTCGGCGAGCGCCTTCACCCGGGCGGCTTCGAGCGCAGGTTCACAGCCTTCCAGGCCGGCAGCCTTTCGCCCATCGGCCTGTACGAGATGGTGAGGGTCTGGGGCAGGCCGAGTCCCTACGAGATCCTGATGCTGCCCTTCCTCTTCGCCGCGATCGCCCTCGCGATGCCAAGGATCGTGAAGTCGATCCACAACTCCTACGGCTTCGGCCTTGCCCTCAGGATCCTCGCCTCGGTCGGGGCGAGCCTGGCCATGTCATTCGGCCCGACCCTCATCCTCGCGAGGCTCTGGCCCCTGGTCTGGCTCATGGCGGCGGGAGCCCTCGCGGCCGCATGGCTCCTCGCCCGTGAGGGCCTCGAGGCCAGGGAGCCCGTCTCACTGGCCGAATAGGCCTTCGCTCTTCCCTGCTATCCCCTAAAGACAAAAAAGCCGTCCCTGGCGGGACGGCCCCTCTTCCTCGACGCTGACCTGGCCCTAGGCCTGGCCTGCGCTTCCCAGGACGTCCTTGTTCTTGTGCGAGTAGAGCTTCTTGAGCTCGTCCCGGGCTGGTCCCAGGTACTTGCGGGGGTCGAACTCGTCGGGCTTGTCGGCGAGGACCTTGCGGATCGCCGCCGTCATCGCGAGGCGGCCGTCGGAGTCGATGTTGATCTTGCAGACAGCGCTCTTCGCCGCCTTTCTGAGCTGCTCCTCGGGGATTCCGACCGAGTCGGAGAGCTTGCCGCCGTACTTCTCGATCATCACCACATAGTCATGGGGGACGCTCGAGGAGCCGTGCAGGACGATGGGGAAGCCGGGAAGCCGCTTCTCGCACTCCTGGAGGATGTCGAAGCGCAGGGGCGGGGGGATGAGGACTCCGTCGGCGCTCTTCGTGCACTGCTCGGGCTTGAACTTGGTCCTGCCGTGGCTGGTGCCGATGGAGATGGCGAGGGAGTCGACACCGGTCTTGGCCACGAAGTCCTGGACCTCCTCGGGCTTGGTGTAGTTGGAGTGCTCGGAGGAGACATCGTCCTCGACTCCGGCGAGCACGCCGAGCTCGCCCTCTACAGAGACATAGTCCTTCCTGGAATGGGCGTACTCGCAGACCTTCTTGGTCAGGGCGACGTTCTCCTCGTAGGGAAGGTGGGAGCCGTCGATCATGACCGAGGAGAAGCCTGACTCGATGCAGTTCTGGCAGAGCTCGAAGCTGTCGCCATGGTCGAGGTGGAGGACGATGGGGATGTCACAGCCGAGCTCGTGGGCGTACTCGACAGCCCCCTTGGCCAGGTTCCGCAGGAGGTTCTGGTTTGCGTACTTGCGCGCGCCGGCCGATACCTGGAGGATGACCGGGCTCTTTGTCTCGACGCAGGCCATGATGATCGCCTGCAGCTGCTCAAGGTTGTTGAAGTTGTACGCGGGCAGGGCGTAGCCGCCCTTTACGGCCTTCTTGAAGAGCTCAACCGTGTTGACGAGTCCGAGCTCCCTATAGCTTGTCATTCTGCGCTCCTTCAGGGAAGAACATGTTCGATGGCCATACTACTGCAAGAGCTCGGCGCAGCGTCAAGCCCGGCCCTCCCCGTCTTTCGCCCGGGCTCTTAGGATGGACGAGGCGCGCGATGCTCGATACCATGGCCGCATGCATGGGACAAGGCCGGGGCGGCTTTTCGCCCTCCTCTCTCCGATTCTCGCCTGCCTGGCCCTCGCCTCATGCTCGAGGGGGGCGCCCATCCTTGTCGCCCTTGACGAGGCCTTCGTCGCCGCGAGGCCCGAGCTCGCGGCAGGCCTCTCGAAGTTGAGGGCCCTGGGGCGAAGGACGGTCTTCATCCAGCCCGGCCTGGGCGAGGGCCCGGGCAGGGTCCTCGTGGAGATGGACAGGCTGGGCTCTGGCGGGGAGAGACCGGCGGCCCTCATCGCGAGCCCCTACCTCGCCGCGGGCCTCTGCGACGAAAAGGGCCCCATCTCCTCCCTGGGCCAGACTGCCCTCATCGCCGTGGAATGGCCCCGGCCAGCCTTGGAGGGGCTTTCCGAGATCAGGACCCTGGCCACCCCGGCCTACGAGGCGGCGGGGCGGGCCTCGGGCTCCTTTATCGCCGCCCTGGCGGCTTCCGGCGGCAAGCTGGCCTGCGGGGTGGTCTACCTCGAATCGCCAGCGCGGCCGAGCGAGGCTCTCGAGGCCTTCTCAAGGGCCTTCAGGGAAGCCTCGAATGGGGCAGCCCTCCTGGTCCGCAAACTCGAGGGCGGCAGGGCGAAGGACGAGGATGGAGACCTGCGCCAGCAGGCCGAGACCGCCGTCACGGGCCTCCTTGAGTCCGATGTCAGGGTGATCTTCATCGCCGCTGGCCAGGCGACTGCCACGGCCCTCGCCGCCGCGGCCCGCCCCGGGATCGCCCTGGGAGCCGACCAGGGGGGCCTCCTGCCCCTGACCGGCCTCGCCTTCCGGATCAGGCCAGACGAGGCCGCCCTGGCCAGGGAGGCGGCGCGAATGGCGCTCCGGGCTCGGGAAAGCTCCCCAGGACGGGCGGAAGTGCCCTCGATCCTGGAAACCGAGCCCGGGGCGAAGGCCCTCAAGGCCGGAGGAAGGGGCCTCGACTACTTTATTGCGCGTGCGAGGGGAGAAAACGGCCGATAGAGCGCATATCTCGTTTTTTCTTTTCGGCGGCACGCATTTGACAAAGGATATAGCCGAAAATATAATCATGCTAACCGCCGACCTCGCACCGCGGTTTCCAAAAGGAGTTTCAAGGATGAAACAGCGCATTGTCCGGGTGCTATTGCTCTCCTTCGTGTTGTTGTCCCTAACCGGCGCAGCGAAGCTGTTCGCGGACGAAAATACCGTCAACCTCGAATCCAGGATCATCCAGGACTTCTCCAAGGCCGAAAACCAGAGCTGGTTCGTGCTTGGAAGCAAGTTCGCGACCAAGGATTTCCCCCAGCTCGCCTTCATCAAGACCTTCCCTGTCTCGGTGTTTGGCACCAACCAGGAAGCCAACAAGGACCTCAAGTCCCTGGGCGTGGCGATGCTCTTTGACCGCAAGGAGTACAACTGGGCCGATGTCATCCCTGGAACCAAGGAGAAGCCGATCGAGCTCCCCCTCCCCGGCCGGGTCAAGGCCCTGGACATGTGGGTCTGGTCGGGCAACTACGACTACTACCTCGAAGCCTATGTCAGGGACTACAAGGGCATCGTCTACACGGTTCCCATGGGCAATCTCAACTTCGTGGGCTGGAAGAACCTCAGGATCAACATCCCCGAGAGCATCCCCCAGGCCAAGAAGTACCTGCCCAAGCGCCAGTCCCTCACCCTTGTCAAGTTCAGGATCTGGACGCGGCCGACCGAATCCGTGGTCATCCCCGGCACCGGCCCCGACGCCACAGCCTTCGAAAGGGCCGTCAAGTTCTACATAAGCAACATGAAGGTGCTCACCGACACCTACGAAACCTTGTTCGACGGCGACCAGCTGGCGGATCCGAATGTTGTCAAGGACGCCTGGGGCGCCAAGTAATAAGGGAGGATGACCATGAAGAAAGCCATCATTGCAGCGCTCGCCATAGCGGCCGCCTCCGGAATCGCCTTCGCCCAGGCTGCCGCCACGCCGGCTCCGGCTCCCGCGGTCGGCAGCCCCGACGCGACCAAGATAGGCGTCGATACAGCCCAGCAGAAGCTCAAGGAAGTCTCGGTCGACGAGTTCGAGGCCGCCGGTTTCTGGGACGCGAAGATGTCCAACGACGAGGGCGTCATCCAGGCCAGGCTCTTCGAGGGAGCCCCAGCCGGCAAGGAAGCGCCCGCCGATCCCCGCTACTCCGGCACCAACCCCAATATCGTTCCCAAGTATGTCCTCGGCGTCAGGGCCGACTTCTACCGCCGCGGCAGCAACGAGATCCAGATCCTTGCCAAGAAGCCGATCCCGATCGAGGGCATCAGCAAGACCCTCTCGGTCTGGGTGGTCGGACGGAACTACAACCACACCCTCCTGGTGATAGTCCAGGACTTTTTCGGCCACGACTACGAGCTGCCCCTCGGCAAGCTCAACTTCCAGGGCTGGAAGAAGCTCTCGGTGGCCGTGCCCCCGCAGAATCCCGACGGCCGCACTGGCATAATCCAGAGGAATTTCCACTACGGCAACCTGATGGGCCTCAAGATCGTGGGATTCAGGATCGAGTGCGATCCCGAGGAAGCCTTCGGAACCTACTACATCTATCTCGACGACGTCAGGGCCGTGACCGACCTCTTCGCCGAGGATAGCCGCGATCCCGACGACATGGCCGACGCCTGGTGATCTGATAGCCGAGGTGCGACGCAGAGAGCCCTCCCCCGGGGAGGGCTCTCTCATTCACCCCCAGCTGTGCATGTAATCATGGACTGGTTCGAATACCTCCGAAGGGCCCATTTCTTCAAGGCCCTCACTGACGAAGAGATCCGACTCGTGGCCACGGCTTGCGCTGAGGAAGAGCGCGAGGCCGGGGATGTCATATTTGTCGAGGGCTCCTCGGCCGACCGCTTCTACATAGTGATCGAGGGCCGGGTCGAGGTCTGGAAGAACTACTACGACCCCAAGCCCGACCTTCTGGCGATCCACGACGCGGGGCACTTCTTCGGGGAGATGGCCCTCATCGACGAGCTCCCGAGGAGCGCGACGGTCGTCGCCAAGGACCACGCGCGTCTGCTCTACCTCTACCGGGATGACTTCCGCAGGCTCATACGCGAGCGCTCCTCGATCGCCCTATCGGTCATGACCGGGATATCGAGCATGGTGCGGGCCTCGAACGAGTCCTACGTCGAAGATCTCCGCAAACGCAATGCCGAGCTCGAGCAGGCGAACGAGGACTTAAGGCGGGCCCACATCGAGAGGCTCCGCGACGAGCGCCTCTCCACCCTCGGGAAGTTCTCCTCCCTCATCCTCCACGACATCCGCAACCCGCTCTCGATCCTCAAGGGCCAGCTCCAGCTGATGGAGCTCCGCCTGGGCGAGCCCAAGAAGATCGAAGGCCACATCAAGGCGAGCCTGGCCGAGCTTGGCCGTCTCGAGCGCCTCGCGAGCGAATTCCTCGACTACTCGCGAGGCGAGATCCGCCTCGACATGGCGGTCACGAGGGCGAGCGAGCTCCTCGCCCGCCTGCGCGAGGGCCTCCGCGACCGCCTGACCAAGAGCCGGATCAAGATCACGGTCAAGGTAGAGGACGACGAGCCTGTCCTGCTGGACGCCGACCGCGTCCTCAGGGCCCTCCACAACGTCAGTGACAACGCGCGCAAGGCCATGGCCTCCAAGGGGGGAGTGCTGTCCCTTCGGGCCTACAAGGACGGCGAGTGGATCGTCTTCGAGTTAGCCGACACCGGCGAGGGCATGGCGGCCGAGGTCCTCTCCCGCGTGTTCGAGCCCTTCTACTCGGCCTCGGGCCAGGGTGGGACGGGACTCGGCATGCTCATCGTAAAGAACATCGTCGAGGCCCACGGTGGCATGGTCCGCCTCGGCTCAAAGCCCGGCGTCGGCACCCGGGTTCTCCTGGCCTTCCCCCGCAGGGCCTAGCCGAAGAGGGCCGCCGCCGAGGCCGCGACCCGCTCGGCGAGTTCCTCCGCCCTCTCGCCTCGTAAGGCGGCCGCCAGAGCATAGGTCCTCTCGATGTCGAGGCTTGTCGAGGAGCGGCCGCGGTGCGGCTCGGGATTCATGTAGGGGGCGTCGGTCTCAAGGAGGAGCCTCTCGGCCGGGACGATGGCGCAGGCCTCCCTCAAGGCCTCGGCCTTCTTGTAGCTCAGGTTCCCGGCGAAGGATATGTAGCAGCCCGCGTCGAGGAAGGCCCTCGCCTCATCCTTTCCGTAGCCGAAGCAGTGGATGATGACGGGTACGCGGAGGGCCAGGGCCACGAGGATCTCCAGGGTCTCTCTGGCGGCGTCGCGGGAATGCACGACGAGGGGCAGACCCAGGGATTCGGCGAGCCTCGCCTGGCCCGTGAAAAGCTCGGCCTGGGACTCATGGCTGCCGCTCATGTGGTGGTAGTCCAGGCCCGTCTCGCCGATGGCCGCGACCCGCCCCGATCCGCGCTCGAGCAACGCGGCAATCGAGAGCCCGAGGGCGGCCAGGCTCGCCGCCGGATCGGAGAGGGCCTCGGGGGAGGGATAGACCCCGGCCGAGAGGCGGACAAAGGGCCAGGCGCCGAAGGCCTCGGCGCGGCTTTCCAGGTCGCCGGCCTCGACCCCGATGTCGAGCATGAGAGGGGCTTTCGGCCCCGCCGGGGCGGTCTGGGCCGGGGCGGCCTGGGCCCGATCGTAGCGGGCGAGGACTTCGCCAAGTGCGTCCTGGCCCTGCCTCTCGGCCACCATGGAGAGATGGCAGTGCGTGTCTGTGCAGATCATGGCTGCATTGTACGCGCCGCGCCGGGGTGCTACCATGGCCAGATGGGCGAGGCTGAGAGCTTTGACTGCGTGATCCCCGCTGCGGGATCCTCGACAAGGATGGGCAGGCCCAAGCAGCTCCTCCCCTTCGGGGACTCGACTGTCATCGAGACGACGGCGGGAAACGCCCTCGCCGCCGGCCTTCGGGTCATCATTGTCCTCGGTCCCCACGCCGAGGCGATCAAGGAGCTCTTCAAGGGCCGCGAAGGCCTGGTCTTCGCGCACAACGGCGATCCCTCCCGCGGAATGCTGTCCTCGATCCAGGAAGGGCTCCGCCTCGTGCGCTCAAGGCGCTTCTTCATCATCCCCGCCGATATGCCGATGGTCGGAAGCGGGATGTACTTGCGTCTCCTCGAGAGCCCCGGCGCCGGGCCGGTCTTCCCCCAGTACGCGGGCTCGAAGGGCCATCCCGTCCTCCTGCCCTCGAGCCTCATTCCGGCGATCCTGGCCATCCCCCCAACCGAGCCCCTGCGCCCCCTCCTCCTTGCGAGCTCGCCCACCTACTGCGAGATGAGCGATGACACGATCCTGCGCGACCTCGACACCGAGGAAGACTACCGCGCGGCGCTCAAGGGCTGAAATCGAGTTCACCGCGGAGGGCGCAGGAGGACTAGAGGGGGGAGGGGATGCAACCACGGAGATAGGGAGGAAGAGGGAGGGAACGGAGCAAGAAGAGGGAAAGACGCGGAACTGCTGTCCTTGGCGTCCTTTGTTGAATGATCAGAGTCCGAAGAAACAAGAGGCAGGGAGCCTTGCAGCTCTCTGCCCCCTGTTCTTTCTCGATACCCTCCGTGTCCTCCCTGGCTTGGCTCCAGCGCCCTACGCTAGCTCGAGCGCTGCTCCGAGGCGTGCCTTCTTCTTCATTCCCTATGGCGCGGCGGCCGAGTCGGGGCTGTTGGTCCTTGTCGCGGGGTCTGACCTGCAGGAGCCCGTCGGGGTCTTGGTGATCCAGTTGTCTATCGGCTCCTTCGTGGTCAGGGCCCTCCAGACATCCTCGAAGCGGATGGGCATGTGGAGGAGCTCGGCCCCCACGGCCTCCCGTATGGCGTTGCCCAGGGCCGGAGCCACCGAGATCATCGGATGCTCTCCCACGCCGCGGGCGCCGAAGGGACCGTCGACCTGGGCCGTCTGCACGGCGAAGCTCTCGATCTCCTCGGGCAGGTCCTTGGCCGTCGGGATCTTGTTGTCGGTGAACGAGGGATTGAGCAGGTGCCCGGCCTCGTCGTAGATATAGCCCTCGCAGATCGCCGTGCCCAGGCCCTGGATCATCCCTCCGATGCACTGGCCGCGCACGATGTCGGGATTGATGACCCTGCCGACATCGAAGGCCGAGGCGATTTTGATGATCTTGTACTCGCCCGTGTCCTTGTCCACCTCCACGATGATGCCGTGGGCGCCGAAGGTCCAGTCGAGGGCGGGCAGGCCCTGGCCTGTGGCCTTGTCGAGGTTCGTCAGGCCCTGGGCGACATAGCGGCCGACGCCGATGAGGGGGCCGCCTATGGCATTGCCGTCGGGGAAGGCGTAGCCAACGGAGAGGGCCGCGAAGCTCACCCCGCGTTCGGGAGAATGCTTTATGAAGACCCTGTCGGCGTCGTGGTCGAGATCGATGACATTCGCCCGCAGCACCTGGGCAGCCACCTCGTAGGCCTGAGCGAGCATGTCGTCGCAGGCAAGGCCCGTCGCGTTGCCGCTGAGGATCAGGCCCTTCGAGGCCACCGTCTGCCAGTCGTAGGGTTCCTTATCCGTGTCCTTCTCGATCGTCACCTTGACCTTGGAGAAGGGGAAACGCAGGCGCTCGGCGGCGATCTGGGCTATGGCCGTCGCCGAGCCCTGGCCGATCTCGGTGAGGCCGACGTTGACGATGACCGAGCCGTCCGAGTTCATCTTGACGACCGCCGCTGTCGCGGTGAAGGAGGGCATGGCCGGGGCCTTGTGGAGGGTCGCGATGCCCTTGCCTATCCTCCGCCCCGTCATCTTCTGCCTCGCCTCCTCCTGGGGAGTGAGCTTGCCGAAGTTGATGGCCTTGGCCACGGCGTCGAGGCACTTGGTCGGGTTGCCCGAATGCTCCGAGATCCTCTCGCCGGTGATGGTGATCGACCCGGGCTTGAGGAGGTTCTTGCGCCTGAACTCGAGGCGGTCCATGCCGATCACGTTGGCGATGAGGTCCATATGGCGCTCGAGGCCCCAGAAGAACTCGACATGGCCAAAGCCGCGGTAGGCGGTGCCGTAGGGCTTGTTCGTGTAGATCGTGTAGGCGTCGATCCAGGCGTTGGGGATCTCGTAGGGGCCGGCTGCCGAGTAGCCCGAGGCCCGGGTGACGTTTACGGCGTAGTCGGCGTAGGCCCCCGCGTCCCAGTACATGGTCATCTTCTGGGCGACGATCTTGCCCTCGGCAGAGATGCCCGTCTTGATCCTGTAGGTGAGGGCGCTGCGGCAGGGCAGGAGGCTGAACTCCTCCTCGCGGCTCGCCTGCAGCTTCACCGGCATGCCCCCGGCCTTGCGCGAGAGACAGGCGAGCATGGGCTCGAGGTGGATGCCGGCCTTGCCGCCGAAGCCTCCGCCCACGTGGGGGACGACGACCCTCACCTTGTTGAGGGGGAGCTTGAAGGTGTAGCAGAAAAGGTTGCGGACGGTGAAGGGCGACTGGGCGCTCGTCCAGATCGTGATGTTGTCCCCGTTCTTCCATTCGACGATGGCGACATGGGTCTCCATCGGCACGTGCTGGACCGAGGGGTTCGTGTACTCGCGCTCGACGATCCACTCGGATTCGGCGAAGCCCTTCTCTACGTCTCCCTTCCTGAGCTTGGAGAGGTTGGGGATGTTGGTCCCGGCCTGGGGACTGAAGACGGGAACGTAGTCGTACTTGCCGAGGTCGGGGTGGACCAGGGGGGCGCCCTCCTTGAGGGCGTCCATGTGGCTAAGGACAGGGGTTAGGACCTCGTACTCGACCTCGATGAGGGCCACGGCCTCACTGGCGATCTCCAGGGTGTCGGCGGCGACGGCGGCGACGGCCTCGCCGTAGTGCCTCACCTCGTCCTTGGCCAGGATGTCCTTGTCCACGACGTACAGGCCGAGGCGGTAGTTGAACTCCTTGCCGATGATGACGGCGCGGACTCCAGGCAGGGCCTCGGCCTTCGAGGTGTCGATCCTGAGGATGCGAGCCCTGGCGTGGGGGCTCTTCTTGACCTGGGCATGGAGCATGCCCGGGAAGGCCATGTCGCTGACATAGACCGCGTCGCCGGTGATCTTCGATATACCCTCGACCCGGCGCTCGCTCTTTCCGACATGCAGCTCCGGCCGCGATTCATTCTGTTCAAACATAGTGCAGCTCCCCCTTGCTCCCTTCCTGGCCAGAGACGTCGAGGACTGCCTCTATGATCTGCTGGTAGCCGGTGCAGCGGCAGAAGTTGCCCTCGATGCCTTCCTTGATCTGCTCGACCGATGGCTTCGGATTCCTCTTGAGGAGCTCGCGGACGGAGAGGACCATGCCCGCGCTGCAGTATCCGCACTGGATGGCATGGTGGCGGTCGAAGGCTGCCTGGATGTCGCTCAAGACCCCTTCCTTCGCCTCGCCTTCGATGGTCTCGACGCTCCTGCCCTCGAGCTCGGCCGCGAGGACCATGCAGGAGTTGACAGTGTGTCCGTCCATGAAGACCGTGCAGGCCCCGCACTCCCCCGCCCCGCAGCCTTCCTTCGTCCCCGTGAGGCCGAGGTCCTCGCGGAGGAAGCGCAGCAGGGTCTTCGAGGGCTCGACGTCCCGTTTGTATTTCTTTCCGTTGACCGTGACGTTCACCGTGATCATTTGAGCTCCTCCAGAAGCCTTCGCACAAAGACCTCGACCATGTGCTCCCTGTATTCCTTGCTGCAGCGGAGGTCGCTGATAGGGCTGATAGCCTTGCGCACCGCAGCCACCGCAGCCTCGGGGGTGCTGGTCTCGTTCAGGCCGTCCACGAGGACGGGGGTCGGCGCGGCGGAGGACACGGCGATGCGCATGAGGCCGCCCTTCTTCATCATCGCAACCCCGACTATGCCGAGGTCGTGGCCGTTGATCCGCTTGAGCTTGCGATAGGAGCCTCTCGCCCCCCCTTCCTCGGCTGGCACGATGATGAGCTCGAGGAGCTCGTCGGCCTTGAGGACAGTCCTCTTCACTCCGGTGAAGAACTCCTTGAAGGGAACCTCCCTCGTGCCGGTCTTGGAGGAGATCCGGGCCCTGGCGCCCAGGCAGAGGAGGGCCGGAGCCATGTCGGAGCAGGGCGAGGCGTTCACCACATTGCCGACCACGGTGGCGCGGTTGCGCACCTGGTAGGAGGCTAGGTCGTGGGCGCAGGCGGCAAGGAGGGGGAAGCGCTCGCGGACCTCCCTGTCCCTGAGCAGGTCGTTGATGGTCGTGCTGGCCTTCATCACGAGGCCATCCTTCGCGCTCCATTCGATGCCCGAGAATCCCTCGACGCGCTTCACGTCGATGACCAGGCGGGGCTTCACTGCGCCTGATCTCATGTTGACGAGAAGATCGGTGCCGCCGGCAAGGAGCTTGGCTCCCTGCCCCTCGGCCGCGAGGAGATCGAGCAGCTCCCCCCTCGTGCGGGGCGCCGCGTAATTGAATCCACTCAGCATACTGCCTCCTTCGAAATTGCGGAGTCGTGGTCGGAGAACGGCCCGTAGCCCTGTGCCCACAGGCTGAGGCCGTAAAGAAAACCGGTGGCCGTATCGGCTCCGGAACTGTGGCCTTGTCGGAATATCCTCTCGAGGCTGTCTATGGCCTCGAGGGGCGAGTCGTTGGCGAGGGCGGAGGCGAGGGAGAGGATCGCGGGCTGGGCAAAGCCGAGGACGGCGCAGCGCAGGAAGCTCGCGCTCGTGTCGCTCGTGCCGACCAGGGATCCCTCGACCGCCGCGCAGACCGCGAGGATGAAGCGGAGCTCGGAAGCCCCCTCCTGTCCCGAGGCCCGCAGGCCTGCGAGGAAGCCGCAAAGAAAGTCGTCGCCCGAGGGGGTAAGCCCTGGACCGAGGCCTACAAGCCGCCTGGCCGACAGGGCTCCTGCTTCGCTGTCCCTCTCGCTGGCGGCCCTGCCGAGAGAGCGGGCTCCATCGAGGAGACGCTCCTGCATGCCGCTCTGCCCCTCGCCGCAGCCGATCAGGTCGAGGGAGAGCATGCCCTGGGCCTTCCTCACCTGCGACTCAAGCCTCAGGGCCGACATCATGAAGGAAGGCCCGAGCCGGGCAGGCGGGCCTGCGTGGCATGCTTCCTCGCGCTTCGCCCCGGCGAACTGCACCTCGACCCGGGATCCTCCCACAACGTCGAAGCTGAGGACGCCGTCCCTGAGACTGGCAGCCGCTCCGCGCAAAAGCTCGAGGCTGCGAAGGTCGATGGTCTCTGCGAGGGCCATTCCGTTCGGCGGGGGCTCGTAGTCTCCGCTCACGAGGCAGACGAGCATGGCCGAGCCCTGGCCCTTCAGGTAGATCGCCGCCCTGTAGACGCTGTGGACCTGGAAGACCGGCCCCCTCGACTGGAAGGCAGGACCCACAGACCTCGCGAGCAGGCGCCTCGGGGCGCAGGGGCGGCTATTCCCTGCGCTGGTAGGCATGGGCGAGGGCGTCCTTGATCGCCCTTTCGACGGCGGACCTGCCCCCGTCGATGTTGGTCCGCAAGATGCCAAGGGCCCGCGGTTCATCGCGCTCGCGCAGAGCCTCGAGGAGCCGTAGGTGCTCGACACAGGTGTCCCTGACCCGCTGCTCGCTCGTGATGTCGGCGAGGCGGACGAAATGGATGCGCCGGTCAATGTCCCTCAGGTAACGGACCAGGGTCCGGTTCTTGCTGAGCTTGGCGAGGGCCTCGTGGAAGTCCTCGTCGGCCGCGGGCACCAGCCTTGCGGTGCCCGGCAGGCCTTCAAGCAGGTCGTTCCAGTACGCCAGCAGCTCGCGCACGCGCTTTTCCTCGATGCCCGTGACGCAGATCCGGCTGACCACGAAGGCCTCGAGGGCGAGGCGGACATCGTAAAGCTCGTTGATCTCCTCGAAATCCAGAAGCTTGACGCTGTAGCCGAGCATGGGCTTCTTCTCGACGAGGCCGTTCTCGACCAGCATGTTGAGGGCTTCCCTCACGGGGCTCCTCGAGACCTGGAACTCCGCGCAGAGCCCCTCCTCGGTGAAGCGATGGCCGGGAAGAAAGTCCCAGCGGAGGATCCTCTCGCTGAGCTGCGAGAAGACCGTCTGACTCAAGGTGCTCTTGGCCATGACTGCAGGATCCCCCACTGGAAGTTTTCTTTCGAGGCCGGCCCCCGCCCGGACCGCGGGGCGGCCGGACGGAGGACGGTGGCGGTGCTACTTGCCGTTGCCGGCCTTCGCCTCGCTGTCCTTGTCCTTGGGAAGCAGGAGGTTGAGGATGATGCCGGTTATGGCCGCGGAGGCGATCCCCGCGAACTCGAAGCTGGGGCCGAACTTGAAGACCATGCCGCCGACGCCGAAGGAGAAGATGACCGACACGATCAGGAGGTTCCTGTTCGAGGCCATGTTGACCTTGTTCTCGATGAGGGTGCGAAGACCCACCGACGCGATCATTCCGTAGAGGATGATGGTGACGCCGCCGAGGACGGGCTGGGGTATGGTCTGGATCGCGGCGCCGAACTTCTGGACGAAGCTGAGCAGGATCGCGATGACAGCCGCGCCCTGGATGACGCGGGAGGAGAAGACGCGGGTGATGGCGAGGACGCCAATGTTCTCGCCGTAGGTGGTCTCGGGCACGCCGCCCAGGAAGCCGGCGATGCCGGTCGCGAGGCCGTTGCCGAGGAGGACCTTGTGGAGGCCGGGGTTGTGCATGAGGTCGCGTTCGACGGTGTCGCCGATGACGAGCAGGTGGCCGACGTCCTCGACGATCGTCGCTATGGCGACGGGGGCGATCATGGCGACGGCGCCCCAGGCGAAGATCGGCATGTTGCCGGTCACGATGGTGAGGCGGGGAAGCGCGATCCAGGCCGCATCGCCGATGGACTTGAAGTCGACCTGGCCGAAGAGGATGGCCACGATGTAGCCGCCGACCGTTCCGAGGAGGATCGGGATGATCTTGAAGAAGCCCTTGCCGAAGATGCTCGCGATGATGACGATCGCCGCGGTGATCAGGGCGGTGGGCAGACCCTTCGAGGCCTCGCCGATGGCGACGGGCGTAAGGCTGAGTCCGATGATCATGACTACGGGGCCGACGACGACTGGCGGGAGGACCCGGCCAATCCACTTGAGGCCCACGAGGGCGATGATGGCGAACACGAGGATGTAGACGACGCCGGCTGCCATCATTCCGGTGAAGGCTCCCTGGGCGCCGTAGGTCTTGGAGACGGCGATGATGGGGGCGATGAAGGCGAAGGAAGAACCGAGGTAGGCAGGTACCTTCCCCTTGTTGACAAGGTGGAAGATGAGGGTGCCAAGGCCTGAGCAGAAGAGGGTGACCGAGGGATCCAGCCCGGTCAGGATAGGGACCAGGATGGTCGCGCCGAACATGGCGAATACATGCTGGAACGAAAGCGGTATCGCCTTACCGAGCGGGGGGATCTGCTCGATGTCGTAGATCTTCTCGAAATGGGCCATTAGTGCCTCCGTCGTGATACCCGGTCAGACGTTATGCGAACCGGGCTGGTTTCCGCCCGCGATGCGGGACGGTTACGTACGCGGCCTGCTTCCTCCTTGCTTAGAGTGCCTCTGGCTCGATTCGGATGAAATTCCCGGCAACGACGGCTTCCCTCCCGAATCCTCCTACAGATCCTTGACCGCCCGGCGGCGGCCATCAAGGCCGCCGCCGGACACAAATGCCGGACACATCTTACGTTCCCTTTCCCGGGCGCGAAAGCCCCTATTTTCGATCAGGAAAACAAAAACACCTTGACCGGCTTGCCAGGCCTCTCGTCGGCCTCTATCACCGAGGCGGTGAGGGTCGACCCGATGACGGGGTCTCCCTCGGCCTCGAGGCGGCCCGAGGCCCGCAGGCCATTGGGGAACTCCACCATCCCGAACATTAGGAACTTCCTGTTGAAGCCCTCTGGCAGGTTCCAGACCCTGGTCCAGGTGAGGAGCTTGCAGGGACCCTCGAGGTTGAACTCCTCCCAGCCCTTGCCCGTCGTCGGATCCCGCCTCGAGTCGCACTTCTTGCAGAGCATCGGGGCGGGATAGTAGATCGTCCCGCACTTCTGGCACTTCCATCCGGAGATGTGGGGGAACTGCTCGTCATATACGCTGAAATCGATCATCGGCGACCTCCAGTCGAGCGGCCCATATGGCGAATCGCGGGCCGCTCGACTTCGCAGTTGCCCTGATGAAACTGGCTCGGGCAACTGCACAGAATCAAAAGCCTAATTGCACACATACCTAGTCCTTCGCCACGATCGTGGTGATGACGTTGTTGCCGAAGCCGCCGAAGTTCACCGCCATGCCGTACTTCGGATCCTTGACCTGGCGGCCCTCCTCGGCCTCGCCGCGCAGCTGCCTGACCAGCTCCACAACCTGGGAGACTCCGGTGGCTCCAACGGGATGACCCTTGGCCTTCAGGCCGCCCGAGGGGTTGATCGGGATCCTCCCCCCTATGTCGGTCTCGTGGTTGCGCACGCCGATGAAGGACTTGCCCCTCTCGAAGAAGCCGCACTCCTCGCTGTTGAGGAGCTCGAAGATGACGAAGGCGTCGTGAAGCTCGGCGAAGGAGATGTCCTTGGGACCGATCCCGGCCATCTTGTATGCCATCTGCGAACTGAGCCTGACGGCGTCGAGGACCAGTGGGTCCTTGCGGTTGTGCACGCAGTGGGTGTCGGTCGCCGAGCCGATGCCGGCGATGCGCATGATGGGCTTCTTGGTGAAGAGCTTGGCCTTGGGCGAGTCCATGTTCACGAGGATCACTGCCGCCGAGCCGTCGGTGATGGGGCAGGTCGAGTACATGCGAAGGGGCTCGGCGATGTAGTTGTTGACGATGTTGGCCTCGGGGCCGTCGGCGATGGCCTCGATGGTGACGGGCAGCTGGACGTGGGCGTACTTGTTGAGGGCTCCGTTCGCGTGGTCCTTGACGGCCACAAGGGCGAGGTCGCGCTCGGTCATCCCGTACTTCTCCATGTAGAGCCTGGTGAACATGCCAGCGAAGCCGGGCAGGGTGAGGCCCATGTTGTACTCGGCCTCGGTGTGGGACATGGTCGCGACGATGTTGGTCGCCTCCCAGCCGGAGACGGAGCGCATGACCTCGCCGGCGGCCACGAGGACCACATCGGCCATGCCCGCGGCGATGGCCATATAGCCCATCTTGATCGCGGAGGCGCCCGAGGCCGGACCGTTCTCGATGAGCTCGGCCGGGCAGGGCTCCATGTCCATCCTGCTCACCAGGGCCGAGGCGGCCGAGGTGACGTGGTTGAACATGCCGCCGGCCATGTTGCCGACGAAGACCTGGTCGACCTGCTTGCGCAGGGCGAGGCCGCCCGCGTCGTACAGGGCGTCGTTCGCGGAATAGGCGATCACGTCGACCAGATCGTAATCGCTCGAGTTGCCGAACCGGCAGTGGCCGATCCCGGCGATTCCGATTCTTGGTGCCATCAGCCTTCCCTCTTCCAGCCCGGGAGCTGGACGTACTCATTGGGCATGGTGAGCTTCTCGGCGGTCTTGAGGAGCTCGGCCGGGACGGGGCGGGTGCCCGTGCACTTCACGGCCTTGATCGCGTCCCAGAGCTTGCGCGTCAGGGTGAAGGTCGGGACGCCGCCAAGCTCGTGGCGGAGGCCGGGGTACTGGGCGGAGCGGTCCTCGAGCTCGTACTCGATCATCCAGCGCTTGAAGCCGATGGGGCTCTCGGCGACGATGTGGACCTCGTTCTCCTTGAGGTACTCGATGTGGTGCTCCATCTTGGCCGCGAAGAGCTGGGCTCCGACCCGGAGGCCGCGCTTGATCGTAAGGGTGTGGAGGCTCATGCCCTCGCCTTCCTTGACGTGACGGCTCGTGACGATGCCGGCGATCTCGCCGTTGATCGCGCCAACGATGACAAACTCGTTGGCGACGCGGTAGCGGAACCAGCCGAGGATCTCGCTGTACATGCGCGCGGCGACGATGTCGTAATAGTCCTTCGAGACGGCGAGAAGCGGATAGACCGTGCCGAGCAGAGCCCCGACGTCCTTATGCGTGCACTCGCGGACCACCATCTTCTCGCCCGAGGCGAGGGTGATGAGCTTGGACGGATAGGACGCCATCTCTGCGGCCGGGGGCCTGAGTTTCATTTCGAGCTGATCAACGGCCATGTGAATCTCCTTGAAAAAACCTAAATGCTTATCGTGCGCAGACGCGCCGATCTGACTTTGCAAATGCGACTAGACAGAAGAAAACCGCAGAGACGCTTGAGTCGCAGAGCGTATAGGGAGAGGAAGAAAGAGAGGCCAAGATCCCTTTGGATCATTCCTGTCCTTTTTCCTCTGCGCCCCTGCGGTTCGGTATTCTTCCTATTTGACCTTGCGGGCTTCCTCGTGGAGCCAGGGATTCTTCGCGCCGGCGACGTCGCCGAACTTCGTGAGCTTGGCCTTCTTCTTCTTGGCCATGAGCTCGTCGTAGCGCTTGTCCTCGACCATGGCCACGATGCGCGCGATGCTCGACTCTCCGTCGACGAAGCGCCAGGGGAAGCAGCCGATGGTCGCCCTCTGGTTGAGGAGGAGGTCGAGGTCGCCGCCCACGCACTCGGCGTGGATGAGGCCCTTGTCGAACATCTCGATGTGCATGACCTGGTACTTGTCGGGGGTGAAGAGCTCCTCGAGGGACTTCTTGTACTTCTTCTTGAAGTGCTCGTCGCATTCCTTGGCCTGGACGGGCATCCACTCGCGGATCTTGGTGTTCATGGGGTGGTCGGCGCTGCCGCAGTCGACGCCGATCCAGCGAAGCTTCTTCTTCTTCGCCCAGTCCGCGAACTCGCGGTCCGGCCCCGGGTGCTTGATCATATAGCGCACCTCGTCGGCCGTGGGCTGGTCCCAGCCGTAGTGGTGGAAGCCGGTGTGGATGATGAGGATGTCTCCGGTCTTCACCTCGACCCGCTCCTCGACCATCTTCGAGGTGTAGACGTCGTAGTCCTTGCACACGTCGGAGAGGTCGACGATGGCGCCCTCGTGCACGAGGAAGTCCATGTCGAGGCTGGCGATGTCCTTGCCCGGCGTGTAGAAGTGGATCTCGCCGTCGAGGTGGGTGCCGACGTGGTTTGAGTGCGTCACGACCTGGCCGTTGGCGCCGTTGGGCGCGAGGCGCTTGAAGTACTGGACCTGCAGGGGGATGTAGGTCGGCCAGGGAGGGGTCCCGATCCCGAGGGGGATCGTCAGATCGATCATCTTCATGCCTTCTCTCCTTCTCCGTAGGTTTGCGCGAACGCGAACAGGGCGTCCTCGAAGCAGTTGACGGGGGGCTTCACAAGACCGGCCCCCACCATTCCTATTCCGGGTTCGCGATGTGCGATACCGGTATTGATGACTGGAAGTATCCCCGTCTCGACGACCTTTCGGAGGTCGATCCCCGTGGGCGTACCGCGGAAGTCAAGGATCGGGATGCGGTAGAACTCGCTCTCCGCGACGGTGATCTCGTACATGCGCCTGGTCCAGGCGAGGGCGTCCTCGGGGCTGCCGCCGACAAACTTCACGATCGCCGGGGCCGCCGCCATGGCGAAGCCTCCTATGCCCGCGGTCTCGGTAATCACCGAGTCACCGATGTCGGGCGCCGCGTCGGCGGCAGAGAAGCCAGGAAGGTAGAGGCCCTCGACTATTCCGGCGGGCCCGGTGAACCAGCGGTCGCCCAGGCCGGAGATCCTGATCCCGAAGTCTGTCCCGTTGCGCGCCATAGTCACGATGAGGGTGCTGCCCTCGACGCCGGCGGCCGCGTCCACGACGCACTTCGAGGCCGGCATGGAGAGGTTGAGGAAGAAGTGGTCGTTCGCGTGCATGAAGGAGAGGGCCTTGGCGACCTTCTCCCCGTCCTCGCCGAGGCGGACGAGGTAGGGAGCGAACTCCCTTATGATGAGGCTGGTGCCGGCGCGGTTGCGGTTGTGGCCCTCGTCGCCCATCTGCAGGGCCTGGGCGATGATGTTGCGCATGTCGAGGGGCCCGTGGAGGGCCAGGGCCCGCTTCATCAACGGTGCGAGCTCCTTCTCTATCCAGCGCAGGCGCTCGAGGACCTCGTCGGAGAAGGCCCCGTAGCGCAGGACCTTTCCCAGACCCTCGTTGAAGGTGCAGTAGGAGCGGTTGCCGTAGGTCTCGTTCTCGAAGATCCACACCGGCATGCTCGCGGTCATCACGCCTGCCATGGGGCCGACCGAGGCGTGGTGGTGGCAGGGTGAGAAGTCGACGCCCCCGGAGGCAGCGAGGCCCTCGGCCTCGGCCCGGGTCTTCGCGAGGCCCTCGTAAAGGAGGCCTCCGATGACGGCGCCGCGCATGGGGCCGCACATGCGCTCCCAGGTGATGGGGGGGCCGGCGTGGAGGACGGTCCTCTTGGTCATGCCGGGCACGACGTCCAGGGCCTTGCCGACATCGACGAGGACTGGCTTCCCTTTGAGGATGCGGGAGACGGCCTCGCGGTTGGCTGTCTCGACATCGAAGCCCCCGCGCGTTATGCGATCCAGTGCTCCGATGAGTTTCGCGTTTCCGCCGGCCGGCGGCTTCCAGCGCACGCGCAGGACCTCGACGCCCTGGGCTGAGAGCTCGTCGGCGAAGGAGTCGAGACCGAGGTTGAGGACCTTGAGCGGAGAGGAGAAGAGGCCAAGCACGGGATCGGCGCAGCCTGAGGTGCCGTCGGGGAGGGTCTTGTCGACGCTCATCGTTTCGCCGCCTTTTCGACGATTCGGGCGGCAAGGACTGCCGCCCTGTAGTTTGAGGGCATGACCAGACAGCCCGCGGCCTCGAGCTTTGCCACCTGGGCCTCGTAGCCCTGGAAGTCGGCCGGGGTCCCGATGACCGAGGCGACCACGGGGAGGTAGCCTCCCCTCGCCTCGGCGGTGGCGCGGACGACCTTGAGGGCCTCGACGACGGCGCCGGCCGGATCGGGATGGGAGCCGTAGCCGAGGACCACGTCGATGAGGACGACGGCTATCGACGCGTCGTCCTTTTCGGCGAGGATGCGGTCAGTCCTCGTGCTGGGATCGATCATCGGGTGGGGGCGGCCCACCGTGAAGACGTCGTCGCCGAGGTCGACGATGGTGTGCTCGATGGAAAGCCTCGGATCCGGGGGGACAAAGGCGGGATCGCCCTGGTTGTTCGAGAAGAGCCGCCCGGTGAGGCGGTGGAGGAGGATCATCGCCTCGTCGGCGACGGTGCCGCCGGTGTAGTAGCCGCGCAGCCACTTCTGGCCGGGCGCGAGCCGCCTGGCCTCACGCTCGGCGAGGGCTTCGATCTCGGGCGCCAGGGGAACGGGCATGGCGGGCCGGCCGGCGGCGAGGGCGGGCCTGCCAGCGGCGATCGCCGCGGCCATCGAGGCGGTCTCCTCGAGGCTGGAGGCGAAGTGGACCGAAGCGGGGGCCGAGCCGGCCGAGCCGGGCTCGAGGCCGATGAAGTGGACGACAGCGCTCTTTCCCGCCGCGCCGAGGGCGGCGACGACCTTGTCGGCGACTTCCTGGGCCGGGGGCTTGGATACGACGACGATTACCTTGGTTTCGGGATCCTGGGCGAGGGCGGCTATTCCCATCAGCATGGTGATCCCGCCCACCTTCGCGTTCTTCAGGTCCCTTCCCCCCGTCCCTATGGCCTGGCTGATGCCAGAGCCAAAGCGGTCCACGAGACAGGTGACCTCCTGGAGGCCCGTGCCCGAGGCGGCGACGACGCCGACCGGGCCGCGTCTGACTGCATTGGCGAAACAGATGGGCACGCCGTTGATTATCGCAGTGCCGCAGTCGGGGCCCATGACAAGGAGGCCCTTGTCGCGGCCAAGCCGCTTGAGGGCGATCTCGTCTTCGAGGCTCACGTTGTCGGAGAAGAGCATGACGTGGAGGCCCGACTCGAGGGCCTTGCGGGCCTCGCGCGCGGCATAGGCGCCCGGAAGCGAGATCACCGCGAGGTTCGCTCCCGGCAGGGCACGGAGCCCGGCCGCGAGGGTGGTCGGCTCGGCATCTGCCCTGCCACCCGAACTGGGCGCGGCCTTCTTCTCGAGCAGGGCCTTGGCGGCCTGGAGGGCCGATTCGACAGCGGCGGCATCGGCAGCCTCGACGGCGATGATCAGGTCGTTCGGCGTGACACCCGTGAGCTCAGGCCCGGCATAGCCCTGGTCGGCGAGGAGCTCGAGATTCATCGAGGTCCCCATCGCGACGATGGCATCGGCAACCTGGGGATTGTCCTTGAGGCGCTTGCTGAGCGACATCAGGAAGACTGAGTCGAAATACGAGTCCTTACGGACCTGGGCCCTTTTCATGGCACGCTCCGGATCGGGGCTTGGGAAATGTATTTGGGATTATATACCAGATTGTATACACGTCAAGATCGAATCATTCTAGCACTGAGGAATTTGGAGATATGACTGAGATTGGGACCGGACCCTGGCCCCTGCCTAGGAGAGTGGCTGGGCAGTGGTCATGAAGGCCAGGGCTCCCTCCTTCGCGACCACCTTCACCTTCTGCCCTTCCTTTATGCGGCCGTCGAGCATGGCTCCCGCGAGTGGGTTCTGGAGAAAGGCCTGGATGGCCCGCTTCAAGGGCCGGGCGCCGAAATTGGGGTCGTAGCCCTCCTCGGCGAGGAAGGCCTTCGCGTCGGGCCTGACGTCGAGGACGACCTTTCGCTCGGCGAGACGCGCCTCGAGGGCGGCGAGCTGGATGTCGACGATGGCGAGGATGCGGTCCTTGCCGAGGCGTTCGAAGACCACGGTCTCGTCGATGCGGTTGAGGAACTCCGGTTTGAAGGTCCCGCGCAGGAGGCCCTCGATGCCCTTTCTCACCTGGGCCATGTCCTTGGCCTCGAGGATGATGTCGGAGCCGACATTGCTCGTCATGATGACGATGGCGTTTTTGAAGTCCACCACCCTGCCCTGCCCGTCGGTGAGCCTGCCGTCGTCGAG
>JANXYO010000074.1 GCA_025356015.1 Spirochaetaceae bacterium
TGGCTCTTCCCCCAGGCTCCCGGCAAGCAGGGAGAGCTGCTGCTCAAGGACCCCGAGCCTGACTGTCTTGGCGTTGATGGCCGACCATGAGGCCAGGGCCATCTGGCCCAGAAGGAAGAGGAAAAGGGCAGCGGCCAACCAAGGCATGAGCCGCCCAAGGCCACCAAGGCGGGCTTGCACCATCGGCCCCTCGTTGGCAGCCTCACGCACGCGCCACTCGAGCCCGCACTGGGCGAGCCTCAGGGCCTCGAGCTCTTTCTGTTCGGCCTCGGTAAAGAACCAGAGCTCGCGGGCAAGGCCGCCCTCGTACCGGACGACCTCGTTACCGAGCGGGCCCCGCCATTGGCAGAGCACCGGAACCTTGTCCGGGATCTCAAGCGCGAAGGGAAGCCTGGCTTTCTGCGCAAAGAAGGACGGAGGCAGGGGAGCCTCGACCAGGGTCACGAGGAAGGAGGAGGAGCGGCCGATTCGAGTGAAGAAATGCTCATAACCCTCAAGGCCCTGCGGCAGGAGGGCCTCGAGCCTGAAGCGGATGAGGCCTCCGAGGTCGGCCTCCTTTTTGAAGGCCAGGTCGAGGATCAGGTATTGGATGCGCTCGCGCGGGATCGAGCCAAGCCCAGAACGCTGGATGACCTCAGGCATGGAAGTACCGCCTGGCGAGGATCTGGAAGCTGCCGCCCTCGCTCCCCTCGCTGCGCTTGCGGAACACAAGCTCGATGCCCCGCCCCGAGGCCTCGCGGAGGCTCAGGGTCCAGAAGCTCGACTCGGTGCCGAGGTAGATCCATGCTCGATTGTCCGGCTGGATGTGGAGGATGGAGCGCAGGTCCTCGGGCTTGATGTGTCGGGATGCGCGGATCGACATCAGGCTGTTGAATGCCGCTTCCGGGGAGGGGATGGCGAAATCCTTGAAGGCGAGGACAGACTGGAGGAGGAAGGGGTCCATGCTGTTGACGTTCCAGTCGGGAAGCCAGGTCGAGAAGGCCTTCGCCCTGTCCCAGACGCCGCCGAACCAGAGCCTGGTCTCCGCCTCGCCCTTGAGGACCTTCCCTTCGCTTCGGAGGCGGCGAAGATTCTCCCTCCACCTTGTGCCCTCGGCGGCATCGCCCAGGGCCCGTCCCATCACGCTCTCGAACACGAACTCGTCGACGGTATTGGGGTTGAGGGGAGAGTCCAGGGTGAAGAACCTGGCCAGGTCCGAGGCTGCGAAATATCTCTCGTAGCGTCGCGCATCGTTCGAAAGGCTCTCCTTGGCCCTGAATGCCTGGAGCTCGTCGGGACTGCCGAGCCTGAATAGGGTCTTCAAGGGCGAATCGACGAAGAACTGCTTCCTGATCCAGTTCGGGTTCAGTAGACCAGAGGAGTCCCTCAGCGTGGCCCCTTCGGGCGGGATCCATTGGAGCATCCTGTCAGTCTCGCCCTGGCTGCTCTTGTCGAGCTCGCGAAGGAGGCTTACCGCCTTCTCCTCGAAGGCCCTGTCCTCCCGCGCGGCGTCGAGCTGGGAACGCTCCACCCTGACCCGGTACAGGAATGGGCTGGCCCAGGCGAGCACGAGAGCCGAGAGCAACAGGACGATGCCGATGGCGATGAGGCTGCCATAGCCAGAGGGCTCAGAATCCCGACGAGCCAAAATACTCCCTCCAGTGCCATTTTCTGCCCAATGCCTCGAAGCCAAGATCGATGCCAATGAGCTTCTCGCCGACCACGATGCCCGAAGCCCTCGCGTTCCCGGCCGGACAGCTGGTTCTCTGGCCGTCGACCTCGACATGCACTTCTGGTCCTCCGGTCTCCATGGTCCAGAGGCCTTCGCCTTCGCCGTGGAGGAAAGCGACGGTGGTCAGCCCCTTCCCCTCAGTCATCACCGAGCCCGAGGGGATCCAGAAAGGCACCAGGGTATCCCGGCAGGCCTTGCGGAACGAGTCGTATACGGCTGCGACCTTGGCGAGTCCTATCTCCTCTCGGGACATCGAGCCAAGGGAGCGTACCGATCCGATGAAGAGTGGCGAGATGGCCGCTATGACAATGGCAAGGATGAGGATGCTCACCAGGGTCTCGAGGAAGGTGAAGCCGCCTCTAGCGGTATTCTTGCCAGGGATCAAGCCCAGCCTCCGTCGCCTTCTGGATCGTGGCCTCCTGGCTCATGAGGACGCGGTGCAGGGCCTCCACGCTGGGAAAGAGGAAGGCCAGGGCCACGGCGAGGATGGCCACTGCGACGAGGCTGTCGACGAAGACCCAGGCCTCGTCACTCATCGCTCTTTATGTCCCTGTTGTTGCCGTCGCCGCCCTCCTTCCCGTCGCCTCCATACGACACTACCTGGAAGGGCAGGCTGCCCGAGCCCGGGGCGCGGTAGACGAAGGGAGTCCCCCAAGGATCCGAGGGCACGGGCTTGTTGATATAGGGACCGCTCCATGAATCGGAGGCCGAGGCCGGCTTCTGCCACAGGGCTCCGAGTCCGTCCGAGGGGGAGGGATAGGCCTTGCAGTCCATGTAGTAGGCGTTGAGCGCAAGCGAGAAAACCTCGATCTGGCTCTTGGCCGCCGCCTGCTTGGCCTGATCGATGAAACGGAAGGCCATCACGCCGACCATGGAGGTTAGGACGAGGACGATCCCGATGACGATCAGGGTCTCCATGAAGGTCCATCCCCCATCGCCGTGGTCGCCCTCTTCGTCGATGTCAGGTCGTGTTCCAGGTCTACCAAGCCCTCTCATGTTGCGCCTCCGAGTAATCTGAAGATGGGGCCAAGGAACTGCGAAATCACCAAGAGCAGGATTCCGCCTACGGCAAGGATCATCCCCGGCTCCATCAGCGCCATGACGCGCTGCGTGAGTTTCTCGAACTCGTATTCGTAATAGGCCCGCAGATGCGAGAACACCTTGCGAAGGTCGTGGGCCTCCTCTCCGACCGCCACCCAGGTGCAGAAGGTCGAGGGGAAGATGGATCCCTCACGGAAGGCGCGAGAGAGCTTCGTTCCCTTCTTGGTCTTCAGCCTTACCTCGTCGATCGCGCGGATCAAGGCGGTGTTGTCGGTCACCTGGCGGATCTCGCCGAGCGCCGTCTCGATGGTGTAGCCGCTCTCGAGGAGGATCTCGAGGCCGAAGCAGAGGCCCTGCATCTCCATCGGGGAGAAGAAGGCCCGGAGCGGCGCCGTCGTGAGCAGGATCCTGTCCAGGGAAAGCCTTACCCGCGGATCAAGCCTTGCGGCCGCGAGGGCGCCGCCCAAGAGGGGCAGGAGGACGAGGGCCGAGACGAAGACCGCCTGGAAAGCGACGAGACGGTGCTTGAGGTCCCCGGCCCCGGCCCTGTTGAGCGATTCGGCGACTTGGATGAAGGTCGGGAGGACGAAGCTCGTCAAGAGGACCATGCCGATGATGAGGACGCAGAGTATGAGGGCCGGGTACATGAGCGAGCCAAGGACCTTGTCCCTGAGGCGCTTCCGCTCGGCCAGGTACCGCGAGAGCTGGGGCAGAACGTGTTTGAGAGTCCCGGTCATCTCGCCCACACGGACCAGCCCAAGGTAGAGCGGAGGAAAGCTCCTCGAGTGTTCGGACAGGGCAGCCGCCATGGACTGCCCGGCTGTGAGCCGGTTCTCCAGGGATGCGATGAGGGCCTCGAGGGCACCCGAGGTCTTGAGCGTACCAAGGACGCGGACCGCATCCTTGAGGCTCAGGTTCTGGTTGAACAGAAGCTCAAGGCTCTGGGTGAACTCGAGGACTTGGGGGAGCGTAAGCTTCTTGGCCCTGTCGCCTGCCACCGGCTCGCACTCGATGAGGCTTGAGCCCTCCCGCCGGAGTTCGCGCGCGAGGGCCTCGGCCGAAGCGGCCCGCCTCTCGAGGCTCCTCGTGCTGCCTTCGGCGTCGAGGATCCTGCAGCGGAAGTTCTGTGTCATAGTCCGTAGACCACCCTTTGGATCTCGGCGATGGTGGTCGTGCCCGACTCCACAAGGTCCAGACCTGCGTCGACGAGGAAAGGCGAGCCCATGGAGGCGAAGTGGTCAACAAGGTCCCTGTGGTGGCCGTGTCTCGTGACGATCTCCTCGGCCGCCTCGTCGAAGGCGAAGATCTCCCCCATGGCGACCCGCCCCCTGTAGCCCTGGTGGCAGTCATCGCAGAGCATCGCTCGGGGCACGCGCGTCGGGCTCCGCCGGTTCTCCGCGAGGAAGGCCTGCTCGACGGCATCGGGCGCTCCGAGCTCGGAGCAGCGGGGGCAGAGCCTCCTCACGAGCCTCTGCGCGAAAACCCCGCGGATGACACCGGCGAGGAGGTAGGCCTCAAGACCCATGTTCAGAAGCCGGTTGACCGCCGAGAGTGCGTCGTTGGTGTGCAGCGTGGCCCAGACCTGATGCCCGGTGAGGGCGCTCCTGAGGGCGAGATCGGCGGTGGCCTTGTCCCGGATCTCGCCGATCATCAGCACGTCAGGGTCCTGCCGCAGCAGCCGCCTGAGCACCGAATCGAAGCTCATGCCTATATCCTCATTGGTCTGGACCTGGCAGAGGCCGGCGATCTTGTTCTCCACCGGATCCTCGACCGTGAGGATCTTCAGCTCCGGCCCGTTGATCTCCCTCATGATCGCGTTGAGCGAGGTCGTCTTGCCGCTCCCCGTCGGCCCCGTCACGAGGATGAGCCCGTGGGGATACCTCATGAGGCCGCGCAGCCGCTCGAGGAAGTGGTCGTCGAAGCCGAGCCCGCCGAGCTCCATCCCCATCTTGTCGCGGTTGAAAAGCCTGAGCACGATCGACTCGCCCTCGACCGTGGGCATGATGGAGACGCGGAACTCCACGGTCCTGTCCCCGACGAGTGCGTTCATCTTCCCGTCCTGCGGGAGCCGCCGCTCGATGATGTTGAGGTTCGACATGATCTTGATGCGCGAGGAGAGGCCCGGAGCGATGTCCTTCGGGAGCAGCCGCGCTGAGGCGAGCAGCCCGTCGACGCGGAACCTAACCCTGACCCCCTCGGCCTGGCCCTCGAGATGGATGTCCGAGGCCCCTAGCCTCAGGCCCTCGAGGAGGATGCTGTTCACGAGGTTTATGATGGGGGCGTCGTTCGCGAGCCTGTCCAGGAGGTTCGACTCGTCAGTCGCATCCGGCTCGGCCTGGCCGCCGAACTCCGCGGCCTGGCGCGAGACGTATTCCGCGAACTCGCTGGGATCGACCTGGCAGAGGACGAGCTCCTTCTTCAGCGCGAACCTGATCCGCTTGAGCAGGTCGGCAGAGGGTTCCCTCGCGCAGCCGATCCAGGCGCGGCCCTCGCGCTCGGCCAGCTTGATCGTCCCCGACTCCTCTATGAAGCCGAGCTTGAACTGGTCGGACCCCTCCGGGAGGGGTGCGAAATCCTGGAGCCCGACCGGGTTCATGGGGAGCCGCCCGAAGCCTCGGCGCCATTGAGGTAACGGTAGTAACCCTCGACCAGCTCCCTTTCCTTGATGTCGCGGTTCACCTCGGGCAGCTCGAGGCGCGGGATGATGTAGATGACGTATTCGGTGTTGGCCACGCTCTTGTGCTTGTTGGTGAAGAGCCAGCCGAGAAGGGGGATGTCGCCGAGCAGCGGCACCTTTTGCACATTGTCGATCAGCTGCTGCTGCTTCAGGCCGGTGACAGAGATCGGCTTGCCAACCTCGGTCCTAACCGTCGAGCTGAAGATCTTCTCGGTGGTCGTGGGCAGGCTGTTCTCGGAATCGCCCGCGATCGCCTTGGAAAGGGTGGTATCGAGCTTCATGGTGATCATGCGGTTGCCCGAGATCCAGCCCTCGATGCTGAGGATGAGGCCGCTCGAAATCTCCCTGACCACCGAGGTCGTCGTGGTGCTCGTGCCCGTGGTCACCTCGGAGTCCTTCACGCGGATCGTCGTCGTGTTCTTGAAGTTCAGCTTTTCGCCGGAGATCCCCTGCAGGGTGGTGTCAGCTATGACCCTCGCCTTGTTCTTCGTGAGCTGCCACTGCAGGCTGGCTGTCAGGTCGAGGCCAAGGACCGTCACGACATCGAAACTGAAGTTGAGCGCTCCCTGGAATTGGCCCTGGCCGAACACGGCTCCCGGGCTCGCGTCGGACTTGGCCAGGGTGACGCCAGCCTTCCAGCTGGTCGTGTCGGTGTCCTCGAGCTCGAGGACGAGGAGCTGGTACTTCAGCTGGGGTTTCGGATGGTCGATCGCCGAGAGGTCCCGCATGAACCTCATCCGGAGCTGATCCGATCCCTTGAAGAAGACGATGCTGGGGTCGGAAGTCTTCTTCACGAACTGGTCAGAGACAGAGGGGGGAAGGTTCGCCAGGAGCTCGTCGGCCTTGATGTAGGAGAGCCTGATCGCCGTGCCCTGGTCCTGGCGGTCGATGAGCTTCACGAAATCGAGGAGCCGCTGGGCCTTCTTCTCCGGCAGGTTGATGATGAAGCCCGTCTTGGACGGCAGGGCGATGGGCCCGAATGCCGAGAACTCGAATGGCAGGAGGGGCAAAGCCTCGTCGGCCTTGAGGTAGGAGAGGTCGACCCGCAGCGTGGAATTGCCCGTCCTCTCGGTGTCGACAAGGCCGATGAAGTCGACCAGTGGCCGTATCTCCTCGATCGTCCCGCTCAGCACTACCTTGTTGCCCTTCTCGTCGAGCTTCATCTTGCTGTTCGAGCT
>JANXYO010000131.1 GCA_025356015.1 Spirochaetaceae bacterium
CATGGTGGTGGCGCCGACCCGCTACGGCCGGGACCTCTGCGAGCTCCAGGGCATCGTCAACGATCCGGGTCCCATCGGCCACGACGACATCGTTCGCATCGAGCGGATCGCCACGAGCGAGGACCTGAAGAAGGCCGAGGCCAACCGGGACCGGGAGAGGAAGGCCTTCGAGGTCTGCCGCCTCAAGATCGTCTCGCGCAACCTCCCCATGAAGCTCGTCTCGGCCCATTACCTCCTCGAGGAGGCGAAGGTCCTTTTCTACTTCAGCGCCGAGTCGCGGGTCGACTTCAGGGAGCTCGTGAAGGACCTGGTATCGGTGTTCAAGATGCGCATCGAGCTGCGCCAGATCGGTGTGCGCGACGAGGCCAGGGTGACGGGCGGCTGCGGAGTCTGCGGGCGCGTCCTGTGCTGCCACGGAGTGACTGACAAGCTCACCCCCGTGTCGATCAAGATGGCCAAGGACCAGAACCTCTCGCTCAATTCCATGAAGATATCGGGTCCCTGCGGCCGGCTCCTCTGCTGCCTCGCCTATGAATACGGCTTCTACCGCGACGCGCGCAGGGAGCTTCCCAACGAGGGGGCGCGCTTCAATTACGAGGGAGTCCAGTTCCGCGTGATAGAGGTGAACGCCCTCTCTGGCAGCGTCAAGATGGCGGGGGAAGACGGACGCCTCATCGAGATGGCGGCATCCCGCTTCGCCTACGTCGAGGGGCGCTGGCAGGTCCGGCCCCAGCCCCCGGCCCAGGCCTAGGAAGGCGCAGCTCCGGATAGGGGATACCACAGAGACTCAGAGATAAGAGGGAGAAGAGGGAAAGCAGAGGATGGAATGGATCTGAGGCCATTTCCTATCCACCTCCTTCCTCCTTCTTCCCTCCGTGGCTCTGTGACTCTGTGGTTCGTTCCGAGAGCTTCCTATTTTATGTCCACGACCTCGATCTCGAAGGTGAGGAAGGCGTTGGCAGGGATGGGGCCGCCGGGGGTTCCAGCCTCTCCGTAGGCTAGCTCCGGTGGAAGGACCACAAAGCGTTTCTCGCCCTTCTTCATGGTGGAGACGACCCTGTCCCAGCCCTCGATGATCTGGCCGACGCCGATCTTGAACGAGAAGGGCCCGCCGTGGAGGCTGGAAGCGTCGAAAACCTTCCCGTCGAGGAAGGAGCCCTTGTAGTTGACGGTGACGCTCTGGCCCTTCTGCGGGCTCGGCCCCGACCCTGGCTTGAGGGTCTTCTGGAAGATGCCATCGCTTCCCTTGACGAGGTCGGGCCACTGCTTCGCGATCAATGCCTGGTCGGCCGAGACCTTCGCCGCGGAGAGCTTCTTGACCGATTCGAGGGCCGCCGCATTGCGCTCGTCGAGGGCGGCCTTGTCGGCCTTGAAGGCCTTCGCAGCGGCGCCCACCCTGATGATCTCAACCTTGTCGAGCTTGTCGCCCTTCTGGATCTTCTTCACGGCGTCCATGCCCTCGATGACCTTGCCGAAGACGGATTAATGGCCCGTGAGGAAGGACGTATCCTTCAATGTTATGAAAAACTGGGATCCATTGGTGTTCGGTCCGGCATTGGCCATGCCGAGGACACCTTCAGAATCGAACTTGAGCTCGTCAGTGATCTCGTCGGCGAACTGGTAGCCGGGACCGCCCGTGCCGTTCCCGGCGGGGTCCCCGCCCTGGACGACGAAGCCCGGCTCGACCCTGTGGAACAGGAGGCCATCGAAGAAATGGGTTCCGGGTGTGGGGCCAAGGCTGCCTTCGGCGAGGCCGACGAAATTGCCCGCCGTGAGGGGGGCCTTCTCGAACTCCAGCCTGATCGTGATCGTTCCCCGGGCTGTGGAAAGACGGGCGTACATTCCGTCCTGGAGATTGGGCTGCTGGCAGGAGACAAGGCTGCCTGCCGTCAGCGTGAAGATCAATACGGCGAGGAACCTTGAAAAAGCGCTGTACATGTATCCTCCCTCAAGCGATTTGCGTCCCGGTAAAATAGACCCAAGGGGCAGCTTTGGGCAATGCCGTGTGGCGATCCACCGCGGGCGAGGCTATACTCCGCCTGCGAAAGGAGAAGTGATGGAAGAGAGCGGATACCACCGGCCGAGCTGGGACGAGTACTTCATGGAGGTCTGCAACTCCATCGCCAAGCGCGCGACCTGCGACCGGGGCCGATCGGGCTGCGTGATCGCGCGTGATAACCAGGTCCTCGCGACGGGCTATGTCGGAGCCCCGGCGGGACTTCCGCACTGCGACGAAGCCGGCCATCAGATGAAGAAGACAGTCCACGAGGACGGCTCGGTCACCCAGCACTGCGTCAGGACTGTCCATGCCGAGCAGAACGCGATCTGCCAGGCCGCCAAACGGGGAGTGGGGATCGCGCGCGCGACCCTCTACTGCAGGATGACCCCCTGCCGGACCTGCGCGATGATGGTCATCAACTGCGGAATCGTGCGGGTCGTCTGCGAGCGGCGCTACCACGCTGGTTCCGAGAGCGAGGAGATGTTCAGGGCAGCGGGGGTCGCACTCGAATATGTCCATGAGGAGACCCAGGACTACGCCAACCAATAGCCGACCGAATCGCTCGCCGGATATTGCACGGCGCCGGGGGAAGCATAATAGTTCTTAAGTCGGAGGCAAACATGAAGCACAAGCTGGTATCCGTCATCGTCGCGGCCGTGCTCGCGGCTTTTGTAGCCATTCCGGTCCATTCCCAGGACAAGCCCATGGGTGACCCCCGGGTGGCGAGCGCCTTGAGTGCCCTTTCGCTCAAGTTCAAGGTCAACTCGAAGGGCAACTACGTGGTGACCTACAACCAGGGCAAGGGCCGTAGCCAGGAAGTATTCATCATGTCCAAGACCGAGACCTACAACGACATCGAGATCAGGGAGGTCTGGTCGAACGCCGGGGCCTTCGAGGCCGATCCGGAGGCCGCGACCCTCGTCGACCTCATGACCGAGAGCGGGAAGAACAAGATTGGCGGCTGGGCCCTCGAGAGCCAGGATGACGGAACACAGCTCCTGTACTACACCGTGAAGTTCCCCGCCGACATCACAAACGACGCCCTGCAGATGACCCTCGAGTTCGTGGCGGACGTAGCCGACGCGAGGGAGCTGGAGCTGTTCAACCAGGATGACAACTAGCGCCGCTTTGGCTTGCCTCGCCTGAGCCATTCCTATAGAGTGGGCCGGGTGAGCATACGAGTCCTCTATGTGGGAGAAGTCGTCGGAAAGGCCGGCGTCTTCACTGTGAAGAAGCTCCTCGCGAAGGCCAGGCAGGAGCATCGGGCCGATCTGGTCATCGGGAACGCCGATTCGGCCACGGGCGGCGCAGGCCTGGGGCGGCAGCATGCCGTCTACCTGCGCAAGCTCGGGCTCGAGGTCATCACGACCGGAGAATGCGCCTACTACAAACGGGACATTGTCGACTTCCTGCCTCAGGCCCCCTATGTGCTTCGGCCCGCGAACTATCCCTATGGGAATCCGGGGAGGGGGCACAGGATCTTTTCCTGCCCCGCCGGCAAGGTCGCCGTCATCCAGCTCCTCGGGCAGGCGGGTTTCCCGCGCGTCCATCTCGCCAACCCCTACCAGGCCATAGTCGACATCGCGAGGAAGCTCAGGGAAGAGACCCCCGTCATCATCCTCGATTTCCACGCGGCGACCACCGCCGAGAAGCGGACCATGGTCTTCCACGCCGACGGCCTCGTGTCGGCGATCATCGGCTCCCACACAAAGGCCATCACCGCCGACGCGAAGGTGTCGCGCGCGGGTACAGCCTACATCACCGATGCGGGGCGGACCGGTAGCCTCCTTTCTGTTGGGGGTCTCGACGCTGATACGCGGATCAAGGAATACATAACGGGCATCCCCGCCTGGTCGAAGGACGGGTCGCGGGAGCTCGAGCTCCAGGGCTGCCTTGTCGAGATTGGCGACGACGGCCGGGCCCTGTCGATCCAGGCCCTGCGGATCCCCTGCGACGAGGTTCTGGACGAGAAGCAGCCCGCCTCGGCCGAGCTCCCCTCCTAAACTTGCCTGCGGGAAGCCGGGGAAGGATCCCTAGAGCAGCACCTTGGCTGCTAGCTCGTCGGCCTTGTCCTCTCCCATGAGGTAGTTCACGATCGCGTAGGCGAACTCCCCGGCGCAGCCAGCCGAGCGGGAGGTGATGATGTTCCCGTCCTGCACAACCCTGTCCTCGAGGAAGCTCGCGCCCGACACATTGGCCTCGGTTCCCGGATATCCGGTGAAGCGCTTGCCGGCGAGAATCCCGCAGGCTCCGTGGAGCACCACCGCCGGGGCCGCGCAGATAGCGGCGACAAGCTTTCCTGCGGCGAAATGCCGCTTCACGAGCTCGCCGACGACGGGACTCGCGGCCAGGTTTGCGGCGCCTATCCCGCCTCCGGGCAGCACGACGCAGTCATAGTCCCCCCGGCCCGCCCCAAGCTCGGCATCGGCCTGGACCTGGATCTCGTGGGAACCGCGGACCGTCATCCCCGTCACACCCAGGATCTTGACATCGATCCCGGCCCTTCGCAGATAGTCAGCCGGACTGATGGCCTCCACTTCCTCGAAGCCTTCGGCCAGTAGCACGCATGCGGTTTTCACCTCAGATTCCTCCCGAACAAAATCCTAGATGCGGGTCGCCTCGGGCGCAAGGGCGGGAAGGGCCTTCCTAGACCCTTCCTGGCAGGGCCCGGCCGAGCCTCGGCATGGACCTCTGGTCAGGCTCTCGGGGAAGCCAAAGGGATTCGGCCGCCGCGGCGAGGTAGTCCTCGGTTGCCCCGTCTGGAGCCCTGGCGAAGGCGCCGTGGACATAGCCTCCCTCCTCGCCCTCGGGGCGCATCGCCGCCCTGACCGTCGATCCGAAGGCAACCTCCCGCTTGAATTGGCCGCGGATTCGGTGGAGGAAGCGGTCCTCGCGCAGGTCGGGCGGCATTGTCTCAAGGGCCCAGGCGAGGTAGTTCACGTTGTTGACATGGCCGTTCGTGTCGATGTCGGCGAGGCGTACCCGGAAGCTTCGCTCGGGGTCGATGGCCGCGGGCTCGGGGCCGGCGACTTCCGCGAGATCCATGGCTCCGGCCCTTGGGCCTCCGGGGCTCCAGGCCCTGACTATCTCGCCCAGGACGGGGACGGGCCTGCGTCTCTCGAGGCTGTAGAAGAGCCAGAGCGACCGGGCATAGCCAAGGACGCTTCCATCCCTGGCGAGCACGCGGTACTCCCTCGTGCCGTAGAAGCCCTTCGTGGCTGAGCACCAGCTCTGTATGGAGAAAGGCTCGCGGTATGCGGGATAGCGGCCCATCTCCATGCAGCCCCTGAGGAGTATCCAGCCATAGCCCTCCGCTATCAGGCGGTAGATGTCCCAGCCCGATTCCTCGCAGTGGGAGAAGGCTGTCTCCTCAAGAAGGGACAGCATCGTCACCGGCGTCGCTTCCCCGCGGCCGTCCATCTCGTAGTACCTGAGGGCGAAATCCCTCTTGTGGGCGTTTGTGATCTCCATGTTCTGACCGACAAGGCAAGAGGCCTTTCGGTTGCGGTCCTTTAGGCCCCCGGGGGCAATTTGGCCCTCCCCAGGGATCGGCTGCTCCTAGGGAAGCTCGGGCGTCGGCTTGCGCCTCACCTGGAGTTCGTGCTGGGGAGCCTCCTCGAGGGCGCGGCGCCGCTTCACCTCTTCGTAGAAGGAAGCCTGGGCCGAGAAGGGCTTATCCCCCTCGGCGGGGCGCACGCGCTTCCACGCACCCGAAGCCAGGAGCTTGTGGGCCTTCGCGGTGTCGGTGAAATAGGAGGCGAGGATCCCGTGGACCCTCTCCTTCGTCCTCTCCCCGAGGATCGGGAACATGAGCTCGACGCGGCGCTCCAGGTTCCGCGGAAGCCAGTCGGCGCTCGAGAGATAGAGCTCCTCGGCCCCGCCGTTGCGGAAATAGACGATCCTCGAGTGCTCGAGGTAGCGGCCGACGATGCTTACAACGCTGATGTTCTCGGACTGGCCCTTGACTCCGGGTACCAGGGCGCAGATGCCCCTGATGTTGAGGAGGATCCGGGCCCCCGCCCTGCTCGCGTCGTAGAGGGCGTCTATGACCTCGAGGTCGGCGAGGGCGTTCACCTTGGCCATGATGAGCCCCGGGGACTCGGGAGTCGAGCGCTCGGCCTCGCGGCGGATCATCGAGATGAGCCGGGACTTGAGGTCGAAGGGGGCGACGGCGAGGAGGCGGAGCTCCTGGACCGCGGAGTAGCCGGTGATCATGTTGAAGAATATCGAGGCTTCCCTGCACAGGTCGTCGTCGGCGGTGAAGAGGGAGAGGTCGGCGTAGAGGCGGGCCGTCCTCTCGTTGTAGTTCCCTGTCGAGAGGTGGAGGTAGCGCCTCACGACGCCCTCCTCCTCCCGCCTCACGACGAGGGCGGCCTTGGCGTGGACCTTGAGCCTGGCGATGCCGTAGATGACGATGGCTCCGGCCTGCTCGAGCCGGCTCGCCCAGGTTATGTTGCGCTCCTCGTCGAAGCGGGCCTTGAGCTCGACGAGGACAGCGACCTGCTTCCCGTTTCGCGCGGCCCTGGTGAGGGCGCGGGCGATCGGGGAGCTGCCCGAGGTTCGGTAGAGGGTCATCTTTATCGCGAGGACGGCAGGGTCGTTCGCCGCCTCCTCGAGGAAGCGGACAACGGGGTCGAAGAACTCGTAGGGGACATGGAGGAGCTGGTCTCCCGAGCGGATCTCGTCCCAGATGCTCGAGCCCTCGGGAGGCTCGAGGCTCTTCACCTGGGGCCAGGGCGTGTCCCTGAGGCGGTCAAAGCCCTCGAGGGTGGCAAGCTCGACGAAACTCCGCAGGTCGATGGGGCCGTTCGCCCGGTAGAGGTCCGAGCTCTCAAGGCCGAGGGCGAGGCCGATTCGCTCGGCGAGGCTCGGCGAGTCGCCGCAGTAGGTGAGGCGGACGGGGTAGGAATTCTGCCTTCCCGCGAGGACCTCCTCCATCGCGGCAACGAAATCCTCGTCCCTGTCCTCATCGACGCCAAAATCGGCGTCGCGGGTGATCTTGAAGATCAGGGATTCCACCACTGCCCAGCCAGGGAAGAGCCTGTGGCCGAAGGCGGCGACAAGGTCCTCGATCAGGGCCAGCCTGGCGCCCGGGGCGCGCTCCGATCCAGACTCCGGGGGCATGCGCACAAAACGCTCGATGTTCGGCGGAACCTGGACGATCGCCAGCCTGGTCTCGCCGACGTTAGTCGCGGGGCCTGTCCCTTCCTCGGCGAGTAGGAAGGCGACGTGGTTCCGCAGGTTTCCGGCCGAGGGGAAGCTAGCCCCCTCCTCGAGGCGCAGGGGGGTGAGGAGGGGGAAGACCCGGTCGGCGAAGAAGGCCTCGAGCCATCGCCTGTCGGTGACCGACCAGGCAGATTGCCTGACCAGGGCGAGATGCTCCTTCTCAAGGCCGCGCAACACCTCCGCAAGGCAGTCGTACTGCCGTGCCATGAGCTCGGCCACCCGCTTGGTCAGGGCCGCGAGCTGGGCGACCGGCGACTTGCCCGAGGGATCGGGCGTGGCATCGGCAACCCTGACCTGGGCCTTGAGCGAGGCGACCCTCACCATGAAGAATTCGTCGAAGTTCGAGCTGACAATGGACAGGAACTTCAGGCGCTCGAGGAGGGGGTTTGACTTGTCGAAGGCTTCTTCCAGGACCCGGGCGTTGAATTCGATCCACGAGAGCTCGCGGTTGAAGTAGCTCCTCGGGGATTTCTGCTCCGTTCCCTTGTCCGTCACGGTGTTGCGCATTCAGCCTCCGCCTTGTCTCTATACCAGTATCGGCTCAAGGCCAAATACGTCCTCGAACATGTCGCTCTTCTCCGCGAGGGAGAGGCGCTCGAGGGACAGGTCGATCGCCGGTCCCTCGCCTGCGGCCCCTTCGGTGCGTATGGCGAGGCGGTCTTCCCGCCTCTCTATGGAGAGGGAACCGATGCGCTGGTTGTGGCCGCGGTCGAGGGCGTCTGCCACCCGGAGGATGGCCGCGAGCTTCATGACGACGGTCCTGTCCTCCCGGGGCAGGGAGATGTAGTTGAGGTGCATGGACGAGGGGGCCGATTTCCTGTGGTAGCGCACGACGTTGGCCACGATGGTGAGGTCGCCGCGGTTGAGGCCGAAGATCTCGGAATTGGCGACGATGTACTCTCCGTGCTTGTGATGGCCCGAGGCCCGTATATAGGTGCCGATGTCGTGGAGGAGGCCAGCTGCCTCGAGGAGGAGGCGCTCGCGGGCGCCAAGGCCATGCTCGCGCATGAGACCGTCGAAGAGGCCTAGGGAGAGGTCGGCCACGTGGCGGGCATGGGCCTCGTCGTAGCGGAATTTCCTGCCAAGGGAGGCAGCGCTGGCGATGATCTGGCGGCGCATCTCGGCCTCGATCTCGACGTCGGGGCCGCGGGACATGGAGAGGAGGACCCCTTCCCTGATGGACACGTTGGGCACGACCACGGTCTCGGCGTCGGTGCGTTCGAGGAAGAGGCTCTCGATCGCGAGCCCGGCCCCGAGGCCCTCGGCCTCAGACCAGGGTAGCCTGAGCTTGGCGACGCAGTCCTCTGCCGACAGGGCCGAGATCTCGTTCGCGAAGGCGATGAACTTGGCCCTGTCCACGACGGCGTAGCCCTCGGAGGACTCCGACGCGAGCCTCGCCGCCGCGATGCGGGCGTCGCTTCCGATCACGATGAAGGTCTTGACCGAATCGAGGGGGAGTTCCGAATCCAGGCTGTCGCAGGCCGTGCGGACGTTGTCCTCGAGGAACTGCCGGAGGTAGGTCGGGGAGACCCCGGCGCCGCGCACCTGCTCGTCGACCCTGACAGTGCCTATCCGCAGGGAGTGGGCTCCCGTCATCTTGCCCCGGCGCAGGAGCATTATCTCCGTCGATCCGCCTCCGACCTCGAGGATCATGGCGTTGGACTTCGAGAGCCGCTTGCGCTCGTCCTGGAGGGCGTGCTGGACGCCGAGGTACATGAGGTGGTTCTCCTCGATGTCCTCGACGATGTTCACCTTGAAGCCGGTCTGGAGTTCGACGCGGTCGACGAAGGTGTCCCGGTTGGAGGCCTCCCTGAGGGCGCTTGTCGCGATCACCCGCGCCTCGGTCGACTCGATGCCATAACCCCGGAGGAGCTCCCGGTAGCTCGCCAGGACGGCGATGCTCTCACGCAAAGCCTCCCTGCTCACATAGCCCGAGGTGAAGACATCGCGTCCGACCCGGCTTGGCCTGCCTGCCCTGTCGAGGACCTTGAAGCCGCCTTCGCCGTCGATTTCCGCCACCACGAGGCGGATGCCCGTCGAGCCGATCTCTATGACGGCGATGGTCTTCACTTAGGATGCCTCTGCCGCGGCGAAGGCCGCCCCCGTGGGTACCGCCAGGTCGCCGAGCCCGGAGAGCAGGAGCTTCGAGGTTCCCGAAAGGCCTGGCATAAGGTGGGCTTCCATCGAGGCCTCGGCCTTCTTCCGGAAGCTCTCCCCGAAGCGGGTCGAGACTCCTCCGCCGAGCACGATGGCCTCGGGATTGAGGAGGTGGACAAGGTTCGCGAGGCCCACGCCGAGCCAGTAGGCACCCCTGTCGAGCACGACCTTGACCTTCTTGTCCCCGCCCGCGATCGCCTCCTCGAAGACCGAGCTGCGGTACTTGCGGAGGTCAGTCCCCGCTATGTCCATGAGGACGGGGGCCTTCCCCGAGGCCGCGAGGGCGATCGAATCCTTGGCCATCGCGGTGCGGGAGGCGAGGGCCTCGAGGCATCCGTAGTTGCCGCATCCGCAGAGGGCTCCGCCGTCCTGGAGGATCATGTGTCCGACCTCCCCGGCCGAGCCCGTGGCGCCCCGGTACAGCTCGCCGTTGATGACGATCCCGCCGCCTATGCCGGTGCCGATGAAGACCCCCACAGCGTTCCGCATGCCCTTGAGGGCCCCGGCCCTGAGCTCGCCCAGGACTCCTGCCTGGACGTCGTTCTCGAGGATGGCGGGGGCCCCGAAGCGGCCCGCGAGCTCCTCTCCGAGGTGGTAGTCCTTGAAACCCATGTTGGGGGTATAGCGGACAATGCCTTTCGCCCGATCGAGGGGGCCGGGCACGGCCACGCCCACCCCGCCGAGGACGGAGCCCTCGGCCGCGGCGGCGAGGGTGCGCAGGACGCATTCCGTGAGGGCTTTCACCACGGCCTGGGCGCTGCCCTCGCGGGGGGTCTTGATCTTCTCGGAGGCGATGAACTTGAGTTTGGAGTCGAACAGCGCGGCGATTATCTTGGTGGCTCCGAGATCGACACCGATGTAGACGCGAGCATCCTTGGCCATGGCGCACCCCTTCCCTTCGGTTGCCGGCCCGCTGGTCCGGCGGCATTCCCACTTTATACCATACTCGATTGGCGAGTCATTGGCCGCTTGGTCGGGGCCCGCGTTATTGCGGAGGAGGGCCGCGCTCATGTAGACTGCGGGCAATGATATCTCGGACTCTCCGCGCCACGAGGATTCCCCTCCTCCTCCTCGCGGCTCTTTGCCTCTCGGTGGCCATCCCGGCCTGTTCCCAGCGCCTGGGATGGGGGGTCGTGCTCTGGACCAGCCCCGACGGCTCGGTGAAGGCCGGCAGCGTCGTGCCCGTCTTCATCAAATCCAATATCCAGAAGCTCTACGTGGTCGGCCTTCCCGACGGTTCCAGGAAGCTCGAGCTCCCCCTCTGGCAGATCGAGGTCTTCCCCTCGAAGGCCAAGGCAGAGGCAAGGATCAAGGCCTTCGGCGAATATTTGAGCATCTACATGGTGGCGGCCCGCGATGGCCTGCCGATCCGCGAGGAACCGGTCAACAGCGCGAGGCGGGTGTACAGGCTAAAGGATGGCCAGACGGTCAAGGTCCTCGCCAAGGCCAAGGGCGAGGCCGTGACCACGGGTGGCGAAGCCCTTCCCGGCGACTGGTTCGAGGTGATTTCGGACGACGGGACGAGGGGTTTCGTCTTCAGCTACGCGATGAAGCAATACGACGAGTCGAAGGAAGGACCGCCTGAAAGCCTGGTGGCCAAGCAGGCATCGGGCAAGGTTGACATTGTCTTCTCCCGCCAGTGGAGGCCGGAGTACTTCCAGGAGATGCTCGATGACCAGAGGCTTGACCTCGACCTCTTTAGCCTGCGCTATGGCATGTTCTCCGATTCTGTGAGGAAGCAGATAAGGATCGAGCTCCCGGCAGCGTCCCAGGTATTCAACTACTCGGCGATCACCGAGGAGGGGGGTGCCTACCTCTTTGAAGGCACCGCGTTGCGGATAATAGTCGAAGGCGACCGCCGCCTTGTGGCTTCCTGGACAGATCAGGCGGCCCAGGCTTCCCTGAGCCCCGGGACCCAGGACCTGGCCGCCGCCGCTGTTCCAGCGGTCCCGGCGGCAGCCCTCGCCTCGGCCTCGTATGGAGCCGAGGGAAGCGCCGCCTTCGTGGTGCCCTCCCTCGAACCCCGCGACGCGATACGCCTCGAGGAGCTCAGGCGCCAGAAGCTCATGGAATCCTTTCTCGACAAGTTTGGCACGGACTGGACCTCCGATGCCGGCGGGAGGCTCCTCCTCTCCCGCAGCAGGCGAATCACCTGGACGGGCAGGAACGCCCTCCCCACCGGATTCCTTCCCGACACCTCAAGCGACACCGGGGAGATCGCCTTCCGGCTCTTCCTCTCGGCCGAACTCGAAAAGGCCTGGGACGGCGCCTTCTCCATCCGCTTCGATGCCAAGGCCAGCGATTCGGGCGGTCCCCCGGAGCGGTCGGCCTGGGCCGATCTCCTCTATCGCATAACGCCCGAGGGCCTGGCCCTTGCGCCGGCAAGGCCAGGCATCCAGGGCCTCACGGTCATGGAGGCAGATCCTCGCTTCGATCCCGTGACCTTCGCCTCGGTCTCGAAAACAAAGTAGAAAGCCATGGCCTTTGTCCAATTCACCGATGTCAGCCTCGCCTTCGGGGCGAGGGACATCCTTAGGAACGCCAACATCTACCTCGCCGCGGGGACCAGGGCCGCCCTTGCTGGCCCCAACGGCGCCGGCAAGACGACTCTCATGAAGATAGCGGCCGGGCTCATGCGGCCCGATTCGGGCGACAGGGCGATCACCCGGGGTGCCCGGGTGTCCTACCTCCCCCAGACCGCCGTCCTCGACGACGGTGACGGATCGGCGGGCGCCAGTGTCTACGACGAGGCCGAGAAGGCCTATGCCTTCGCGGCGGGCCTGCTTGCCCGCCAGCAGGAGGTGGAGGGCCTGCTCGAGTCCTCGACCAGCGACGATGGTGCCACTTCCCGCCTCCTCGAGGAACACGAGGCGATCCGCGAGGCCATCGAGGACTCGGGCTACTGGCGCCGGAGGGACAGGGTCCGCGAGGTCCTCGTGGGTCTGGGTTTCCGGGACAGCGACCTAGAGCGCAGGGCGCGGGAACTCTCGGGTGGCTGGCAGATGCGCATAGCCCTGGCAAAGGTCCTCCTCGAGAACCCCGATGTCATGCTTCTCGACGAGCCCACGAACTACCTCGACCTCGAGGCGCGGTCCTGGCTCGAGGACTTCCTCTCGAACTACAAGGGTGGCGCCCTTGTAGTATCCCACGACCGCTACTTCCTCGATGTCACGGTCCGCGAGGTCTACGAGCTCTGGAACGGGAAGCTCTCGCGCTATCCCGGGACCTACTCCCAGTACGAGGAGCGCCGCGCGCGGGAGCTCGAGGGCATCTTTGTCGCCTGGGAGCGCCAGCAGGAGGAGATCCAGCGCCTCGAGGACTTCATCCGCCGCTTCCGCTACCAGGCCTCGAAGGCCGCCCTGGTCCAGAGCCGGGTGAAGCAGCTCGAGAAGCTTGTGCCCATAGAGATCCCCGAGGGCATGAAGAAGATCCACTTCTCCTTCCCTCCAGCCCCGCGCTCGGGGAAGGTCGCGGTGCGTCTCGAGGGAATCCAGAGGGCCTATGGGGAGAACCGGGTCATCGAGAGCCTCGATGCCGAGATCGAGAGGGGGATGAAGGTTGCCTTCGTCGGCCCGAACGGTGCCGGCAAGTCCACCCTCATGCGGATCATCGCCGGGGCCGACGGGGACTTCCAGGGCCACCTTGGCTTTGGCTCGGGCATCGAGGTCGCCTACTTCGCCCAGGACACGGCCGACCTCATGGACGGGGACGCCACCGTGGAGGAGGAGGCCGAGAGCCTCTGTCCGACCGAGCTCCTGCCCAAGATCCGCAACCTCCTCGGTGCCTTCCTCTTCCGCGGGGACGACATCCACAAGAGCGTGCGAGTCCTCTCAGGCGGTGAGCGGTCGAGACTGGCCCTCCTCAAGATGCTCCTAAAGCCGGCCAACCTCCTGGTACTGGACGAGCCGACCAACCACCTCGACCTCACCTCGAAGGATGTCCTCCTTGAGGCCCTGAAGTCCTTCGAGGGCACCGTCCTCTTTGTCTCCCACGATAGGCTATTCATCGAGGAGCTCGCGAACCGGGTCCTCGAGCTCGAGGCCGGGAGCACGCCCAAGTGGTACGTCGGCGACTACAGGTATTACCTCGAGAAGAAGGCCGCGAGCGCGGCCGATTTTCCCGGATTCCCCAGGCGGCCAGCCAGGGCCGGGGAGGCCGCGGGCGGGCTCCAGCCTCCCTCGGGCAGCGGTTCGGCATCGGGGGCCATCCCCGCCAGTCCCACCTCCTACGAGGAGGACAAGGCCCGCAAGGCGAGGCAGAGGAAGCTCCAAAAGCGCGAGGAGGACATCATTTCAAGGCTCGAGGCCCTCGGGGCCCAGAAGGCCGCTGCCGAGCGCGAGATGGGCCTTCCGGGGAACTACTCGGATGGGGAAAGGATGCGCGCCCTCGCCTCGAGCGTCGAGGAGCTCGACCTGGAGGCCGAGTCGCTCAACGCGGAGTGGGAGGCAGTGGCCGGGGAGCTCGCTGCCGGGGCCTAGGAGCGATGTTTGCATCTTACTTATGCTGGAATGTGGACAATTCCGATCCGCCGGTCTATACTGAGTTTCGAAAATCATCGATACCCGAGCAAAGGAGCGAAACCTATGGAAACCCGGAACGGCCTCATAACCTTGGGGATCTTCGTCCTGCTTTTCGCCTTCACCTTCGTCTTCTGCCTCGAAGCCCTCGCGCTGAGTAGCACGCTCTACGGCGTCCTCGCCATGATCGGCTTCGTGGTGAGCATCGCCACCGCCCTTTTCTACGGCTTCATTTCCAAGCAGAACGGCGACGCCCTCGCTCCCTGGTTCAATACCTATGCCCTCGTTGTCGGCATCATTTTCGTGTGGTACCTCACGAGGGTGGGGACAGCCTTCCGCTGGTGGTGAATCCCGCATTTTGAGGGCCTTGAGGGGCCACATAAGGCCGCGGAACCTCGGGTTCCGCGGTTTTTTTGTCCCAGAAGCGGTCCATGGGGCCAGAATATGGGAACGCCGCCCCGGCAGGGCGGCGCACGCGTCACAAGGGGCAGTCCGGGCCTAGTGCTTTCCCGACTCGAGTTCCGCGATCTTGTCGAGCACCTTCTGGGCGAGGATCTGGTAGGCGGGCGGGTAGCCCTTGCTCTCCGGTCCAGAATAGAGGGCGAGAAGCTTCTGCAGGCCGTCCTTTGCTTCCTGGAACCTCTCCTGCTTATAGGCGATGAAGGCGATCTCGTACTCGCCCTGGGCGACCGCGGAGGGCTCGGAGGAGTACCGCTCCAGAAGGGCGGTGTAGTAGGCTTTCGCGACATCGTATTTGTACGAATCGCTGGCCTCCTGGGCCCTCTGGACAAGTTCCTGGGAGCTCAGGCCATCGGGAATCTGCTTTGGCGCGCTGGAGCAGCCAATGCAGAGGGCGAGGACGGCCGCTGCCGCCGATATTGCCAGGAGACTGGTTTTCATTTGGCCTTCCGTCATGTCGTATAGATTTCGTCTGTCGTGGGCAGAAGTGTGCGAAGATCCTTCATGAACTCCGCGCTCTCGCCCATGTCCTCGTAGGAGTCGCAGGAGGGGATGCTACGCCTGGCGACGGTGAAGTACTTGTATATCTTCTCCTCGCCGAGCTTCTTCCGCCACTTTCCTTTCTCGCAGCGGACGCGGAGGCGGTACTGGCCCTCCTCCTCTGCAGGGGAAGGGACGAGCTTGCAGTGGATGCAGTTGGCGCAAAAAATGCATGTCGTGCCTTCCATGCCAGGACTCCTCCCTTCGTCTCCAATTATGCTATACTCCTTCCGGCGCGGTCAAGGCGCGCCCGGAACGCCGCGAAAACCCCTCCCACACGGAGTCATCGATGTTCGCCACCTTTGTCAACGCGCTCGCCATCATCGCGGGCTCACTCCTCGGCCTTCTTATCAAGAAAGGGCTTCCGAAGCGCTACGAGCAGGTGATCTACACAGCCTCGGGGGTCACGACACTGGTGATCGGCATGCAGATGGCCTTCAAGACATCGCATATCCTGGCCTTCGCCCTCGCCCTGATCCTGGGGGGCCTGCTTGGCACCCTCCTCGACATCGAGGGCGGGGTCCTAAAGCTGGGCGAGGCCCTGAGGCGTCGCTTCGCCAAGAACGACGAGGGCGGGCATTTTGCCTATGGCTTCCTGAGCGCCTCGGTGCTGTTCTGCTCGGGGGCCATGGCGATTGTCGGCTCGTTCAAGGCTGGAACGGAGGGCGACTACGCGATATTGTTCACAAAGAGCGTTCTCGACTGCTTCCTCTCGATACTTTTCGCGAGCGCCATGGGACCCGGCGTGGCCTTCTCCGCGCTGGCGGTGCTCCTGTACCAGGGATCCCTGACTATCTTGTCGGTGTGGGCCAAGCCTTTTGTGACTCCTCTCATGCTGGCCGAGCTCACAGGGATCGGCGGGGCCCTCGTGGTGATGATCGGCATAAACCTTCTGGACCTGAAAAAGCTGAAGACTGGCGATTTCCTCCCAGCCCTTCTTGTTTCGGCGGCCCTGGTGATCGCGATGCCCCTTGTCTCCTTCCTCTAAAGGCAGGGAGACAGGGAGTGGAGCGGGGCGGAGGTACACGATGGTCGAATCTGGCGACGAAGCCAACCTCCGCATATCGCGAACCGGTTTCCACGACGAGACCGGCACCTGGTACGTGCTGGACAACGCGGGCAGCATCATGCCGGCGGTCTCGAATTCGGTCTCGACCTCACTTTTCAGGATATCTGCCGAGCTCGACGAGGCTGTCAATCTGCGTATCCTCGAGGCCTCGCTCGCGGCGGTGGCAGCCCGCTTCCCCTATTTCACCGTCGACCTCAGGCGAGGCCTTTTCTGGTACTACCTCGAGCCCCACCAGGGACAGCTCCGGGTCGAGCCAGACACGGACTCACCAAGCCAGGCCTACGACATAAACAGGCGGGGGCGCTGCCTGTTCCGCGTCCGCGCGCGGGGGCACCGGATCGCCTGCGAGTTCTCCCACGCCCTGAGCGACGGCACGGGCGGATTGAGGTTCCTCAAGAACCTCCTCGTGGAGTACTTCCGCCTGAAGGGGGTCGCGGCCCCCCTCGAGGGCGGGGCGAGCGATCCCGACCTCTACCGTCTCGGCGAGAGACCCGATCCCGAGGAGTACGAGGACGCCTACAACCGCCATTTCTCCGAGGAGTACCCGGTCCCCGAGAAGCTTTCCCGGGCCTTCCACATGAAGGGGCCCCAGCTGCCCAAGCATCGGTATCGCATAACCTGCGGGATCGTGCCCCTGGCGAGCGCCCTCGCGAAGGCCAAGGAGTTCGGAGCCTCGATCACCGAAATGTTCGCCGGGGCCTTCCTGGACGCCCTCCAGGAGATATGGCTCTCGGCGCCGAAGGCCGAGCGTCGGCGCCAGAGGCCCGTCCTTTCGGTCGAGATCCCGGTCAACATGCGGAAGTTCTTCCCCACGAAGTCGAACCGCAACTTCAGCCTCTTCGTCCTCGTCAACCAGAACATGGCCCTCGGTCGCAGGGATTTCAGGGAGATCGTGGAGCGCGCCCACCACCAGCTGCGCTATGAGATCGACCAGCGAAACATCGCGAGGCAGATCTCGAGAAACGTCTCCAACTCGAGGAAGCTGGCGGTCCGCCTCGTCCCCCTGGTCATGAAGGACTTCTTCGCCCCATTCCTGTTCAACGCCTTTGGGGAGGACCTGCTCTCGGGCTTCATATCGAACATAGGGCCGGTCAGCCTGCCCGAGCCCGTGGCCGAGCGCGTCACCCGCTTCGATTTCATCCCGGCACCGAGTGTCTACAACAAGACCAACGCCTCGGTGGTCAGCTGGAAGGGCGAGCTATACATCAATTTCGGGAGCCTCGCCTGCTCGCGCGAACTCGAGAGGCTTTTCTTCAAGCGACTCGTCTCGCTCGGACTGCCGGTCCGGGTCGAGTGCAACATGTAGGAGGACCAAAGGATGCCACTCTGCCCGAATTGCGGCGTCGAGCTCGCAGCCGAAGCCAAGACCTGTCCCCTCTGCGGAGCCTCGATGAAGACGGGCCAGGCCAGCCAGGGACCCGAGCATTTCCTCGATCCGGAAGACAAGGAAAAGCTCACCATCGAGGAGCGCCGGACGATCGGCTGGGAAGTGCTGACCGTCTCCTCGGGGATCGCGGCCGTGGTGGTCAGCGCCGTCAATCTCATCGATACCCGGTCCCTCACCTGGGCCCTCTATCCGCTTGCGTCCCTGGCCACCCTCTGGCTCCTCATAAGCATTCCCCTGAAGTTCAGGAACAGGCCTCCCCTCGCCATATTCATCGCTCTGGCCGCTGTCCCCCTCTTCCTGATCTCCCTCAACCTCATCGAGGGGCCCCTGGGATGGTCGATAAGGATAGCCGTTCCGATAGCCCTCATGGTCGAGGCCTCGGCTGGCGCGGCTGTCCTCGCGGTCGCCAAGGCGAAGAGGAAAGGTCCGAACGTCCTGGCCTTCGGCCTCCTCGCGGCGTCCGCGAGCTGTATCGGCATCGAGTCGACGATCAGCACGCAGGTGTTCGGGTTTGTGACCCTGACCTGGTCGGCGATCGTGGCATCGGCCCTCGTGCCCGTTTCCGGCTTCCTCCTCTACCTCCACCACAGGGTCAGCAAACGTGCCAACCTTCGCAAGCTGTTCAGGCTCTAGGTACCTGTGGCCAGCCCAGGGCCCGTCGGCGGGCCCGGCCCGAGCAGGCAGAGCTCCGCGTCTATTGACATTGTTTCGCGTCCTTTGTAGTATGTCCTTACAACGACGCAGGGTAGAGCAGTTGGCAGCTCGTCGGGCTCATAACCCGGAGGTCGCAGGTTCGAGTCCTGTCCCTGCTAAAGGCTTCTGTGCAGCATCTTGGATTTACATGAATCAGGGTCACACCTGATGAGGCCTTAAGATTGAGCTCCGCAGCGATGCGGGGCTTTTTCTTTGGCCCCGGGGAAGCTGCCGCCGAGCCCGGTTCCAAGCATGCCTGCCTCAGGCGTAGCAGCTTCTCTCACCCCCGAGAGCCGAGAGCTCCCTCCCCACCTCGACCCTGACCGCCCTCTCTTTGGACCTCCCCGACGAGAGCCCCCCGAGCCAGACCTGGAAGGAATCCATGTAGGTGTAGACAACCGGGGTGATGTACAGGGTCAGGAGCTGCGAGAAGAGCAGGCCCCCGACCACGGCGAGTCCCAATGGCCGCCTCGAGCCGGCACCGCTGCCGATGCCCACCGCGATGGGCAGGGTGCCGAAGAGGGCGCTCATCGTGGTCATCATGATGGGGCGGAAGCGGATGAGGGCCCCCTCGAAGATCGCGTCGCGGGCGCTCCTGTGATCCTCCCTCTGCGTACCGAGGGCGAAGTTTATCATCATGATGGCGTTATTCTTCACAATGCCGATGAGCATGAAGATGCCCACGAGAACGCGGCGTCCTTCCATGTTTCCTTCATGGTCATCATGTCCGAACCCCTGGAGTTTCCGGATTTTCAATGACTAACATAACGATGAAGCGAACTGGGAGACTATTACGCATTCATGACGCCGAAATTGTGGTGGTCCCATCTCGCATGGTTGATCCGGCTCGCATCAACCGCTATCCTTTAACAAATACCATGAGTCACAACGATTACGCAGGGAGCCGCGCGCCGAGCCGCCGGGGAAGCAGCGCTTCGGTCAGGATAG
>JANXYO010000017.1 GCA_025356015.1 Spirochaetaceae bacterium
GGACCTCCTCGAGGGTTCGGCGGGAGAGACGGCCGCCCGCTACACCTCGGTGATCGGGGCCAAGGCCAACGACGCCCTCACCGTGGCCCGCACCCTGGGCCAGATCCTCCAGGATTCCAGCGGCGACCCGGCCGCGCGCAGGCCCATCGTCGACCGCTTCGTCAAGTCGATCCTGAACGTCAATGCCAGCTACCTCGCCGTATGGACCACCTGGGAGCCGAACGCCCTGGACGGCCTGGATTCGAAGTACAGGAACACCCAATACGGCAATGACACGGGAAGGGTCGACCTCACCTGGTACCGCTCGACCGACGACAGCCTGAACAAGAAGGTCTCCCCAGAGAAGGAGATCGAGAAGTCCGAGTACTACCAGGGCCCCAAGAAGAACAACCAGGACGGCATCGTCGGTCCCTACACCTACGCCTACGAGGAGAAGGGCACCACCTACGTCGAGTACAGCCTCATGGCCCCGATACGCGACAGCGTCTCCCACTTCAAGGGCGTGGTGGGCATCGACATCCCCCAATCGACCTTCCAGGTCATCCTCCAGGGGATCAAGCCCTACGGGGACGGGTATGCGGCCCTCTACACCGCCGACGGCCTCATCGCGGCCCATGCGAACTCTAGTCTCGTCGGCAAGCCGATCGATGAGGAGTCCGGCCTTTTCTCGGCCTCGGAGTTCAAGGCCTACAAGGCCGCCATCACCGGTGGCAAGGACGCCTCGATCTCGGTCACCCGGGAAGGCAAGCGGGTCTTCGTGGCGGTGCGGCCCTTCCGCATCGGGGCCACCTACACCAGGTGGACCCTTGCGGTGATCATCCCAGAGGCGAAGGTCCTCGCCCGTTCCCAGGAGCTCGTGAACATCCTTGGCCTCGCCGGCATAGTCGCCCTCCTCCTCATGCTCGTCCTCCTCCTCCTGGCCTCGCGTCTCATCGCGGGGCCGATCAACCGCGTGTCCGCCGCCTTGAAGGACATCGCCCAGGGGGAGGGAGACCTCACCGTCCGCCTCCCGGTCGCCACCAGGGACGAGACCGGCGAGCTGGCTGGCTACTTCAACGATTTCATCTGCAAGCTCGAGCTGGCCGTGAGCCGGATCAGGGTGGTGAGCCGTACCGGGGCCGCCCTGGGCGACGAGCTCGCGGCCAACTCCTCCCAGGTCTCGGCGGCGGTCATCGAGTTCGCGTCAACCCTGTCCTCCCTCGCCGACAGGGTGGCCTCCATGGACAAGAGCGTCGAAAGCGTCGACGGGGCGGTCAGGGGGATCTCCGAGGGCATCGGGACCGTCGGCGCCCTGATCGCCCGGCAGTCCGAGGCGGTCGCCGTATCGACAGCGGCCGCACAGGACATCATCCGCGGCGTGGGCTCCCTGGCCGCCGAGGCCGAGGCCAAGCGCGTGGTCGCCGACCAGCTCTCGCTGAAGGCCCGTGAGGGCGAGGCTTCGATGGGCCGCCTCCTGGCGGCGGTCAAGGAGATAGGCTCCTACGCCGAGAGGATCGCCGACATGGTCGCCGTCATCAACGACGTCGCCGAGAGGACCAACCTCCTTGCCATGAACGCGGCCATCGAGGCCGCCCACGCCGGCGACCGGGGAAGGGGCTTCGCCGTCGTCGCCGACGAGATCCGCAAGCTCGCCGAATCGACGGGCCGCAACGCAGGCGCGATCAGGGAGCAGCTGAAGAGCGTCGTCGCCAAGATCGACGATACAGCCACGGGGGCCGAGCAGGCGGGTTCGTCGATCCGGGGCATGATCGAGGGCTCCACTCAGGCGGCGACGAGCTTCCGTGAGGTGATCGAGGGCCTTCGCTCCCTCGCCGCGCGCACCGCCGAGGGGCTCGAGGGCCTTCGCTCCCTCGTCGTCTCGGCCGAATCCGCAAAGGCCGCGAGCCTCGACATCGAGGGAAGGTCGGCCCTCATCATGAAGGAAGTCCAGGGCCTCACGAGCGTCTCGAGGGAAAGTCGCGCGGGCTTCGAGGAGATGAACCTGGGGATCGGCGAGATGACCCAGGCCGCCGAGGCCCTCTCAAACCTTGGCAGCCAGAACTCGAGGAACATAGCAGCAATCGACGAGGAATTTGGCCGCTTCCGCACGAGCGAGGACGTCTGTGGGACCCTCGAGCCCGCCGAGGTCCCGGGCCAAGACCGCGGAGCCGAAGGGCAGGAAGGAGCCTAGGCGATGAAGAGCCAGGCGAGACCCATCATCGCCCTCACCATGGGCGACCCGGCCGGGATAGGCCCGGAGATTGTCGCCCGTGCCATGGCCGATCCTGAGGCCAGGGCTAGGGCGCGCTGTGTCGTGTGCGGAGACGCCCGCGTCCTTGAGAGGGCTGTCGCCCTCACCGGAGTCAAGCTGCGTGTCCGTTCCGCAGGGGATTTTGCCAGGGCGGCCGACTCGGGCAGCGACGAAATGCCCGTGTTCGACCTCGCCAACGCCGATCCATCGGCCTTCAGGGCGGGGGAGGTATCGGCCCTCTGCGGCCTCGCCTCCTGGCAGTACATCGAGGCCGCAGCGAAGGCGGCCCTCGCTGGAGCTGTCCAGGCCGTGGCGACGGCCCCCATCAATAAGGAGGCGATCCAGGCGGCCCGGATCCCCTTCATCGGCCACACCGAGATGCTCGCCGGCGTGGCGGGCATCAAGGATCCCCTCACCATGTTCGAGACCCTGGGCCTGCGCGTGTTCTTCCTCACGAGGCATGTCTCCCTGCGTGCCGCCTGCGATCTCGTCACGAAGGCCCGCATCGTGGACTACCTCGAGCGCTGCGCGGCCGCTCTCGCGGGCCTGGGCCTTGGCGGGGAGATCGCCGTCGCTGGCCTCAACCCGCACTGCGGCGAGCACGGCCTGTTCGGCGACGAGGACGAGCGCGAGGTGAGGCCAGCGGTGGAGGAGGCACGCTCGCGCGGCCTTGCGGTCGCCGGTCCCATCGGAGCCGACTCGGTCTTCCACCAGGCGAAGACCGGGCGCTTTGCCGCAGTCCTCTCCCTCTACCACGACCAGGGCCACATCGCCTGCAAGACCCTCGATTTCGAGCGCACCATCTCCCTGACCCTGGGCCTGCCATTCCTGAGGACCTCGGTCGACCATGGCACCGCCTTCGACCTGGCCTGGAAGGGAAAGGCCAGCGCGGTGAGCATGATCGAAGCCGTGCTTGCGGCCGCGAGATACGCCTAGACACCGAAGCGCTTTGGCCTAGGGATCAGCCTCGGCTGAACTCGCCGCCTCGACTTTGCCCTGCTCTTGGGGTATGATGCCACATCATGCCGCGATCCCACGATGTCGAGCTTACCATCGACAAGCTCGTCGCCGGCGGCGACGGCCTGGCCTTCCGTGACGGGAAGGCCGTATTCGTCCCTTTCGCCCTGCCGGGCGAGAGGGTCAAGGCGAGGATAGTCGAGGAGAGGAAGGACTTCTCCCGAGCCTCCCTCGTCAAGGTGATCGAGGCAAGCGAGCACCGGCTCGTCGCTCCCTGCCCGATCTACGGCGAGTGCGGGGGCTGCAACCTCATGCACCTCGCCTACCAGCGCCAGATCGAGGCGAAATCGGCGATCATCTCCGAATCCCTGCGCCGCAATGCCCACATCGACTATGGGGTCGTCCCCACCGTCGCCTCGATCCCCTTCGCCTACCGCAACCGCGTCCAGCTCCACTTCAGCCCCCAGGGAAGGCTCGGCTACATGCGCCGCGCCTCCACCGAGGTGATCGAGACCTCGACCTGCCCCATCGCGGTGAAGTCCATCCAGAACTGGATAGAGGCACGCGCGGGCGGCGACCGGGCCTGGCGGGAGCTTAAGGAATGGGTCATGGGAAAGGAGCGCTTCCTGGCCTTCGGATACGAGAACGAGGTCTGGATCGAGGGCAAGGATGGCGAGGCCTCGGTTGTCGTGGCCGGCGAGCCCATACGCTTCCACCTGCGCGGCTTCTTCCAGAGCAACCTCTACATGCTCGACCACTTTGTCGCCGACCTCGTCGATGGCCTCTCGGGCGAGAGGGCCGCCGACCTTTACTCCGGTGTCGGCGTTTTCGGCCGCTTCCTCGCCAAGACCTTCTCGCAGGTCACCTGCGTGGAGGAAAACCACTTCGCCCTGGCCCTGGCGAGGCAGAACCTGGGCGGCTCCGGCCACGAGTTCAACGCCCTGTCTGTCGAGGACTGGGTGGCCTCTCCCGCCGCGGCCGGGCACTTTGACTGCGTCCTCGTGGACCCGCCTCGCACGGGCCTTTCCGCCCCCGTGCGGAGCTGGCTGCGGGCGAAGAAGGTGCCGCGCATCGCCTACGCCTCATGCGATCCCGTGACCCTCGCGCGCGACATCGCCGATCTCGTCGCCTCGGGCTACAGCCTGGACTCGGTCAAGGGTTTCGACTTCTACCCGCAGACGAGCCACGTGGAGTGCAGTGCGCGCCTCTCCTGGGCCTGAGCCGCGCCCCTTCTTGATCCTCGCGATCCTCCTTGTTGTTGCATCCTCCCTCGCGGCCCCGGCGCAGGACGCGGCCCCGCAGCCTGCGGCGCGTCCCCTCGAACCTGCGCCGCGCTCCGTCGAGCCCGCCTTTCGCCTGCCCGCGGGGGGCAAGGCTCTCGCAGGGCCAGTCGTCGACGTCGTCCAGCGGCCGCCAGCCGCATGGCTCCTCTCCGAGGATGGCGCCCTCTATGCCCTGACGGAATCGGGCGCCCTCGCGGCCCGTGTCCCCCTGCCCGGCAGCCCCGCGCGTTTTCTCGCGACCGACGCCTTCGGCCGTGCCCTCGTCCTCCTGGACCAAGGCCGGCTGGCCGCCTACACAAGGCTTGGAAGCCGGGCCTGGGACTTCGAGCTCGGAGAGGGGGCGGGCGCGCCCGCGGGGATAGCCTCGGGCTCGGACGGCCGGCTCTTTGTCGCCACGCCTTCGAGACTCCTCTGCCTGAATCCCGGCGGCAGGCTGCTCTGGGCCGCCGCCCTCCCGGGCCGGACCTCCTGCCCGCCCTCGGTGGACGGCCTGGGCAGGCCCTGCGCCGGCCTCGCCGATGGAAGGGTCGCCTGCTTCGACGCCTACGGCACGACCGTCGGGACCGCGAGGCTCGGCTCCGCCGTCCTGTGCCTCGCGCCCATCCTCGGCTCTCCGGCCGCCGCCGCCGCGGGGACAGTGCCCGCCGCCGCGGGGACAGTGCTCGCTGCGGCCTGCGCCGACGGCCGCCTCCGCCTCATCGCCAGGGACCTCTCCCTCATCGCCGAGGCAGCCCTGTCCCCGCTCCCCCTGGTCGGCCTCGCGACGGGGGGAGGCATCGTGTATGCCTTGGACTCAGGCGGCGCCGCCATCGCCATCGACGCCGCCGGAGTCATCCTGTGGAAGACCCAGACGGCCTGCAGGGACGGGACCTTGAGTCTCTTCGCCGAGCGTCTCCTGGTCTCGAGCTCGGGAAGGGGGGTCTCCCTCTCCCTTGGGGGTGAGGTCATCCGCGAGATCTCGATCGCGAACGCGAGCGGGAGGGCAGCGCCCTCCCCCTCGGGACTCCTCTTCTCCGCCGGCGCCGACTGGGTCCTCGCCGCCTACCGTTTCGAGAAGGCCCTCGGAGCGCCCCTCGTCGCGGCGACCCCCGCCTACCCTATTCCTGAGGACCTCGCCGCCGGCTATCTCCTCTACGATCCGCGCGCGGGGGAAGGCGATCGGCAGATCTCAATCCTTTCTGATATTGAAAAAAGCCTGGAATCGTCTAGTATTGGTGCGGAAGAGGGAAGGGCGGCGGGGTTCTGCCAGGCCGTCGCCCTTGGCGAGTTCGACGGCGACAGGTCAGAGACGGAGCGCAGGCGCAGGGCCAATCCCCTCGCCCGAGCCATGGCCTGCGCCATCCTTGGCGAGCTCGGCTCTCCGGCCTATAGGGCGGCCCTGATCAGGGTGCTCGCAACGGACTCGGACAGCGCGGTCCGCGCCCAGGCCTGCGAGGCCCTGGGCGCGATCGGTGTGGATCCCGACGGGCTTACGGCCGCCGCCTTCCTCGCCGCCGCCTCCCGGCCGGTCGAGGAGGGAACGGCAATGTCGCTCATCGCGGCCGTCGAGCGCATGGCGCTGCGGTCGGGAACTCCGCCCACGATCGACTCGATCAGGGCGGTGATACAGCTCGCGAACCTGCCCTACGGGGCTTTTGTCCGCGACCGCGCGATGGCCGCCCTGGGGCGGCTAGCGGGCGCGGTAGGTCCCTGAAGTCTAGGAGGAACGAAAATGAAACGCATCGTCCTTGTCCTGCTCCTCGCGGCGTCGGCGGCCGGATACGCCCTGGACGTTGTCCGGGGAGAGCTTGAGTCCGCCAAGGACAAGAACGTCGTCTTCGTGAGCTACGAGGGGCCGCCGTCCAAGGTAGAGTCCCTCGCCGCCATCAAGGGCATCGGCTCCTCCCTCGGGGCGGCCGCACGGTCAGACAGCCTCCGCTCTGGCCTCGAATCGCGCTACGCGGTTATCCGCGTCGTCGATCCTGCCGTGAAGACCGGTTTCGACGCCGACATAATCGTCCTCGGGGCCGACGCCCAGGTCGACCACATCAGAAACCTCCGCTGGATCATCGCCGCCTACCTCTCCTCGGCCTGGGGCTATTCCGACTCCGACGCCGCCCTCCTCGCGAACTTCGTGACCGTGTACAACGCGGTCTACCGCGGCGACCTCGGCTATTTCGGCTCGAAGTACAAGCCAGCCGTCATGAGGGAGCTCACCGCCGACAACGCCGGCCTCTCGACGCGTTATACGGACTGGCCCGGCAGGACCAGGATCCTCATCCCCCTCACCGAAGGGGCGACACCAGGCAGCCTCGGCGCGGTCTCCACGGGGGCCGTGTCGGACAAGGGCGTCAAAGAGAGCCTCCAGGCCGAGCCCGGCAAGGCCATACCAGACCGCCAGGGCCTCACCGACCTCAAGGAGCGCGAGGCCGCCCAGAAGCAGGCCGAGGTCGACGCGCAGAAGGCGGCGATCGCCAAGCAGGAGGCCGATCTCGCGGCCGAGAAGGCCAGGGTCGAGGCCGAGCGTGCCAGGCTCGAGGCCGACAAGGCGGCCGCGGCCGCGGCGGCCCCCGGGCCGGCCCGGGCCCCAGGCACCGCGCCCGCCGCAGGCAGTCCCGGAGCGGGACAGAGCGCCGAGCTCACCCAGAGGGAGGCCACGGTAGCCCAGGCCGAGAAGGCGGTCGCGGGCAAGGAGGCGGCGGTCGCTGCGGCCAAGGAAGAGGTCAAGCAGGGCGAGGCCGCGGTCGCGGCCAAGAAGGAAGAGGCGGCCGCCGACCGCACGGCGATCACCCAGGACCAGAAAAAAGTCATCGCCGCCGAGGTGGCCGCGAAGGGCAAGGCCGAGAAGGCCGGCGTCTTCTTCTTCAAGGTCGTCGAGGACAGCTACCACCTCGCCCAGATCCTCTATGTCGACGCCGAGGGCGGAAGCCTGATCCGCTCATCGCGAATCAACAGCCTCCATCCTCGCTCCATCGTCGACTCGGGCGAGGCTTTCGTCGCAATCGCCGGGCGCGATGGCGCCCCCGGCGGCGTCAAGCTCATGAAGCTGGACAAGACCTCGCTCGAGGACGTCGCCGACGGCCAGAGCGAGATGTTTGCCGACAGCCCGGTGTGGAAGCTCGGCGAGGCCCTGTTCGCCGTCGCCAAGGGGGATGGGGGCTCGTATTTCCTCGCGCGCTTCGGCGCCGACCTCAAGGAAACGGCCAGGTCAAAGGCTGCGGTCAATCCCTACACGGCCCTGGTCGAGGGTGGCGGCGGGATCATCGTCCAGACCCCGGCCGGCAGCCTCGCCGTCCTCTCTGCCGAGACCCTCCAGACGGTCAAGGAGCTGAAGCCCTAGGGCTTGCGAGAAGAGCCGAAGCCCATAGACGCAGAGACTCAAGGGGGGGGGGCGATCTTCCCTCCGCGCCTCGGCGCGTCCAGGTGCATTCTTTTATAATTGGCGCTATTCTGGGAGGAAGTGATGTCGCAGAGGAAGGGGCCTTTCAAGGGGCGGACGGTGGCGGTCGTGGGCGACCTTGCCCTCGATGAGCAGCGCTATCTGTACCGCAAGGCCCGGGAGCTCAAACAGGCAGTGGGCGAGGGCAGGGACACCGCGGCGTTTAGGATGGACGACCGTGACTACTCGGTCTACCTCATCTTCATGGAGGATTCGACCCGGACGCGGGAGTCCTTCCGCAACGCCTCCGAGTTCCTGGGGGCACGGACGAACGTGTTCGACGCGGCCACCTCCTCCTTCAACAAGAACGAGTCGATGAGCGACGCGGTGAGGATGCTTTATGGCTACGCCGATGAGTCCTGTTTCGTCGTGCGTTCGAAGCTCGAGGGGGTCTGCCGCTCCCTCGAGGACTCGCTGGGACGTTATGCGGAACTGACGGGCCGCCCCCGGGCCTCCTTCCTCAACGCCGGCGACGGCAAGCACGAGCATCCGAGCCAGGAGTTCCTCGACGAGTTCAGCTTCCTCGAGCAGCTCGGCTGGCGGGACGAGAGGATCCACATCGCCCTCACCGGCGACCTCTACCATGGCAGGACGGTCCACTCGAAGGTCGACGGGCTCAAGGTCTTCGCCGAGGTGAAGGTCGACCTCGTCGCGCCCGAGATCCTCGGCATGCCCCAGGCCCTGGTCTCCCGCATGCGCGACAACGGCTACGAGGTGAGGGTCTTCGAGTTCCTCGATGAGTACCTCGCATCGCGCGATGTCGCCCCCATCTGGTACTTCACCCGGCTCCAGCTCGAGCGCATGGGCGACACCGTGCGCGAGCGCGAGGGCGAGCTCAGGAAGGCCGTGACCTTCCGCAAGGACATGCTCGGCCTCTTGCCCGAAGGCACGCGCTTCTACCATCCCCTGCCAAGGGACAGGCGCAGCCCCACCAACCCCACCTTCCTCGACGACCTGCCCCTGAACGGCTGGGACGGCCAGTCGGCCAACGGCTACTGGACCCGCATCGTCCTCATGGGCATGGTATCCGGACTCCTGGGTTCGGACTACGAGGGCGAGTTCGTGGCTCCCCGGAGCTTCGAGGACGACTTCATAAGCGAGGTCGCCGTCTCGGGCGGCCACGCCCTGGGCTCGAAGCCCGAGCACAAGGTGGGCATCAAGCCCGTCGAGGAGGGCATCGTCATCGACCACATCTCCTCGGGCAGGAAGGTCGACGAGATCTGGAACCACATAGACGCGATCCGGCGCGTGTTCAAGCTCAATCTGCGCTCGAGCCATGGCGTGTACCACTCGAACCTGGGAAGCAATGTCTTCAAGGGGATCATGTCCCTGCCCGATGTGGCGAGTTTCGGCGAGCGCGACCTCAAGAAGCTGGCGGCGATCGCGCCAGGATGCACATTGAACCTAATCCATGGCGCGAGGGTGGTGAGGAAATACCGGCTCACGATGCCCCCCCGCATCTACGGCTTCGACGAGATATCTTGCAAGAACGAGCTCTGCGTCTCCAATCCCGCCCAGGCCGAGGGGGTGACCCCCTCCTTCATCCGCAAGGAAGGCAAGGCTGGGGAGCCCGGCACGGTGTTCGTCTGCCGCTACTGCGAGCGCGAGCACGGTTTTGGCGAGATATGGGACCTGTGACACAAACGACGCGAGGAGACAGGCCATGTTCGGACTGAAGCCCAGACCGCCGCTCGGCATCGAGGAGATGAGGCTCCTCGTGCGGGGCGGGGCATCCATCATCGCCCTCGTCCGCGGGGTCGAGCTCCGGTCGCTCAAGACCCTCCTTCCCGAGGACAGCTTCGTCGAGCGTAGCTGGAGCGGGGCGATGGGGAGCGTCGAAAGGCTTGTGGCTAAGGTCGCGGCGAGAATGGGGGTCGAGGCCGCCATCGAGGTCAGCTTCCACGCCGACGGCAGCCCTACAAGGATCCTCGAGGAGGAGGGGCGCGGGTCACACGCCGACAGGATCCTCTCCGTGGACGATCGCCTCCAGAGGGCTCCCGACGCCCTCGTCGCCTCGGTCGCCCGGGCCCTCTCTCCCCTGGTCCTGGCCGGCACCTCATTGAAGGACGAGGAGAAGGCCCTCCTGCCCGAGCTTCTCCCCATTTTCTACGGCTTCGGCCTTTACTGCGCCAACACCGTCCTCCTCCGGAAGTCCTACAGCCTGGGCGACGGGGTGAGGCGCTTCTCGGTCTGGCCCCAGGGAGAGATGCCATCGGACAGCATTGGATGCGCCCTCGCCCTCGTGTCGGTGTGGAGGGGCGAGGAGGGCTCAGCCCTCGGCGACTATCTCGACGCCGGCGCCGCATCGGCCTTCGGCCGGACCCTGCGCTTCCTGGGCAGGAACCGCCTATCGGTCTGGGGGGCCGACGGCGGTGGGAAGGCCCTCGAGGACCTTTCCTCCTGGCTCATCGGAAAGGCCGATTCCCCAAGGCAGCTGGCCGCGGCGCACGAGGCTCCGGCGCCGGGCGGGAATGGCATGGAGAAGCCGACTCTGGACCGCATCGACGTCCTCGGCTGCGGCACCTTCCTGGGCGAGATAGAGGCAGTGGCAGGGGAGGAGGGCGAAGCCGCCTACCGGCTCATAGGCGCCGACCTCGACAGGGTGACCACGGTCATCCCGCTCAAGGAGGGCATCATATTCGGCTTCATGTTCCGCGCCATCGGCTCGGGGAAGGGCGGAGTCTTCGAGCTCCGTGCCCTCGTCCGCCGTCCAGAGAGCGGGGGCAGGGAGGGAGAGTCCCGGGCGACGAGCGAGGCCCGCCTCCTTGCCCGAGACCGCGTCGAGACTGCTGCCTGGTGGAGCTTCCGCGAGGCTGGCGACATGGAGCCAGGACGCTGGACCATCGAGCTCTGGGACGACGAGAGGCTTCTGGCGAGCAGGGACTTCGAGGTCGTCGCGGGCAAGCGCTAGCGAGGTCCGGTCCCGCGCCGCCTCGCTCGAGCCATCAGGGGGCCGGGTAGCGCCGCCTGAACTCGTGCATGAGGATGGCCGCCGCCGCCGAGACGTTGAGCGAATCCACGTGGCCGCGCTGCTTGATCGAGAGGGCGGCATCGCACTCCTCCCGCAGGAGGCGCGAGACGCCCTGGCCCTCGTTGCCGAGGACGAGGACACACTTCCTGGGCAGCTCCGCCGAGGCGACCTCCTCGCCCGACATGTCCGCCGCGTAGCGCCAGAAACCGGCCTTGGCGAGGCGCTTCAGGGCCTCGGCGAGATTGGGCACGAGGGTCAGCGGCACATGGGCCAGGGCACCGGCCGAGGCCCGCGCCGTCGCGTCGGAGAGGGGTGCCGAGCGGCGCTTTGGCGCGATGACGAGGTCGACGGCGAAGATGTCGGCCGAGCGGAGGATCGCGCCGAAGTTCTGGGGATCCTCGATGTGGTCAAGCACCAGGACGAGGGCGTCCTCCCCAGCGCCGGCCAGGAAGGACTCGAGGTCGGCCTCAGGCGCGCCCTCGTCCTCCTCGAACTGGAGGGCGACGCCCCTGTTGTCTGGGGCGAGACGGTCGAGCTCTGGCTTCGCGGGTCTCTGGGGCACGAGGCCGAGGCTCGAGGCGAGAAGGAGGATGGCCTTTATTCGGGGGCCGGAACCCGTGACAAGAAGCCGGGTTCCCTTGGGTAGGGGGGCCGCCCTCGAGACCGCCGAGCGCAGGCGCTCCTCTATCGCGTGGAATCCGGTCAAGATCTGCATGACCGGATACTAGCCCGTGGGGTCGGAGTGCCACAAGGGCGGCATCGCAGGGAAGATGAGCCAGGGTCTCAGTCGAGCCTTAAGGCATCACCGTGAATTCCTGCACCACCTGGATCGCGCTCTCAGCCTCGACCACGCCTTTCACTGACCTGGCCGCGGCCAGGGCGGCGTCTATCGCGGCCTGGGTGTTCGCCACACCGTGCAGGACCACGCGGCCGCCCTCGCCCGTGGCCTCGAGGAAATGGACGGGGACCCTGCGCAGGTAGACGATCTCGGTCACGACGGTCTGGCACAGAAGGAGGTCGGAGAGGCAGAGGCGTCCGGCCTCCTCCCTCTCCTTGTCCACCGTGAGGGAGCGGACCGAGTCGATGGCCGCGGCGATGCGCGAGACGTCCGAACGCGCGGTGTTGATGACCAGGTCATACTCGCGGGAATCCCTCCAGTCGAGGGAGAAGAAGTACTTGTGGAACCCGATCCTGTCGTGGTCGCTCTGCTCGAGGATCTGGAGGGCGTGGCGCTCGTCGCAGGAGTAGAAACGCATAACGCGTTCGATCCGGACGGCGAGAGGGGCGACTAGGCGGACAGCTAGGGTGTTGGGGACGCCCTTGAACACGGCTACCCCGCCGCGCCCGACGATGATGCAGGTGCCCCCCACACATTCCTCGAACATCGCGGTCTTGAGGTAGTGCAGGTAGTCGTCGCGCTCCTGGGAGAGTGAAGCCCAGAAGCCGGGTTTCTTCTCGTCGTATTTCTGGCGCTTGTCCGAACTGACTCCGAATTCCCCGAGCCGCTTTTCGAGGAATTCCCTGTCCACGAGGCGGTATCCCGTGACCCGTGAGAGCTCCCGTGCCACCTCTTCGCCGAGCGAAGCGATTTCCCGGGCGATCGTGATGATTGCCATGATTCGCCTCCTGTGCCCTAAGCCAATTTCTACTGTAGGCCCGTTCAGGGCCCAAGTCAAACCCAGCCGCCGCGCCAGGTCGGGAGGGGGCGCGAGGGGGGATCGCAAGGGGCACCTGTGTACCTTCGGAATGGGTTTCGTATATAGTGCGCGGACCATGGAAAGACTGGGAGAGCTCGCGGCCTTCGGTACGGCGATCTGTTGGACCGCCTCGGCCATATTCTTCGAAGGAGCCACGAGGCGGATTGGCGCCCTCGCCGTAAACCTCTACAAGGTGCTCGGCGCCTTTTTCCTGCTGGGCCTTGCAGGGCTCCTGATGCGGGGTATGGCCTTCCCTATCGACGCCCCGCTTCGCGCCTGGATCTATCTGCCCGTCTCGGGAATCGTCGGATTCGTCATAGCCGACTATTTCCTGTTCAACGCATACATCCTCATTGGCTCGAGGATCACCGTCATCTTCCAGGCCCTGACCCCCCTCTTCACCACCCTCTTCGGCTTCGTCATCCTCGGGGAGAAGCCGCGGCCCGAGAGCGCAATCGCCATGGTGGTGGTCATCGCCGGCATCGGCCTCGTGGTCGGGACGAGGGCCCAGACGAAACCTGGGACGGGTCCGCTCGCCCTGCCCGCCAAAGGTTTCGTGTTCGCCTTCTTCAGCTCGGTGTTCCAGGCCCTGGGCCTCATCTTCTCCAAGCTGGGCCTCGGAGGCTACGACGTCGTGTCGGGGACCCAGATCAGGGTCCTTGTCGCCTTTCTCGGCTTCGCGATCCAGGCCATCCTCGTGGGACAGGCGCGGAAGACCTTCGCGTCAATACGTGACGGCTATTCCCTGAGGAACACGGCGATCGGCTGCGTCTTCGGGCCCTTCCTCGGCGTAGCCCTGTCCCTCTTCGCCCTTCAGCGCGCGAACGCCGGAGCCGCGAGCACCCTCATGGCCCTCACACCAGTGCTCATAATCCCGCCCTCGATCATCCTCCTTAAGCAGCGCGTGCGGCCCCTGGAAATCGTCGGCGCGGCGGTGGCGGTCACCGGCGCCGCGCTGTTCTTCCTGCTGTAGGCTTCCGGGGCTTCCGTGGGGGACAGTCCTCAATTCAAGCAAGTCGAGGCCTCGCGGGCGTGTGTTGAGCATGAGAAAGCCACGGGAACTTCAGGAGGATGCCCGCTACCACGTGACGGCGCGGGCGAACCGCAAGGAGATGATCCTGGATGCGGGGCCGATGAAGGAGCTCTTTCTGTCGGTGGTGAGGCGGGCGAAGCAGAAGTACCGCTTCCGCATGGAGAACTTCTGTGTCATGGGCAACCATTTCCACTTTGTCATCCAGCCGGGAAGGGGAGAGAGCCTCTCCACCATTATGAGGTGGATCCTGAGTGTGTTCGCGATGGCTTTCAATCGGATCAGGAGCCTAACCGGCCACGTCTGGGGCTGCCGCTTCTTTTCGAGGATCATTGTCGGTCTGTGGGCCCTCGTCGAAGTCTTCGACTACATCGACGAGAACCCGGTAAAGGCGAACCAGGTCGAGAACAAGAGGGACTGGTGTTACGGCGGGCTGTGGCACAGGAGGATAGGTGACCAAAGCATCCTTGATGAGCTACCGCAGTGGGCTGGACTGCTGTTCCCCGCGCACTCCGTGATGCTGATCGGGGGATGGACGAGGACGCCGCGGGATTCCGCATCTCTGCGCCGCTGTTCTGACGAGGCGCAGAGCGAGGACACCGGCGCGATTCGATGACGTCGTTCGCCGAAGGTGAACACGGCAATCGACTCCCAGCGTCAAGCCGAGCCCTTAGGCGAGGCATGGGCGTCGGCACGAGGCCCTTCGTAGCCTAGTTGGGGCCTTTTTCCGAAAACGTCCTCCCCCTTCGCCCCTTCCCCCGAATTGCAGCCTCCCCGGATCGGCGCTAGACTGTCGACCATGAGCATACGACTGCATTCCGAGGGCGGAGCCGGCGAAGTGACCGGATCGAAGCATGTCCTGACCGTCGACGGGGCGCGCTGCCTCGTCGACTGCGGGGCCTTCCAGGGAAGGCGCGAGGTCGCCGAGGAGAAGAACAGGACCCTCATCCCCGACCCCGAGAGCCTGTCCTCCGTGATCCTTACCCATGCCCATTTCGACCACTGCGGGATGCTGCCCCTGCTCGCCAAGCGCGGTTACCGCGGCAACATCTACACCACTCCGGCCACCCGTGACCTCGCGGGGGTGGTGATGATGGACTCGGCCGCGATCCAGGCCCGGGACGCGGAGTACCTCTCGAATCAGGCGCGCAAGCGCGGGGAGAGCTTCAACTGGCAGCCGCTTTACGACGAGGAGGATGTCATCGCGGCGACGGGCCAGTTTGTCACCGTGTCCTACAACAGGCCCCTGCCCATAGGGGACGGGATAAAGATCGAACTCTTCGACGCGGGCCACATCCTGGGCTCTGCGATGTGCTACACCCATGCCCGCGACCGCTCGGGCCGGGAGGTGACGATAGCCTTCACCGGGGACCTGGGGCGCAAGGGGAAGCCCATAATCCGCGACCCCGCGGTGATACCGCCGGCCGACTACATCGTCCTCGAGGCGACCTACGGGGACAGGCTCCACGAGTCCAACGTCGACGCGATGGACAGGCTCGCCAGGATCGTGAACGAGACGGCGGCCCGCGGTGGCAAGATCGTGATCCCGGCCTTTGCTATAGAGAGGACCCAGGAGCTCGTCTTCTATTTCCACCTCCTCGCCGACCAGAAAAAGATTCCGGACATTCCCATCTGGGTCGACTCGCCCATGGCGATCAACGCGACTTCGATCTTCCAGATCCATCCCGAGTGCTACGACCACGAGACCCACGAGGCCTTCATCCGCCACCACCAGAACCCCTTCGGCTTCAACTCCCTGCACTTCTCCTCGAGCGTCCAGGACTCGAAGCGCCTGAACGCCCTCGAGGGTCCAGCCGTCATCATCTCGGCCGACGGGATGTGCGAGGCGGGGCGGATCCAGCACCACCTCATCCATGTGATCTCCGACCCGCGCAACACCATCCTCATCGTGGGCTATATGGCCGCGAACACCCTGGGCCGGAGGATCCGCGACCGCGAGAGCGAGGTGCGCATCCACGGTGAGATCTTCAAGGTGAGGGCCCACATCGAGGAGATCAACGCCTTCTCCGCCCACGCCGACTACCAGGAATCCTGGGACTGGCTCTCCGTCCTCGACCTCGAGCGGCTCAAGAAGGTCTTCCTGGTGCACGGCGAGCCCTCTGGGCTCAAGCACATGGAGGACTTCCTCCTGGGCAAGGGCATCAAGGAGGTCCAGGTGGTCAAGTACGGGGAGCGCTACGAGCTGTGAGCGAGGCGAGGGCCTGGATAGGCCTCGACATCGGGGGCCATGGCATCAAGGGCTGCAGGCTCGAGGCCGACGGCCAGATCTCCTCGCGTTTTGCCCTGCGCACCCCCATCGAGGCGGGGGCGTCCTCGATCCTCAGGGCCGCCGACGAGGTCCTGGGCCGGCTCCTCGAACAAGGACCCGTGGGGGCTGTCGGGATCGGGACACCGGGGGCGGTGGACGAGGAGGGGAGGATAGCAGCCGAGGCTGTCAACATCCCGGGCTGGCGGGGACAGAGCTCGGCTCGGCCGCGGCTACAAAGGCCGGCGCTCCGGCCTTTGTGCGCAACGACGGCAACCTCGCCGCCTACGCGGAGTGGGCGGTGCGGGGCGGCCAATCCCGGGCCCTCCTTTTCGTGGGCCTGGGGACAGGGATAGGCGGGGGCTTCATCGACGATGGCCACCTTCTGCGCGGTGTTGACGACAAGGCCGTGGAGATAGGCCACGTGATCATAGCCCCCGGGGGCAGGCTTTGCGCCTGCAGGCGCGAGGGCTGCGTCGAGGCCTATGCCTCGGGACCTTCGATAGCGCGCATCGCCGCTGAGCTCGCCCTGGCCCGAAGCGGCTCGCTCGCGGACCGCATACTCGCCGCAGGCGGCAGCACCACCGCCCTCGAAGTCTATGCTGCCTTCGCGGAGGGGGACGAGCTTGCCCGCGAAGTCCACGGCATAGCCGCCGACGCCCTCGCGCGGGGCATAGCCTCGGCCCTTGCCCTCCTCGCCCCCGATACCGTGGTCTTCGGCGGCGGGGTCATGGCCGGGGCGGGCGCCCTGATAGCCGACGTGGCCGCCCTCGTGCCCGGCCATGTATACGACGGAGGCTATGCCGGCTGCAGATTCGAGGATGCCCTCCTGGGGCCCGACGCAGGCCTCCTTGGGGCGGCGATCTACGGCGCCTCCAGGGTCCTGGCTCGCGGGGATCTCCTCAAGCTGGCCGGTGAAGCCCTCGCGGCATACGCCTGAGGGCCTTGGAGCTTCTGGTCCGCCCTCTCGAACCTCGATCGCAATAACTTTTCTCCCTCCCCCCGCCGATATTCAAGGGAAGGCGCGCATCGCTTCCCTTTGAATGAGGGGGCGCGCGCCTCGATTCCGAGGACCGATAGGCCGCGAGGTAGTTTATGCGAATGACGATCCCCGTTCTTATAGCAGCACTGTCCCTCGGAGGCCTCGCCTTTGGCCAGACCGCGGGGGCGGGATCCACCCCTGACGCCAGTCCTCCCGCCGCCGCTCCGGCGGCCGACGCCGCGGCCCCTTCAGCCCCCGCGGCTCTCGCGAGCGGGGCCGTGGCTTCCCCTGAGCCGGCACCGGCTGCGGGTCCTGCCGCTCCCGCTCCCGCCTCTCCGGCCGTTCCCGATGCCACTGCCCCTGCTCCCTCGCCCGCCTCCCCCGAGGTCGGTGCCGCCGATCTTCTCGCCGAGATCCAGAGACTCGGGACCAGGCTGGACGAGGCTAATTCCATCATCGATGAACTGCGGGCCCAGGCCTACGAGCTCAAGGAGAAGGCCAGTTCGGCCGAGGATGCCGCGAAGGCCGAGACCCAGGCTGCCACGGACGCCGCGAAGGCCGCCGACACGAGGGCCTCGCGCAGCCAGGAGGACCTAACTGCCGCCCAAGCCACGATCCAGGACGGAATGGCGAAGTCCAAGGCCCTCGAGGCCGAGGCCGCTGGCCTCCGCGCAAAGGTAGCGGAGCTTGAGGCCAGGATCGCCGCACTCGAGAAGGAAGGCGCCGGCATCTCCACCAAGCTCATCGCCTGGGGGGAGCGCCGCCTTTCCTCGCGCGACTATCCCGAGCTCCTGCGCTCGGGCTTCGAGGGCGTGACCCGCTCCGTGGGGGCCTGGAAGATCGACGGGGAGCTCGCCTCCCAGCTCGACCCGGCCCAGTACTTCTCAAGGCTGAGCTTCCCCGCCCTCCAGACCAAGAATCCGACCCTCTATTCCTTCGAGGTGCGCACGGGGGACAAGGGCTGGGTTGGAGCCGGCCTGCATTTCTTCGCCGACGCGGTCAAGAAGCCGCGGGGCTATGGGGAGGGCAAGAGTCTCCTTGTGTGGCTCACCCGGGACGTGAAGATGCGCGGGGGTCCAGAGACCTACCTGCAGATCTACAAGAGCGATGACGACGTCAACATGGGAAGGGTGATGGATGCCCAGGTCCAGGAGGGCCTCGCCCGCTGGAACAAGGTCGACGTCCTCTACGATCCCCAGGCCGAGTTCATCGTGGTCGCGGTCAACGACGTGGTGAGGGCGGCCTACAGGACATTCTTCGGGATCGGCTCGGGCGTGACTGTCTCGCTCCGCACCCTCGGCGCGGGGGTGTCCTTCCGCAACTTCGAGGTCAGGCGCTAGCAGCCCTCGATCGCCATGATCTTGGCGACGCGGTCGGCGTGCCTGCCGCCCTCGAAGCTCGATTCGATGAAGGCGGCGACAATCTCCTCGGGCGGGACAGGGTAGTCGACCCTCCCGCCCAGGGCGATGAAGTTGGCGTTGTTGTGCGCGCGGGCCATCGCCGCCGTGAAGCGGTCGTGGACTAGGGCGCAGCGTATCCCCTCCACCTTGTTCGCGGCGATCGATATGCCGATCCCGGTCCCGCATAGCAGGATCCCGAAATCATAGCCGCCCTTCTTGAACTCGGCGCAGGCGAGGCTCGCCATGTCGGGGTAGTCGACCCTTTCCTTGATGTCGATGCCGAGGTTCGTCACCTCGTGGCCCGCCTGGGCCAGGGCGGC
>JANXYO010000107.1 GCA_025356015.1 Spirochaetaceae bacterium
GCCTCCAACGGCATCTCCTTCATCCAGACCACGGAAGGCTACCTCCAGGAGAGCCAGGACATCCTGCAGCGCCTCCGCGAGCTCTCCGTCCAGTCCTCCAACGGCGTCTACACCAACGAGGACCGCATGCAGATCCAGGTCGAGGTTTCCTCCCTCGTGGACGAGCTCGACAGGATCGCCAGCCACGCCCAGTTCAACGGCATGAACCTTCTCACCGGCAGGTTCGCCCGCGACAACGGCTCGAACCAGGTCACCGGCTCGATGTGGCTCCACATCGGCTCGAACATGGACCAGCGCACCAGGATCTTCATCGGCACGATGACCGCCAAGGCCCTCGGAGTCCGCAACGTGTCCAACGACGGGATCATCTCCCTCCAGGACTCGGACGGGGCGAACCGCACCATCGGCGTCCTCGACGAGGCGCTCAAGAAGGTGAACAAGCAGAGGGCCGACCTCGGCGCCTACCAGAACCGCCTCGAGCACGCGATCAAGGGCATCGATGTCGGTGCCGAGAACCTCCAGGCCGCCGAGAGCCGCATCCGCGACACCGACATGGCCAGCGAGATGGTCGCCTACACGAAGAACAGGATCCTGGTCCAGGCAGGCGGGGCGATGCTCGCCCAGGCCAACCAGAGGACGCAATCGGTCTTGCAGCTGCTCCAGTAAGGCAGTATGATACTTGGTGAGGGGGCCCCCTAGGGGGGCTCCCTCACCGTCGATCTTTGACAAATACCCTCCTAAAGCGTGCACCAGGTGAAGAGAGCTCCCGTCAGAAGGGGCGCGCTCCTCGCCGCACGGGGATGAACGGAAGGGGACGGCGCGAAAACAGTCCCCTCCCCCGATCGTCGTGCGCGCAAGAACGCAGGCGGCAAGGAAAGCCGCCGCGACACAACTCAAGGAGGGTCACATGATCATCAATCACAACATGAGCGCCATGTACGCCAATCGCCAGCTCGGTATCACCGGCACCGACATCGCCAAGGATATCGAGAAGCTCAGCTCCGGCATGAGGATCAACAGGGCGGGCGACGATGCCTCTGGGCTCGCGGTCTCCGAGAAGCTCCGCGGACAGGTCCGCGGCCTCAACCAGGCCACGCGCAACATCGAAAACGGTATCTCCTTCATCCAGACCACGGAAGGCTACCTCCAGGAGAACCAGGACATCCTTCACCGCATGCGAGAGCTCGCGGTGCAGAGCGCCAACGGCGTCTACACCCAGGAAGACCGCATGCAGATTCAGGTTGAGGTGTCCCAGCTCGTGGACGAAATCAACAGGATCGCCAGCCACGCCCAGTTCAACGGCATGAACCTCCTTACCGGACGCTTTGCGAAGGGCGGGGCGGGAATGCAGTTCCAGGTGGGCGCGAACATGGATCAGAATAAGCTGGTGTTCATCGGCACCATGACCGCCACGGCCCTCGGGCTCCAGGGCGCGCAGGGAGCCGTAGGCACCATCTCCATCGAAGATCCGGACAAGGCGAACACGGCCATCGGCATGCTCGACACCGCCCTCAAGACGGTCTCCAAGCAGCGCGCCGACCTCGGCGCCTACCAGAACCGCTTTGAAATGGCGGCGAAGGGAGTAGGAGTCGCGGCTGAGAACCTCCAGGCCGCAGAGAGCCGGATCCGCGACACCGACATGGCCAGCGAGATGGTTCAGTACGTGAAGAACCAGATCCTTGACCGCGCCGGAAGCGCGATGCTCGCGCAGGCCAATACCCGCGCTCAGAACGTGATGCAGATTCTCGGCTAAATTTTCCGTTCCCATAGGGGTGACGAGAGACTTCTGGACGTCTTCTCTCTAATTCCCCTGGTGTCCGGCTGGATGCGCGCAGCAGTCTGCGCGCCAACTGGCGGACACGGTTTTTCGGCGGGGGGGGATCGCGCCCCCTCCCCGCCGTCTTTTCTCTTTGGCATCCCCACGAGCCCTCCAAGGGCCCCACGGGGGCGCCCAAAGTCGGAGGCAGCCATGGCTCTCGACGTACCTGCGATCCAAGCACACACTCCAAACCTCGACGGCTCGAAGCACGTCGCAGCACCACACCTCGGCCCCGCTGAACTGGCGGCGGAGGAAGCGAAGGCAGCGGCGGGACTCAGTCCGGCCCAGCTCCAGACCGCGATACGCGGCCTCGAGGGGGCGAGCGCGGCCTTCAACCGCAGGCTTTCGTTCTCCCTCAACGAGAAGCTCGGGGAGGTCGTCGTCAAGGTCATCGACACCGAAACCGATAAGGTAGTGAGGGAGATTCCGCCCGTGGAACTGCAAAGGGTCTACGAGCGCATCCGCGAAGTGATAGGGCTCCTCTTCGACAAGCAGGCCTGACAGGGCCGGATCTCGATCCCCGCTTTCGCCAGCTCCCATCGAGGCGTCTATGTCAGATTTCTCAATTCCCGGCGTCGGCACCAGCAAGTACGGCACCGACAAGCTCATAGAAGGCCTCATGAAGCTCGAGCGGGTTCCGCGGGACAAGGCCGCGGAACGGCTCAAGTCCCTCGAGGACCAGAAGGCCGTCTGGCTCGACTTCAACCGCAACCTCTCCACCCTCAGAGACGAGGCGCGCAACCTCTATTCCTTCCGGAACCCCTTTAGCGAGCGCGTCGCGAAGTCCTCCAACGAGGACAGCCTGACCGCCTCCGCCACCCGCGAGGCCATCGAGCAGACCAGCAGCATCCTCGTCGAGCGCGTCGCCCAGGCCGACAGGTTCATCTCGGGCGAACTCGCCAAGGACTACAAGGTCCCGGGGGGCGTCTACGGCTTCACGGTGGGCGACAAGACCCTCGAGCTCCGCTTCCCCGGAGGCACGGCCAAGGACTTCGCCGAGGCCCTCAACAAGAAGGGCGGTGACCTCATCAGGGCCCAGGTCATCGCGGTCAGGCCCGACACCAGCTCGATCCTCATCGAGTCGCTCAAGACCGGCTCCCAGAACCGCCTCGGCTTCACCGGGGATTCCGAGGCCCTCGCCCTCGGCGCCGGCCTCATGGAGAAGGTGGCCAGCTCGAGGCGCGAGCTCGATGTCTCGAGGGCCCAGAGCTGGGAGAGGCCGATCGATCCAGCCCTCGTGAGCCTCGCCACCCAGCCCAAGCCGAGCCTCTCCCTCGTCGCGGGGGGCGAGGCCAAGCTTCCCGTCCTGCCCTCCCTGCCCTCCTCGGGCCTCGTACTCGAGATCGAGTACCGGCTCCAGCGCCTCGGCAACCCCGAACAGGCCAGCCCTCCCCCCGGGCCTGTGGTGGCCCCCGTCGGCTCGGCCAGCTACGAGGGCATTTCGGTGACGGGCTCGTCCTCCGCCACGGCCCTCCCCGAATGGGCTCCTCCGCCCCAGCCGCCCAGGGTCGAGGACCTCGGCATGGCGAGCCTCCTTGGAAGCGACGGCAGGCAGATTGCCCTGCCCAAGCTCCAGGACGGCGAGGGGAGCCAGAAGCTCACGGTCAAGCTCGCCGACTACCTGGGCGAGCTGGGCGCTGTGGCCTTCAGGGTGAGGGACACGACGAGGCGCCTCGAGGTGACCGCGGTGAGGATCTTCGACCCCGCCGAGACCGGGGGCCTAAAGCCAAAGAAGCCCATCTCCCTGGCCCAGGATGCCCTGGTCAAGGTCGACGGGGTCGAGGCGGAGCGGCCCACGAACGCGGTCTCTGACCTGATCCCCGGCGTGACCCTGAACCTCAAGACGGCCTCCGACAAGCCGATCAAGCTCAGCGTCGAGCCCAACCGCCCGGCGATACAGGAAGCAGTCGTCGAGATGATCGGCAACTACAACCGCCTCATGGCCTCGATCAACATCTTCTCGCAGAAGGACGACAGGCTGATCGGGGAGATATCCTACTTCACCGACGACCAGAGGAAGACGATGCGCGACAGGCTGGGCATCCTCCAGGGGGACCCTACCCTCTCGATGCTCAAGACCTCCCTCCAGAGGATCATGATGAACCCCTATCCCACCTCGGCCGGCACCGACATGGCCCTGCTCGCGCAGGCGGGAATCGCCTCAGACGCCCGCAAACCGGGCGGCGGCACGGGCTATGATGTCTCCAAGATGCGCGGCTACCTCGAGGTCGACGAGGAGAGCCTCAAGAAAGCCCTCGATGAGCATTTCGACGCGGTGCGGCAGCTCTTCGGTAACGATACGAACGGCGACCTGATAGTCGACTCGGGGGCGGGCTACTCCCTCGACGCGATGCTCAAGCCCTACGTCGACACAGGCGGCATCGTCGCTATTAAGACGGGCACCATCGACACCGAGGTGGGGGCCGAGAAGCGGACGATAGCCTCCCTGGACGAGAGGATCTTGGCCAAGCAGGACGAGCTCAAGCGCAAGTACGGGATGATGGAGGGGGCCCTGAGCCAGATGCAGGGCACCTCGAGCGCCATAGACAATTTCGCCAAGAACGGCGGCCAGTAAGGCAGCAGCAGCAGAGAGTCCGAGGAGAGCAGATGAACATCGCAGTGAACGGCAAAGCATTCGATCTGGGGACCGCCAAGGGCGACACCCTCGGGGAGGCCCTTGCCGCGGCCGACGACATGATCGAGAAATCCGGTGGCGTCATCATCGGCATCACGGTCGACGGGGTCGCGGTCGACGCCGAAAGCTATTCCTCCACCGCGGGAAGGCCGCTGGCGGCCATCGGCTCGATTGAGATCAGCGCCGAGCCCGCGTCCACCATAAGGGTCCGCGCCCTCGAGACCCTCCTTGAGCTGATCAGCCTCGTGCGCGACGCCAGCGAGAGCGGGGAGGAAAGCGACTGGCAGACCCTCCGCGCCGGGGCCATCGACCTCCGCGATGCCTTCGCCGGGCTCTTCGCCGCCGACGAGCTCTCCTTCGTCCAGGGCTTCTCGGCCCTCCTCGAGAGGGCTGTCGATCCGGGCCAGGGCTCCACGGGCCCCGTGCCGCCCAGCCTCGCCTTCAAGGCCGAGATCAAGGTCCAGGCCGAGCGCCTGCTTCCCGTCTTCAGGGAGCGCCTGGCCGAGCTTCTCGAGCCCGAGCGCGAGATGCACTCGGCTTCCGCCCTCTTCACCGCCCAGGAGGCCGAGCTCGCCGAGCTTCCCGTCTTCCTGCAGACGGGCAAGGAGGACAGGGCGATGAGCGTCGTCCTCTATTTCATCGAGGTCTTCAACAAGGTCATCCGCCTGATACCCGAGCTCAAGCGTAAGGGCCTCGACACCGACTCCTTGCAGATCCAGGGCCAGGCCCTGGCCGATTTCTACGCCTCCTTCAACGGGATCCTCAGGGAGCTGACCGGCGCCTTCGAGAACAAGGACGCAGTCCTCATCGGCGACCTCGCCGAGTACGAAGTGCTTCCGCGCATGAAGAGCTTCTTCAGCGCCATGGAGGAGGCTCTGCCATCGGTATGAGCATGCAGCTGCCGATCGCCCAGACCACCAACCTCTGGCATTCGGGCGCTTCGAGTGGAGAAATGGGCGTACTGTGGGGCACTCTCGCCGTCATCGCCGTCATCGTGGTCGCCGCCCTCATCTACCGCGGCCTCAAGGGGGAATCGGGCAGATCCTCGGGCTCAAAGCCAGAGCGTTCGTCCGCATCATTCAGCAAGGGGGCCTTCCGCAGGGTGGCCCGCGGGGCCGGCCTCGGCGATGAGGAGGTGAGGTTCCTCGAGGAGTACGCGAAGGCCCTCGGGCTGACCAATCCCGAGTTCGTATTCCGCAACCAGCCCAAGCTCGATGCCTTCTTCAAGGAAGTCTTCCGCTTCATCGAGAAGAACTCCGACTCCGAGACGGCGGCCGAGGACAGGAAGGCCAAGCTCTTCGCCGCGAGGGAGAGACTGACCCACCAGCACTCCCTTGGGGTGCCCATAAGCTCCTCCCGCCAGCTCGGGAGGAACACCCCCCTCACCTTCATAGCGCCGGGCGAGGAGTCCTACCCTTCGGTCATCGTCG
>JANXYO010000109.1 GCA_025356015.1 Spirochaetaceae bacterium
GAACTAGAGGGCATTCGAGTCGCAGCGCTGGCTGGCCTACCAGGCGCGTGGGGCAATTCCGAGCCGGAGTACTCGGCTTCGGAAGTCCGAGAAGGCAATCCTGATTATGAAGCGCGGTGATATCGCGCTGGCCGTCCTGCCGCAGACGGATGGAGAAGAGAAGTGGAGGCCGGTATTCCTTCTTGGCATGCTTCCCGGCTACGGTGATTTGCTCGTGCTCGGAATCTCTTCACAGGTCGAGAAGGCTATCGATGATTGGGATCTGCTTGTCGATCCATCGCTTCCCGAGTTTCATCATAGCGGATTGAAATCCCTATCCGTCGTGCGCGTCAGTTTTATCGCCTCTGTTCCTTCGGCTCGTATCAGGGGCGCCATCGGGAGCTTGCCTCGGCTAAGTCTCGATACGATCGCACGAAGACTCGGCGATTTTATCAAGGTGGAGCAAGCGTGATGAAGAGCGAGCATCGGCGATACTCCGGTATCGGCTTGCACGTTTGTCACGAGCCCATCAAGCGTATGCAGAGCCTCCTGGAGGAGGCGGGCTTGCCGCCCCTCCACTACGAGTTCGCTGGCTTTGTCCGCGCTCTTTTCATGCGGCGGATCGAGGAGACTGCCGCGCAAGCTACCGCGCAAGCTACCGCGCAAGCTACCCCGCATGTTACCCCGCATGTTCCCCCGCATGTTGATTCACTTAAGGCCGATCAGATCCTGGAGTTTTGTCGGGAACCCAGGACGAGAGATGAGATAATGCGGCATGTCGGACTAAAGGATCGAGAGCATTTCCGCCTCGATATCCTGCTGCCGCTCATCGAGCGCGGCCTTCTCGAGCTTACCATCCCCGACAAGCCGAAGAGCCCGAAACAGAAATATCTGACGCGGCGAAAGGAAGAACCCAAGCCATGACCGAACAGAACCAGAAGCAGCTGGGTAAGACCCTCTGGAACATAGCAGACCAACTGCGCGGGGCGATGAACGCCGACGACTTCCGCGACTACATGCTCTCCTTCCTCTTCCTGCGCTACCTCTCGAGCAACTACGAGGCTGCAGCGAAAAAAGAGCTGGGGCGTGAGTACCCCAAGCCCGCGGAGGTGGGTGCCCTGCCTCCCTTGGCCCTGTGGTACGAGGAGAACCCGGGTGACGTGCCTGAGTTCGAGAAGCAGATGCGCCGCAAGGTCCACTACGTCGTCAAGCCGGACTACCTCTGGGAAAACATAGTACGCCTGGCCAAGGCGCAGGACGGTAACCTCCTCGATACCCTGCAGAAGGGCTTCAAGTATATCGAAGAGGAATCCTTCCAGAGCAGTTTCCAGGGACTGTTCTCGGAGATCAACCTCGCCTCGGACAAGCTGGGGCGAAAGTACGAGGAGCGCAACGCCAAGCTCTGCTCCGTCATCTCGGAGATCGCGCGCGGGATGGCTCTGTTCTCCTCCGATACCGACACCCTCGGCGACGCCTATGAGTACCTGATCGGCCAGTTCGCCGCGGGCTCGGGCAAAAAGGCGGGGGAGTTCTACACCCCTCAGGCGATTTCCTCGATCCTGTCGGCACTAGTCAGCTTGGACAGCCAGGAACCCAAGACCGGGAAGCGGAGCAAGCTGGAGAGCGTTTTCGACTTCGCCTGCGGCTCGGGATCCCTCCTCTTGAACGTGCGGCATCGCATGAAGGAGGCGGGAGGCACCATCGGCAAGATCTACGGGATGGAGAAGAACATCACCACCTACAATCTGGTGCGCATGAATATGCTGCTGCACGGGGTAAAGGACAGCGAGTTCGAGATCTACCACGGCGACACCCTGACCAACGACTGGGACTTCCTGCGTGAAACCAACCCCGCCAAGATGCCGCGCTTCGACGCTGTGGTGGCCAACCCGCCCTTCAGCTACCGCTGGGAGCCCGGCGAGGCGATGGGCGAGGACATGCGCTTTAAGAACCATGGCGTGGCGCCCAAGAGTGCCGCCGATTTCGCCTTCCTCCTCCACGGTCTCCACTACCTGAAGGACGACGGGGTGATGGCCATCATCCTCCCCCACGGCGTGCTCTTCCGCGGCGGCGCCGAGGAGAAGATCCGCCGCAAGCTCCTGACTGACGGCAACATCGACACCGTGATCGGCCTTCCCGCCAATCTCTTCTATTCGACGGGCATCCCCGTCTGCATCCTCGTGCTCAAGAAATGCAAGAAGCCTGACGACGTGCTGTTTATAAACGCCGCCGAGCACTTCGAGAAGGGAAAGCGGCAGAACCAGTTGCGGCTCAAAGACATCGAAAAAATCGTCGAGGCTTATCAATATCGCAAGGAGGAGCCTCGCTACTCGCGCCGCGTGAGCATGGGAGAGATCAGCCAGAACGATTTCAACCTGAACATCTCGCGCTACGTCAGCACGGCGGTCGCCGAGGAGGAAGTGTACCTCGCGGAGGTACACGGTCGGCTGGTAAAGATCGAGCAGGAAATTAAGAATGCGCGCGACAAGCACAACGGTTTCCTAAAGGAGTTGGGACTGCCGTCTCTTCCAGGCCCTGAGAAGTAATAAGTTTCAGAAACTGACTGGCATATGTGTGGGGGTGGGCGAAGAAGACCGGAGCGGCGCTATGCCGCCGCGAGGACTTCGTAGCCCAGGGGGAGCAACGTGTCCGATAGCGCGCAACGCGCCGCTGGACCAACCGCGCTCCCCCTCCTGATACCAATGATACAAGAAGGGCGCCCCCCTTCGGGAGCGCCCTTTGATTATACTACGATTTGGCTGTGGACTTAGTAGTCCATGCCGCCCATAGAGCGCTCGAGAGCTAGCTCGCGGCGCTCTGTACCGAGAGGGAATTTATTGACGTGCCCGCTAGCACGGGCGACGGAGTCCCGCCTACCTTGGCCGGGCAGGAAGCCCGGCCCGCGCCAGATCCTCGAGAGGCGCGTCGGCCTCGACACATGGGCGTCATGGGCGGGCTGCCGATAAAAAAGCCGCGCCCTTGGGCGCGGCTGAAGTTCAAGGATCAGTAGCGGTTAGTAGTCCATGCCGCCCATTCCGCCCATGCCGCCCATGCCGCCGCCGCCGCCGCCACCCATGGGAGCCTTGGGCTCGGGGAGGTCGGTGATGGCACACTCGGTGGTGAGCAGGAGAGCCGCGACGGAAGCGGCGTTCTGGAGCGCGGAGCGCGTGACCTTGGCCGGGTCGATGATGCCGGACTTGACCATGTCGACCCACTCCATCTTGGCGGCGTCGAAGCCGATGCCCTTCTTCTCGTTCTTGGCGCGGTCGGCGATGATGGAGCCGTCCACGCCGGCGTTGTCGGCGATCTGGCGGATGGGCTCCTCGAGGGCGCGCTTGGTGATCTTGAAGCCGACCTTCTCGTCGTCTGTCATCTTGGACTGATCGGCCTTGTCGAGGGCGATCGCGGCCTGGATGAGGGCGATGCCGCCGCCGGGGACGATGCCTTCCTCGATAGCGGCGCGGGTGGCGGAGAGGGCGTCTTCCACCCTGTGCTTCTTCTCCTTCATCTCGACCTCGGTGGCCGCGCCGACATTGATGACGGCGACGCCTCCGGCGAGCTTGGCAAGGCGCTCCTGGAGCTTCTCCTTGTCGTAGTCGCTTGTGGTGTCCTCGACCTGCTTCTTGATCTGGGCGATGCGGTCCTGGATGTCCTTCTGCTTGCCTGCGCCGTTGATGATGGTGGTGTTGTCCTTGTCCACCTTCACGGTCTTGGCGGTGCCGAGCTGGGTCATCGCGGTGTTCTCGAGCTTGAGGCCGAGCTCCTCGGAGATGACCTCGCCGCCGGTGAGGATGGCGATGTCCTCGAGCATGGCCTTGCGCCTGTCGCCGAAGCCGGGGGCCTTGACGGCGCAGACGTTGAGGGTGCCGCGCAGGTGGTTGACGACGAGGGTGGCGAGGGCCTCGCCCTCGATGTCCTCGGCGATGAGGAGCAGCGGCTTGCCGGCCTGGGCGACCTTCTCGAGCACGGGGAGGAGGTCCTTCATGTTCGAGATCTTCTTGTCGTGGATGAGGATGAGGGGGCTCTCGAGGACGGCCGTCATCGTGTCGCGGTTGGTGACGAAGTAGGGGGAGGTGTAGCCGCGGTCGAACTGCATGCCCTCGACGAACTCGATCGTGGTGTCCATGGTCTTGGACTCCTCGACCGTGATGACCCCGTCCTTGCCGACCTTCTCCATGGCGTCGGCGATCTGCTTGCCGATCTCATGGTCGTTGTTGGCGGAGACGGAGGCGACGTCGGCGATCTCTTCCTTTTCCTTGATTTCCTTGGAGTTCTTCTTGATCTCTTCGACGGCAATCTCGACGGCCTTGTCGATGCCGCGCTTGAGGCCCATGGGGTCGAGGCCGGCGGCCACGGACTTGAGGCCTTCCTTGACGATGGAATAGGCGAGGACGGTGGCGGTGGTCGTTCCGTCGCCGGCGACGTCGTTGGTCTTGGTGGCTACTTCCTTGAGGAGCTGGGCGCCCATGTTTTCATAGGGGTCCTGGAGCTCGACTTCCTTTGCGACGGAGACGCCGTCCTTGGTGACGGTGGGTGCTCCGAACTTCTTGTCCAGAAGGACGTTGCGACCCTTGGGGCCGAGGGTGACCTTGACCGCCCTGGAGATCTGCTCGACGCCGGCGAGGAGCCTCTGCCTCGCATCCTCGCTGAATAGGAGCTGCTTTGCCATTTCGTGTTTCTCCCTTTACCTTGAATTGCATTACCGCCCGGGCTGCTTGCCCACCGAAATCTCGCGTGCTGCCGTGCTCGGTGCCGGTATTTGTTGAAGTGGACTAGATCTGACCGCACGGGTCGATTGAAAGATACAAAAAGAACGGAAAGAGAGCAAGACCATTCGGGGCTTGACGGACAAAAATCGATTTGGTTAGAATACTAATCAAATGGACGATATTTCCCTGATGGGAGCCGTGTTCCTCCTGCGGCGGCGCCACCTTGGCGAGCTGCTTAGGGACTTCGGCATCACTCTCAAGCAGCTCCAGCTCATCCGCATTGCCCGGCGCCGGGGTTCGGTCAGTCCCTCCGAGGCAGCCCTAGAGATGTTCTGCGACAGGCCGACAGCCACGGTGATCGTGCGCAACTGCATCGACAGGGGCTGGCTGCGCCAGAGACGGGCCCAGAGGGACCGTCGTTCTCGGTCCCTCGCCTTGAGCGGGGCGGGGGAGGAGCTGATCGACCGGATTGACAGGATGCTGGCCGCTCGGCCTGATGGCCAGCCCCTCGACATCCTTGGGACAGACGAGGCAGCGGACTTCCACTCGGCCCTGGAAAGGGTCCTGGCCCGCGCCAGCGAGCTGTATGGCGGGGAGCTTGACGAGCTTGCCGACCCGCGCTGATCCCTACTGCCCTGCGGGGCCTGAGGCCGGACGGCCTTGTACCTCCGCAATTATCCGTACTACGATGACTTCATGCAGACTTCCATATCCGTCCTGTATTCGGACGAGGACATTGTTGTGGTGGACAAGCCCGTTGGCCTCCTTGCCGTGCCCGACCGCTACGATCCCGATGCCCCCGTCGCAACCAACCTTCTCAAGACCGATTTCGGGAAGCTCCTAGTCGTCCACAGGATCGACAAGGACACCTCGGGAGTCCTCGTGTACGCGCGCAACGCGGACTCGCATCGGGAGCTCAACGGGGCCTTCGGGACGGGAGCTGTGAAGAAGGTCTACAGGGCCCTCGTGCGCAACCTCCCTTCCTGGGAAGAGACCGAGTGCGAGCTTCCCTTGCGCATGGACGGGGACAGGCAGCACAGGACGGTGATCGACGCGGCGGAAGGCAAGGCCTCGCGCACGGTATTCAAGCTGCTTGAGGCCTACAAGGGCATGGTCGGCGCCGCCGGGGCCGGCCTCGTCGAGGCGAGGCCCGAGACGGGGCGGACCCACCAGATCAGGGTCCACTTGAGCGCCCTTGGCCACCCCTGCTACTGCGATCCCCTGTACGGGGACGGCCAGCCCCTCCTGCTCTCACGGGTGAAGCGGGGATGGAGGGGCGACCCATTCAAGGAGCGGCCCCTCATGTCGAGGACGGCCCTCCACGCCTTCTCGGCCGATTTCGCCCATCCCAGGACAGGTGCGCCCCTCCATATGGAGGCGCCCCTGCCAAAGGACATGAGGGCGACCATAACCCAGTTCGGCAAGCTCTAGAAAACGAAGCGTCCCTTATCGAGGATCCTCGTCTCCCTGCCTGATGCGTCGATTCCGGTAACCGAGACCTCGTCGCTGCCGATCATGAGGTCCTCGTGGACGATCGAGACGTTGAAGCCGCGTCGGCCCTTCTCCTCGTCGCTCTGTCCCTCGGTGCCTCCGAAGGCGGGGTCGTAGCCAGCGCCGAGGGCGATGTGGCAGGCTGCGTTCTCGTCAAGGAGCATCGAGTCGAACAGGAGCCCGCTCTTCCAGATCGGGCTCGTGACGTCGACCAGGGCCACCTCGCCGAGCCGCCGCGAGCCCGGATCGGTATCGAGATAGCCCTGGAGTGCGTCGGCCCCCCGCTTGGCCGACGAAGAGACAACCTTGCCTTCCCTGAACTCGAGCCGGCCGCCCTCGACGATGCTCCCGTGGACCCTGACCGGCCTGGTCAGCGCGACGCTGCCTTCGGTTCCGCGGAAATCGGGGGTGGTGAAGACCTCCTCGGTGGGGATGTTGGGCATGAAGGCCTTGCCCTCGGGAGTCAGGTCGGCCCCTCCCATCCAGATCGAGTTCGGGGAGAGGACTACCTTGAGCTCTGTCCCCGGGCCCGAGAAACGGAGCTCCCTGAAGCCGCGCTTGGTGAGGGTCTTCCCCCTGAGCTCGAGCTCCTTCATGTGTGAGGTCAGAGCTGTCACAGGATCGGGAGCGTCGAGGCGGAGTATGGGGACGAGGCTTGTCCAGAGCTTTTCGGCAGTCCCGCCCTCGCCGAAGACGGTCTCGGCCCAGGCGTCGGTGGGGGCGGGGGCGACGCACCAGGGAAGCCGGCTTGCCATCTGGGCCTCGCGGAGGACGCGAACGGCCGGGCCCCTGGCCCTCTGTATGCGGGTGAGGCGGCCATGGTCGGCTCCCTCCATGACGGACGAGCTCTCGTAGCCCTCGAGGCGGAGGAAGCTCCAGGACTCGTCGACGTAGACCTGGCTGTCGCGCTCGGTCAGGGCGCTGAGCTCGTCCACGTATGCCTCGCTTGAGCGGTCGACCCGTATGCGCGCTAGGCGCTGGTCGTCGTATTCGATCTTCACGAACTTCGCGCCGCGATCGTAGGCCTCCTCGGCTATGACATACATGAGTTCGCGGTTGGGGAATTCCCCCATGATCCGCAGCATCGATCCCAGGCCGATCCCGAGACCGCCTTCGAGCACCACAGCGGCGTAGCCGCGCATCGTTTTCTGGTCCATGGGTGATCCTATCATGGGCTATCGGGGCCGGCGAGGGATCAGCTCAGGCCTCGATTTCGAAGGCGAGCTCGTCGACGAGGAGGAGGGGAGGGCAGGAGGGCACAAGCCGCCAGGCCTCATCGTTGCCCAGGACGGCGGCGGCCCCGAGCACGATGGCCGTGGCGATATGGAGGGCGTCGGCGAGGGCCAAGGCCCTTCCAGGCGGGCGCTGGGCTGAACGATCGAGGGCTGGGGCCCCCCGCTTGGACCCGGCGATCAGGCGGGCGGCCTCTTCGGCTATGGCTGCGTCGACGGGTGCCAGAAAAAGGCCCTCGGAATCCGAGAGGAGGATCCGGTAGCGGCGCTGCAGTTCCCCGTCGGCCCGGGAGAAGGCCCCGTCGAAGAGTTCGGTCCAGACTATGGCCGAGGCGGCCATGCGCAGGCCGTGCTCCCGGGCCGAGGCGAGGAAGGCTTCCACCGCATGCCGCCTGGGTCCCGAGCCTTCGATAAGGTAAACGAGGGCTGCGGTGTCGATTAGGACAAGGGCGCCCGGGCGCAGATAGCCGGGAAGGAGGTCTGCCATGCTCCGCTTCCTCTCCCCTATTCGCCTACCAGACTGCGGTTTCGTCCGCCTTCCTTGCAGGCATACAGACGCATGTCGGCCCTCGAGAGCAGGTCCTCGAAAGCCTCGCCCTTCCTGGCAAGGGCGCCACCGCCGGACACCGTCAATCCAAGTTTCACGCCTCCAGGCAGCTCAATCCTACCGGCCATGACTGTCTGTCTGACGCGCTCGGCTATCTGGCCGAGGACCTCGGCCGAAACGTTCGGCGAAAGGACCAGGAATTCCTCGCCTCCCCATCGGGCCGCCACATCCAGCCTTCGCAAGGAGGCGGAGATGGAGTCGGCGACGGCCCTAAGAGCCTTGTCCCCGACCTCGTGTCCATGCTGGTCGTTGACGCTTTTGAACCTGTCTATGTCAAACATGATGACCCCGAAGGGGATGCCCTCCCCGTCGAGGGCCTCGAACCTGGCCTCGAGGTTGACCTCGACGAAGCGGCGGTTACCGAGGCCGGTGAGGGGGTCGGTGAGGGCCTCCTTCTTGAGCCGCTCGAGCTCGGCGATCAGGCCGCCCCGCGCACTCCGGTCAGAGAAGACCTCGATCGCGCCGACTATCTCTCCCCTCGAGTCCCGAAGCGGTGTCGAGCGCAGGGACACTGGAATCCTGTGGCCATCCTTGTGGTGGAAGAAGATGTCGCTTTCCCTGGTCTTGCCGTCTTCCATGACCACGGCGAGGGGGCAGGAATCCGCAGCCGTTCCCCCGTGGTCGCAGATGGTGTTGCTGCCGCAGTCCTCGCCGAGCATCTCGATCCTGCTAAAGCCCGTTATCCGCTCGGCGCCGCGGTTCCAGAACGTGATCCGCCTGTTGCGGTCCACGTAGTACACGCCTTCCGAGATGATGTCCACGATATTGATGAAAAGCGCGTCGTCCATCGTCCTCGGGGCTCCTTCTGCACTGAGTATAGCCATGCCGAGGAGGGCGGGGAAGCTCGTGGTCGGCTCTCAGGTGCCTCCATGGTATATTGAATCCATGGGAGAGAAGAGGGGTTTCATCGTGGCGGCATGGGAGGAGAGAGGGAGTCCCGGGGTCCGGGTGGGGGGCGGGGTACAGAGACAGAGACGCCACCTCTTTTCGGGCAGGCTTGAGGATGGCCGGAGTTTCGCCGCCATCAGGAAGGCGCCGCCCCCCGCTGTCCTTGTGGCCGCCCGCGATGCCCCGGCAGCGGCCGCGCTGCTGTCTGACTCCCTCTGCGCAGGGTTGCGGCTTGACAGCGATGCCTGGACAGACATGGCCGGGGCCGCCCTGCTGCGCATCTCACTGCCCGAAGGCAGCCTCTCCCGGGCCGAAGGGCTGCTGACCCGCTCCGGCATAGCCCCCGCCGGCCGGGAGCGCATGAGGGCCGACGAGACCCTCGCGTCCATGGGGATACGCGGTCCGGTCAGCCTCAGGGGTGAGGAGGTCGAAGGTAAGCGCGTCGACATAGTCTTCATCGAACCCGAGCTCGAGCCTGCCGCTCTCGAGGTGGAGCTCGGCTGGCTCGCCATCGACATCGAGACCGACCTCGAGGAGAGGGTGGTGGCGGCCTCGCTCGCCGGGGCAGGCGGGGAGGGCGAGGTGCTTTTCTGGGGGCCAGAGCTTGGCTCGCCGGGCATAAGCTGCTTCGGTGACGAGGCAGGACTCCTCGCCGCCCTCTCCCGGCGCATCGTCGAGAGGGATCCGGACGTGCTCACCGGCTGGAATGTCGCCGACTTCGACCTGCGAGTGCTCGCGACGCGTTTTGCGGCGAAGGGCCTCCTCTTCGACGCGGGGAGGACCAGGGAGGGTGCCGGACTCGTCGAGGGGAGGAACGGATCGACGTCGTTCAACCTGCCCGGGAGGGCCGTGCTCGACGGCCTGCGGCTCATGCGCGGTTCCGGCCAGCGTTACGACGACCTCTCCCTCGAGACCGTCGCAAGGAATGTCCTTGGGGAGGGAAAGAGCGTCGCCGCCCGCGGCGAGGCCAAGCTCGAGGAGCTCGAACGGCTGAGGCGTGAGGAGCCCGTGGCCTTCTGCTCCTACTGCCTGCGGGACTCCGAGCTCGTACTGCGCATCCTCGCCAAGACAGGCCTGGACAGGCTAACCGCGAAGCGCGCTGCCCTCACGGGGGTTTCCCTCGACATGGCCTGGACAAGCATCCCCGCATTCGAGCGGATCTACGGCTCGGAGCTCCGTGCGAGACGCATCGTAGCCCCTGAGCGCCAGGAGGCCGAGGTCTCGGGCGCGGCGGGGGGAACCGTTCTCGACCCCGCGACGGGCCTTTATCCCAACGTCCTGGTCTTCGACTTCCGGAGCCTCTATCCCTCGATCATGCGGACCTTCAACGTCGATCCCCTGGCACATGCCCGCGCCGAGGGTGGCCGATCCGAGACAATCGCGCCGCCTGAGCCCGGTGAAGAGCAGATCGCCGCTCGGGGCGAGCGATCTGCAGCTATCGCGTCAAGGATGCAGGCGATAGCGGCGCCCAACGGGGCCTGGTTCTCCCGCGACAGGGGGATCATGCCGAGCATCATCGAGCGATATGCGGAACAGCGCGAGCTTGCGATCGCCTCGGGCGATGACACTGCGGCATATGTCTACAAGATCCTGCAGAATTCCTTCTACGGTGTCCTGGGAGCGGGCAGCTGCCGTTACGCCCGCACAGAGCTCGCGGGAGCCATTACATCCTTTGGAAGGAAATTCCTCCTCAAGGCCCGCGACTTCTTCGAGGCGAAGGGCATGAGGGTCCTCTACGGCGATACGGATTCAGTCTTTGTCCTCTCGGGCTTTGGCGACGGGGCCGGACAGGAGGAGCTCATGGCCCTGGGCTCGCGCTGTGCGCAGGAGCTCAACGCAGAAATCTCGCGGGACATCGATGAGGAATATTCCCTGCCTTCCTTCCTGAGGATCCGCTGCGAAAAGGCCTATCGGCGCTTCCTGATCCCGCGGCTCAAGTCGGATCCAGCCCTCTTCGAGTCCCAGGGCGATGGCGTCCCCGGCAGGGGAAGGGCCAAGGGATACGCGGGACTATTGCTTGGCGACGAGGGGCCTGCCGTCGTGGAGGTGAAGGGAATGGAGGCGGCGCGAAGCGATTTCACCCCCCTCGCCCGGCGCTTCCAGATCGAGCTTCTTGGCCTTGTTTTCGCGGGCGGAGGCGAGGAGGAGCTCGGCGGCTTCTGCCGGGAAACCGTCCTGGCCCTGCGCGCCGGCCGTCTCGACGAGGAGCTCGTGTACCGCAAGTCCCTTCGAAGGCCGGCCCAGGACTATGTCTCCGAGACCCCCCAGGTAAGGGCCGCGAGACTCCTGGGCTGGACGGGGAGGCGGGGCCGGGTATCGTATGTCGTGACCTCGGCCGGCCCCGAGCCCCTTGAGCGGCGCACTGGAGCGAGGATGGACTACGAGCACTATGTGGTCCACCAGCTCCTGCCGATCGCCCGCTCCATCGCCGATGTCCTGCCCAGGGAGCCCGGCCGCTTTGTCGACGCGGGGTCCTGGTTCTCAGACAGGCCCCAGCTCGAGCTAAGGTTTTAGTTGAGAATGGGGGCTTGAGGGCGGCCGCAGTGCCTGCCGAAAGAAACACTTAAGAGACATTGACTTAGTCACTTCGATATAATGTGCAAGAAATGCGAGGAACAATGAACGAAAACCGGAAAATGCGCCTGGCGGCTTCGCTGGTGCTGCTCGGCTTCCTGGGCCTCGGCCTCGAGGCTCAGGAAGCCGCCCAGCCGTCTGCGGCCGCGCAGGTTCCACCAGGCCAGGCCGCGCAACCGCCAGAGTTGCCGGTGCTCAGCCTCCAGCAGGCGATCGACCTGGCCCTCTCCACCGGCGACGACATGAAGGTGATCCAGGGTGGCCTGGATGCGGCACGGGCCCAGCATGCCCTGAACCTTTCCAAGAACGCCTACTCCCTGTCCGCGAACGGAGGCTACGGCCTCACCGACTATTTTGGGGCCGCGACCGACCTCAAGTCGGCCTTTGGCAGCAGCGCCCTGCCGGGAATTGGCCAGAATGTCCAGGCTGGTCTCTCCCTTGTGCAAGGCACCCAGTCCTCCTCGAGCCCCAACTCGAGGATCAGCCTGACGGCGACCCCCACATTGCCTTCGGCGATGAACGGCCCCGCCAACACAAGTGTGGCGGTCTCCCTGAGCCAGAACCTCTGGGACGGCTATGCCGGCGGCCAGACCAAGGCACTCGTTGACAAGAGCCTCATCACCCTCCAGGGCAAGAGCCTCGCCGCGGTGCAGGGCAAGTCGGCCGTGGTCGCGAAGGTGAAGCAGGCCTACATCACCGCCCTGACGGCCCAGCGCACGCTCGCGCTGCGCCGCAGCATCCTGGAGAAGCAGAACGCCCTCCTCAAGCAGTTCCAGACCATCTACGACCTCAAGCAGGCGAGCGCCATCGACCTGCTCAACGCCCAGATCAATGCCCGGAGCGCGGCCCTTGATGTGAGGAGCTCCGAGCACGACCTGAGCCTGGCCCTTCAAAGGCTGGGGAATACCGTCAACTATCCCGGCGTGAGCGGCTTCCAAATCGAGGAGCTCCAATCACCTGTCCTTCCCGCCTCCTCCCTCGACGAGGCGATAGGGATTGGGTTCAAGAACCGCCTCGATATCGCGCAGGTCGCATTGAACCGCCGCTCGAGCCAGATCGACCTCGTGATCGCGAAGGCGAGCATCCTACCCGGCATTGGCCTCACCGGCGGCCTGAACCTGAACATCCCCGAGGGAAGCACAAGCGCCAACGCGAAATCAGCCTCCCTCGGCGTCAAGATCGCCATGCCCATCCTCGACGCGGGCGCCGCGAAGGGCCAGATCGATTCGGCGAGCTCACAGCTGGGGATCTACGACGCCCAGATCGCCCAGCTCCAGAAGAGCATCACCGCCGATATCAGGGACGCGTATGAATCCGTCCTGATCCAGGCCGACAGAGTCGATCTCGCGAAGCAGAACATGAACCTCTTCGACGCCCGCTTCGAGGTGGCCAAGGCCCAGAACGCGGGAGGCACGATGTCCAACCAGGACCTCTTCCAGGCATCACTCGACGCCGCTAACGCCGATGTCTCGTATGCCAATGCGCAGAATACCTATCTTCTCGCCGTCGTGCAGCTGCAGACGGCGATGGGACTCTAGGAGCGGAAATGAAGTCACCACGGTCAATATCAGGAAGCCGGCAAATCGTTCTCATGGCGGCCCTCCTGCTCCTTGCGCTGGGCCTCGAGGGCTGTGGGAACAAGCAGCCCGCAGCCGCCCAGGCCGGCGGCTCCCAGCAGGGAACGGCAACTCAGGCCGGAAGCCCAGGCAGCGCAGCCCAGACGGGCGGGACTCAGGGGAACGGGGCTGCCGGTGGCCGCAGGGCCGCCGTGGTGCCCGTCCAGGCGGCGGCTGTCCACCTCGGCCTCCTTTCCGCCGACCGCGACACGGCCGGAGTCGTGACCCCGACCATCTCGAGCCAGGTCGCAGCCCAGGTGGCTGGCGTAGTGCTCAGGCTGGCCCGGCTCCCCGGAGACTGGGTCAAGACGGGCGAGGTCGTGATCCAGCTCGACGACTCCCAGCTCAAACTGAGCCTGGCGAACGCCCAGGCCGCGCTTGAGAACGCCAAGATCAACCTGGCGATAGGCCAGGACAACGTCGACACCGCGAACCCCAAGCTCGCCTTCCAGGTGCAATCGGCCCAGTCGGCCCTCTCCTCGGCCCAGAAGACCTACGACTCCCAGAAGGCCCTGTACGCCCTCGGCGGCATATCGGCCTCCCAGCTGGATTCGGCCTCGAGCAACCTCTCCCAGGCCCAGGCCAACCTTGAGGCCGCGAAGAGCGCCCTCACCCAGAACCAGAAATCGGGGGACCAGACCATCGCCCAGCTCCGGCTCCAGGTCACCCAGGCGACCAACCAGCTCCAGCAGGCCCAGCTCAGCCTCCAGTACGCCTCGATCAGGGCGCCCTTCGGGGGACAGATCTCGGCCATCAACGTCCAGCCGGGCATGTACGTGAGCCTCAACACCCCCGCCTTCACCCTGGTGAGCGAGGCCAAGCAGGTATCCTTCAGCGTCTCGCCCTCTGACGCGCCAGCGATGCCCCTCGGCTCCGTCCTTTCCTACGAGTTCGGCGGCAAATCCTATCCGGTCAAGGTCTCCCAGTCCCCGTCCGCCCCGATCAACGGGGTGGTGCCCATGGTCGCGGTTCCGACTGCTTCCTTCCCCCTGCCCTTCGGGACGGTGGGAAATGTCAGCTATCTGGTCGGGCTCGCGCGCGGCGCCCTCGTGCCCATCGCGTCGCTTGACTCCCTTGAGAACCAGAACTTCGTCTATACGATCGTCAACAACAGGGCCCAGCCGCGCAACGTCACGATCATCAACGAGTCGGGGATCACCGCCGCTGTCAGCGGCCTGGAGGAAGGGGCCGTCGTCGTAATCAGCCCGCCTCCGGGTCTCCTTCCCGGGTCCCAGGTGCAGGTGGTGGCCTCGGGGCCCGCCATGCAGGGGAACGGCGGGGGGGCACAGGGCGGCCAGGCACCCGGCGGACAGGTCCAGGGACCAGGGGGCCAGGGCCAGAGCCCTGCTCCTGGCGCCGGAGCGGGGGGACAGAGTCCTGGTGCCCAGCGCGGAACAGGGTCCTACAGGGGAAGCGGGCAGCCCGGACAGGCCACGCCACAGGCCGGTGGCAGCCAGGCCCCGGCCCAGCCCAATGGGGCCCAGCGCGGCAAGCGCGCAGCCGGCCCAGCCGCCCAGGGTGGCGGGACCCAGGCGCCCGGCACGATCCCCGTCCCGGCCCAGGGTGGGAGCGACGGGAGCCAGACGCCGCAGGCGGGAAAGCAATGAGCAAGGTACGCGACTTCGAGACCCAGGTGTTCAACCGGGTCAACCCGGCTATCAGGTTCTCGGTCACCCGATACGTCCTCGCGATCGGCATATTCGTCGCCATCGTGGCCTTCGGCCTGGTGAGCGCGCTCAGCCTCGGCGTCGACCTCCTGCCCTCGATCAATATCCCGGTCGTCAACATCCAGACCTCCTATCCCGGCTCGGGTCCCAGCGTCATCGACCAGCAGGTGACCCAGGTCATCGAAAACGCGGTTTCGACCATCGCGAACATCACGGACATCAACTCCACAAGTTCGCTCAACTCAAGCAGGGTCACTGTCTCCTTCGACCCGAGCACCGACAAGAACGCAGTGCTGCAGCAGGTTGCCGCCCTGGTGAACGCGACAGTCAGGCGCCTGCCCACCGGGATCCAGCCGCCCGTCGTGCGCAGCTTCGACGCCAACGCCCAGCCCGTTCTCCAGTTCGGTGTCTCCGGCGGGGGACAGGCCCTCTCGACGGTTTCCGACTACATCCAGAACAGCCTGGCCCCCATGCTCGAGCGCGTCGACGGGGTGGCCAACATCACCTTCAATGGAGCCCCAACCAGGCAGTTCAACGTGATGCTCAATCCCGGGAAGCTCAAGTTCTACAACCTCAACGCCACCCAGGTGGTGACAGCGATCACCGGCGCGGCGATCAACCAGCCTATCGGCACCATCACGACCCAGAACAATTCCCTCACCTTCGCGACCCAGAACGTCCCCGCGGACACCGATGCCATCAAGAGGATACTGGTGGACGCGACCCGCGGCCTGGCGGTCGGCGACCTGGCGATCGTCCGAGACTCCTCGGTGGACCAGGACTATGTCCGCGTGAACGGTGAGCCCGTCGTCCTCGTCTCGATCCAGAGGACGACCGACTCGAACTCGGTGGCCGTCGTCGACGGGGTCAAGAAGCTCCTTGCCACCGCCCAGATACCGACGGGCTACAGGGTCATCGTCAGCAGCGACAGCACGGGCCCGATCAGGGCTTCGATCGATTCGACCTTCAAGGAGCTCTTCCTCACCCTCCTCGTTGTCGGCATCATCATCCTGCTCTTCCTTGGCAAGCCGAACACGGCCTTCTCCGTCATCCTGGCCGTGCCCATAGCCCTTGCCGCCTCTCCCGTCCTGTACAAGCTCGCCGGATTCTCCTTCAACCTGGTTTCCCTCCTCGCCATGGTCATAGCGATCGGAATAGTCGTCGACGACTCCATAGTCGTGGCGGAGAACGTCGAGCGTTACCGCAAGATGGGCTTCACCCTAAAGGAGTCTGTCCTCAAAGGGGCGAGCGAGGTCTTCAGCGCCGTCGTCGCGGCGACCCTGTCCCTGCTCTCGGTGCTCCTGCCGGTGAGCTTCATGGGCGGCTTCATTGGCCGTTACCTGATGCAGTTCTCGCTTGGCCTCGCAGCAGCGGTCGCCTTTTCCCTGCTCGAGGCGGTGCTCTTCCTGACAGTGCGCCTGGCATACACGCCCGACACCAGCGACCTCCACTGGAAGGACTTCCTGCGCAGTTTCGGCCGCCTTCCCGAGGCCTTTCGCTGGGGACTCAGGGTCTGGAAGAAGGGCCCTGCCGTCCTCCTCGCCATCGCCATCACCATCGGCCTCCTCGTGACCAAGCGCTATGTCCTCCTGCCAAGCCTCCTGTCGTATCCACTCGCCCTGGGCGTCCTCAACTACGTAATCTTCATGGGCCTGAGCCTCTTCGAGTCGATCACCGAGGTCCTCCATGGATGGACCGAGCGGGGCCTCGAGGCCATACGGGGAGGCTACGTGCGCCTCCTCGGGAAGATGCTGCCGAAGAGCGCCATCGTCCTCGCCTCCGCGGCGATCTTCCTCGGGGCCATCGCCGTCCTAGTCGTGCCGCACATCGCCTTCAGCTTCGTGCCCAACTCCGACTCGGGCACCATGCAGGTCAATGTCCGCTTCCCGCCGGGGACCTCGCAGAATTACGCTAACCAGGCGGCCGCCAAGGTCGAGGCCTTCCTGGAGACCAAGAGCGAGGTGGTATCGGTGCAGTCACAAGTGAGCAACGGGGTCGAGGAGCAGCTCCTCCTCGTGCCCGTGGGTCAGAGACCCAGCGTCTTCAAGCTCGCCCAGACCTACAGGGGCCTCCTCCAGGGCGTCCTGCGCGACTTCCCCTCGGCCCGGATCTCGGTGGGCTCGGGCGGAGGCGGCCCCGGGAATTTCGGTGGCAGCTCGATTCAGCTCAGCATGGTCGCGCCCAGCCTCGACCTCCTGCTGCAGCGCAACGCGGCCATCGTCTCGGCTATCCAGCAGAATCCCTATGTGGCCGACCTGACCTCGAGCCTCTCCGATACGAGCCTCGAGCAGGACTTCATACCCGATCCCGCGAAGCTCAAGGGGACGGGCATCACCACGGCGACCGTCGCGAACACCCTGCAGACTTATACCACCGGCACCCAGGCCTCCAACGTCGTGACGGGGGGGCTCGGCTACCCGATCATGGTGAAGATTGACCCCACGGCCCTCGCCGGGGGACAGACCCTCCTCGACCTACCCGTCTATTCGACCCAGCTGCTCACGAGCCTGCAGATTGGCCAGCTGGGCACTTTCGTCCTGAACGAGAAGCCAACCTCGATCTCCCGCTACAACCGCCAGTACACCGGCTCGCTCAACATCAACCTCAAGCCCACGGCGCCCACGGCGCTGGAGATGCAGACCATGATCGTGGCCGACCTCAAGGACAGGGGCCTGCTCGCCGACGGGCTCGCCATCACCACGAACAGCCGTTTCGGCGCGGTAGCCCTGGCCGGCCAGCTCGCGAGCACCGGATGGCAGGTCTTCCTCCTCGCCTTTTTCCTCGCCTACCTGGTCATGGCCGCGCAGTTCAACTCCTGGCGCTACCCGGTCTACCTTCTCCTGCCTGTTCCCCTGGCCATCATCGGCGCCCTCCTCCTTGTCTGGATCGTGGGCGGAGGGCTCGATATCTTCGGCCTAATGGGCATGCTCATGCTCATCGGACTGTCGGCGAAAAACGCCATCCTCTACCTCGACTTTGTCGTGGAACGCCTGGGAAAGATGCCCCTGCGCGACGCCCTCGTCGACGCCGCCAGGCTGCGTTTCAGGCCCATCGTCATGACGACCCTCACCGTCCTCGTGATCAGCTTCCCCCTCGTCCTGTCCAATGGCCAGGGTTCTGAGTTCGGGCAGCGCATGGGCCTCGTCATGTTCGGTGGCATCGTGTTCTCGGCCATCCTGACCTTTTTCGTGGTCCCTGCGGCCTTCTTCCAGTTCGAGCAAGGCCGGCAGGTCAGGCTCGACGCGAACAAGGATGAGATAGACCATGCCTGCGAGGATGTCGAGCGCGGCATCATGCCTCCCGGCATGGAGCTTGAGGCCGGAGATTGCGCTCCGGGCCTGGCTCTCTCCCCGGGAGTCGTGGTTGTGGAGAAAGCCGCCGAGTCCGCACCGGTCCACCCGGTCAGGGATGAGGCTCCACGGAAGCGACGCGCGTCCCTTGGAAGCGGCAGGGAATCCGGGGAGGATGATGAATACGGAATTTGACCGCTTTGGCGCAGCGATTCTGTCTAGCGAATTTGGCCAGGGGTGCTATACTCTGGCCCATAGAAACCGGAGCGACAGAACCTAGACGCCGGCGAGCGCCGGCTTCAGCTTTAAAAATAGGAAGAGGGCATCATGGCAAAGAGACCAAATCGCAGTCCGTCGATCGAATGCCAGTCGGAGCTGTTCGAGGTCGGTGACCTTGTCTTGGAGGCGATGCGTCCCCCCCGCTCCGATCTCGGCATCCCCGAAGCGGAGCTCGTGGCCTCCGATCGGAGCTGCGATGCTCTGACCCCGAACTACCGCATCAATTTCCACAGAGGGATCATCAGATAAGAACAAGGCCGGCGAGCACCATGGCGCCGGCCTTGTTCCTCGCCTTGAGCCTTGCTTTAGTCCTTCTTGCCCGTCACCTTGATGATGTGGTAACCGAACTGGGTCTGGACGACATCCGAGACCGATCCGACCCCAAGGTTCTTGCATGCGTATTCGAAGCTCGGAACCATCTTCCCCGGCCCGAACCAGCCGAGATCTCCGCCCGATGATTTCGAGGGGCAGGTCGAGTTTTCACGAGCCATCGACCCGAAATCCGCGCCCTGCTTGATCCTGATGAGCAATTGCTGGGCAAGGGCCCTGTCCTTGACGAGGATGTGGCTGGCCTTCCATTCCATGGTCGTTCTCCTTCGCGATACCGCCTGCAATGCGCCTGCGGCCTCTTCCCGTGAATTATAGCGATCGCCCTCGGGCATACCTAGGGGCCCATTCCGGACTGGAGCCCGGGGCCGCTGGCACTGCCGCGCCTTCGTCCTAGGTCAGCATTTTCTCGAGGATCCCGGCTGCCCGGGAGACGCAGTTCGCGCAGATCTGCTCCCTCTGCCCCTGCTCGGCGTGGATGCGCCGGCCTTCCTCCGTGTTCAGGTCGCATCCCAAGAGTTCGCGGCAAGAAATCGTGCCGAATCCCTCTTTGAAGCGGGCCACGAAGTCCTGCGAGACCCTGAGCACGTCCTCCCGCCTTTGGGGATCCTTGGCCTGGGTGTAGCCGAACCTGAGGCCCAGGACCATGAAGGCCCCGGTCACGGCACCGCAGGTTTCCTGCATCCTTCCCATCCCCGCGCCGAAGACCGAGGCCATCCTGCAGGCATCATCCTTGCCGAGGCCGAAGTCTGCGGCGAAGGGGATGAGAACAGCCTGAGCGCAGTTGTAGCCCGAGGCGAATACCCTGGCAGCTTCTTCATTTTTCATCGCGTTCTCCTTGGTCCTTTCAGGATCCGGCTTCGGCCAATTCCGGAACGGTTCGTGTACCAGAAGCGGCCCTTCCCGGGACAGAGCCGCAGGCGCCCAGAGAGGCGACCCAGCCGCCCTTGTTCCAGAGTGCGCAGCCACCCTTGGTTTCGGTCAGCTGGGCGTGGTTCTCCCGGATTGACCGCATTAAGGGCGACTCAAGGGCCGCGGCGAGACCCGCGGCCTCGGTGCTGGAATCGGAGAAGGGGGCGAAGGGACAGGCTTCGACCCGGCCATCGGGGGCTAGATGGATGAAACCCCTTCCTGCGGCGAGACAGCCGCCATAGTCCTCCTCTTCTCCCGGCAGGAGCACGACCTGGAAGGGAAGCTTGTCGAAACGGCCGGCTTCCGACAGGACGGCCTTCTGGCTTGGCTCCAGTACCAGATGCTCTGTCCCTGGCGCCACGGCCACGTATTCGACAAGAAAGACGACAGCCGGGCCCAGTTCTGCCATCCGGGCAAGGAAATCGGGGGATAGCACCGTCCCCACATTGGCCGAGGTCAGGGTGATCGAGAAGCCGAATAGGGCAGCCTTGTCGCGGAGAGCCTTCGCCTTCGCGATGACGGCCTCATGGATCCCTCCTCCCCGGCGACCGTCGGTGTCGGCCGTCTCGCCTTCGACGCTGAACACGGGAACGAGGGCTCCCGAGGAGAAGAGCTCCATGCTGGCCCTGTCCATCAGGGTGCCGTTCGTGAAGACGGGCAGGAGGACGCCGGGCAGGAGGGCCGCCTTCTCAAGAAGGCCCGGTCTGAGGAGGGGTTCTCCACCCGCGATAAGGATCGCGCCCACGCCCATGCCGATCGCCTCGCGGAAGAGCTCCATGAAGCGCGCGTCGCTCAGCTCCGGAGCGGAATTCTCGGGCCTGAGGCTCTTCGAGTAGCAGCCCGCGCAGTTCAGATTGCATCGGCGTGTCACGCTGGCGATCAGGATGGGCGGGACGGTCCTGCCCTCGAGGGCTGCGGCCGCGCGTTTCCTCGCCTGTCTGCGCTGGAAGTTGTAGGCGCAAAGCAGGCGATAGAGACGCTGGGGCAGGTCGCGTGCCTTGCCGCGCGAGGGCGAGAAGATCACTGCCTTGAAGAAATTGATGATGCGCGAGTCGAAGAGTTCTCTGGCGTCCATGATCGGGCTCCTTGGAACGGGTACAGCCCCTAGAGGGCCTGGTTTTCCCGGGCCGTACGGCCCCGGGCCGGGTAGGCTCCCTCCCTGACGGCGAGGGGTCCGATTACCCTGTCTACTATATAATCAAATATCCCATCCCTTTCCACCTTGATCTCCAGGTCGATGCCCGAATAGCTGGTGAATCCCTCGGTCCGGACAAGGAGGAGCTGGGGGGGCGACACGACGAACCAGGCGGCTGTCTTGATCTCGCGGTCGCCCACCTCCGGGGAGAGAGCCTTGCGGAGCACGCGCGCGAGGAAACGGGTCGTGCCAAAATCCGATTCCATGAGCTCGTTCTGCACCATCACCCTCGAGGACGCCGGGTTGAGCAGCGAGGCGTCGGCTATGTCCTTGAGGATGGCCTTGAGGCTCTCGAGCAGGCTTTGGCCGTCGGGGGATGCCGCCACCCCTTCCCATCTCGAGTCGAAGGTCTGCCAGATCCGTCCGGCGGCAGCGGCCAGGAGTTCGTCCTTCGAGCCAAAATGGTAGTTGACGAGGCCCGGGCTCGTCCCCGCGCGCGCTGCGATGTCGCGGACGGTTATCGTGCACTGTCCCCCGCATTCCCTGAGGAGGGCCTCTGCGGCGACCAGCATCTTCTCTTTGACATCGTGGGCCCGGGCGGCAGGGGAAGGCCCTGCGGCCCGGGGCCGATCTGCTTGGACGGGGCCCTAGCGGTAGCTGGCCTGGAAGGAGGCGAAGAGCTCGACGACCTGCTTTATCCTCTCGGTCGGCGGCAGGATGGTCGTGCGGAAATGGGCGGTTCCGGGTATCTGTCCGAAACCCGAGCCGGGGACGACGCAGATACCCGTGGCCTCGAGGAGGGCCATGCAATACTCCTCGTCGGTCTTGCCCGCGGGTAGGGTGATCCTTGGGAAAGCGTACATCGCGCCCGCCACCGTGTTGCACTGGACTCCGGGGATCCTGTTGAGGCCCTCGGCGAGGAGGAGGGCACGGGCCTTGAGCTCGGCGAGGATGCCGTTGCGCTCCCTCACGAAAAGCTCATGGCTCGGCTCGCCCTCCCGCGGCGGCCTGACCATGCAGTAGGTCGCGATCTGGCCGGGGAGGTTTGAGCACAGCCCCACCGACTGGAGCTTGGTGATCTGGGCGGTGACGTCGGAAGGGATGTTGCGGATCTCCATGTAGCCGCCGCGGTGGCCGCACTCGCCCATGTAGCCCTTCGAGCAGGAGTGGAAGCTGAAGAGGGAGACGCTGCGCTCCTGCTTCTCGGCCATGACCTTGGCGAAGGAGGAGAAGCGGTCGCCCTGGCGATAGATGTTCTCTTGGTAGACCTCGTCGGCGAGGATCGCAAGGCCGTGCTGCTTGGCGAAGTCGATGATCATCGCGATGTTGTCGCGGTCGATGACGGAGCCCGTGGGATTGCCGGGGTTGATGACGCAGATCGCCTTGACCTTCACCCCGTTGCGGTGTGCCCCCGCGATGGATTCCTCGAGGAGGGCCCGCGAGAGTTTCCAGTCGTTGGCCTCGTCGAGGTAGTAGTGGACCTGCTTGCCTTCATACAAGGTGATCGTCGCCGAGTAGAGGGGATACTGGGGTATCGGGATCATGATACCGTCGTTGGGGCTCGCGATGAGGATGCGCAGGGCGGCCTGGACTCCCTTGCTCGCCCCATCGGTGAGGTATATGGCTTCTGGATCGGCGGCTATCCCGTCACGGGCCTGGATGAACTCCACGACCGCGTCCCTGACTACCTTGAGGCCCTTGGACTCCGAGTAGGCGCCCATACCGTGCTTTGAGCCGGCGAGGAGCTTCTTGGCTGTCTCGAGGATGTCGCTGGGGAAGGCCGATGCGGCCTTTTCCATGAGCTCGGGGTATTCGCAGAGGGCGAGGACCTGCCTGAGGTAGGTGAGGGGTTTCTGCTGGAGGGCCTGGGGATTGCCGATGTTGCAGTAGATGATCTGCTTTCCCGATCGCTCGAGCTCCGCTGCCCTGGCGACGATGGGTCCGCGCACGGCGTATTCGGTCTCGATGACGGCCTTTCCTAGATCGGCGAGTGTGATCGACATGAGGGGAATCTCCTAGGGCATCGGGCGATTCGCGATAATAGCATCCGTTCCCTGAAACCGGCAAGATCCATGAGTGCTGGCACCCGTCCGGTCTCCATGATAGAGTCGCTCGTGCGCGATCCCCTGCTCCAGGTCCTCCTATTCGGCCTTCCCACACTCGCCGTCCTCACGGCCCTCCTCGGCTGGATATCCTACCGAGGCATGATCCATTACCGGAGCCTCTCTCCCGAGGAGATCGTGGCCGCGGGGCTCGAGGGTGGGACGATCAGGAGCGAGACCCTCGCCCTTCCCTGGCTCGAGACCAGGATCGCCTCGCCCTACGGCTATGAGCTCGCCGTCAGGTCCCTGCGCGGCGGCGCCGACCGCCTAGTGATCATGCATCACGGCATCTCCCTCGACTGGCACGGCAATTTCCGCTACATGGAGCTCTTCATCGAAGAGGGCTGGACAGTCATCGCCTACGATTCGCGGGGACACGGGGAGACGAAGCGGCTCGAGGAGGCGCGCCTGGGCGCAGTAGGGGACGCGAGGGCTAAGATCCGCTCCCGGCCGAGCTACGGGGTGTACGAGAAATTCGACCTCAAGGCCGTCGCGGACTGGGCCCTCGGCGCCTTCCCCCACGGCGGAGGCTTTGTCGTCCTCGGCGAATCCATGGGCGCGGCGAGCGCCCTCCAGTACTCAGGCATCGACGACAGGGCCGACGCGATCGTGGCTGACTGCTCCTTCTCGAGCGCCTTCGCCGAGCTGGACCACCGCCTCAAGCGGAGCTTCGTGCCCTTCTTCCTCCGACCAGCCGTGGTGCGGCTCGCCGACATGTTCTGCCGGAGGCTCGAGGGCTTCTCCCTGCGCGAGGCGAGCCCCGAAAACGCTGTCCTGAAAGGGGCAGTGCCCATGCTCTTCGTCCACGGGCTCGAGGACGACTTTGTGCCCTGGAAGATGGCCGTCATCATGGCCGAATCGCGCCGCCGCCGCCTGCCTGGGGCCCTCACCGAGCTCCGCCTCGTGCCAGGCGCGCGGCACGCCAAGTCGATCAACGTCGATCCCGAGGGATACCGCGACTCCCTGCGCACCTTTCTCTCGGCGGCGCTTGCGGACGGCCACGGCCGCCCATAATCTGTATGATGAGTCCCAATATGCAAGGGCGGAGGTCTTGATGGATTCCTCGCATCGGCTCTCGACCCGGGTGGTCCTCGGCGCGTTCCTGTCCACGATCGCATGCGTGTCTGTCTATTGCATCTTCCTGCCCTTCTCCCTCGCCTTCGACGCCCCGGAGAGGAAGGAGTTCTGGTTCCGCATGGCGACCGTCGGCCTCCTGGCCGACGGCCTCGCGTCCTATGTCGTCTATCGTCTGGCCAGGCCGATCGGCACGATACTGGGCGAGGCGAGGCGTGGCGTCCGAAGCGATCCGGCCGACTTCCGCAGGGCCCTGGCGGCCCTCGACTACATCCCTAACTTCGTGCTCTGGTTCGGAGCCCTCGCCTACTTCGGTGCCGCCTCGGCGAACATCGGCCTCGACCTCGCGCGCGGGAAGAGCGCCGACCTCGGGCTCATCGCGGCACGCTTCGCCCTGGCGATCGGCTGGGGATTCCTGAACGGGATCACCACCGCGAGGATCCTCAACATCATCCTGATCGAGGCCAAGCTCGCCCTTGGCATCTACGACCTCTCCGAGATCGAGGAGCTGCGCAAGGGAAGGCTCTCCAGCCTCCGCTCGCGGCTCGCGGCATCGGGCCTCGCGCTCTTCCTCTTCCTCATCGCCTTTTCCGGGGTGATCTTCTACGTCCGGCTCCGCCGCTACGCCGAGATGGCGGGCTCGGGGGCCGAGCCTGCGGCCCTCGTGGCTGCGCTTTCCTCCTCGATCGGGGGCGGCATCGCGATCATGGCCGGCCTCTTCCTGATCGCCACGGGCATCTTCTTCGTCATCCTCGCGGAGATGCAGGTCCACCTGAACGACCTCCTCGGCCAGGTGACCAGGATGTCCAGGGGCGACATGGACCTCTCCGCCAGGGTCAATGTCGTGAGCTTCGACGACATAGGCCGCATGACCTCGGGCTTCAACCGTATCCTCGATGGCCTCGCCGACACCTTCAGGACCGTCAAGACCATGACCAACGGCGTCTACACGAGGAGCCACCACATAAGGAAGACCTCCTCGCAGGCGCGCGACACGGCGACGAGCCTTGCAACCCTCGCGCACCAGGCAGAGGCGGCCGAGCGTGAGCGCATGGCCGAGCTCGACTCGGCGATGCTGGCGTTCAAGAAGGCGGCACAGGGGATCGGCAGCTCGTCGGAGCGCAGCGCCGAGGAGGCGAGGCGCATCGAGGAGGCTGCGCTCAGGTTGCGCGGCATCATCCAGGGCATCGCCGCCTCGGGGGACCAGGCCCAGCGGACGGAGTCGGCCTTCGGCTCCCTGTCCGCCGCAGCCGACGCGGGGGCCGCGGGTATCGCCCGTTCCCTGGAGGCCGCGGCCGAGATCGAGGAGGCCGGCAAGCGCGTGAGCGGCATAGCGAGGATCATCGCCGACGTCGCCGATCGCTCAAACCTTCTCGCCATGAACGCGAGCATCGAGGCAGCGCACGCAGGCAGCGCCGGCAAGGGCTTTGGCGTGGTCTCCCGGGAGATGAAGACCCTCGCCGAGTCTGTCGCGAAGGCGGCGAGGGAGATAGACGCCGAGGTAAAGGCCGTCCAGGACACGAACCGCAGGACGATCGCGGCCGTCGAGGGCCTTGGAGGCGTCTTCAACGGCCTTTCGACCGAGATCCACGCGACGGGCGCCGCGCTCTCCGAGATCTCGGCGAGCGCACGGCGGAACGCGACCGAGGCCCATGGCGACCTCGAGCTCATCGGTCGCCTGAGCGCATTCGTTGGCGAGATCCTGGGCGCCTCGGCGGCGGCGACAGACTCGGTCGCCGAGATGGAATCCGCCGTCCAGAGGCTCTCGGGCTCACAGGCGAGGTCGAGAGAGGTGAACGCCGCCCTGTCGGAGGGCGTGCGCTTAATCGTCGGCGCCTTTGACAATCTCGACTCCTCCCTCGGCGGGGCCCTCGACGATGTGGCTGCCCTCGAGAAGAAGGTGGCGTCCTACAAGCTGGAGTAGGGGCCTAGCCCGCTATCTGCTCGATCACGCGAAGCCAGTTGCCTCCCATGATCGCTGCCGTGTCCTTCCTCGAGTAGCCCCGCTCGAGGAGGGCGGCGGTGAGCCCGGGGAGGCCCGTGCAGTCGCTCATGACGACGCCGAACTTCTCGGTCCAGCCATCGAAGTCAGAGCCGACGCCGACGTGGTCAGCCCCGACGATTCCCACCATGTGGTCGAGGTGCTCGAGGTAGCGAGCGAGATTCACCTTCGCGGGGACCTCGTCGACGAAGACGCCCGCGAAGGTGAGGGCGACGAGGCCCCCCGTCGCAGCGATGCGAGTGGCCTGGTCGTCGGTGAGGTTGCGCGGGTGGGGACAGAGCTTGCGGGAGTTGGAGTGCGAGGCGACAATGGGACGGCGGGCGACGGAAAGCAGGTCTGCAAGGGCCTCGTCGCTCAGGTGGGAGGCGTCGACGATGATGCCGAGCCTCTCCATCTCGGCCACGACCTGGAGGCCGAAGGGTGTGAGGCCGTCGCTACCCTCGCTGGTGACCCCCCTGCCAATGGCGTTGCGCCTGCTCCAGGTGAGGGTCATGAGCCTGAGGCCCCGATCGTAGAAGGCCCGCAGCTCGGCGAGGCTCGTGCCGATCGCCTCGCCGCCCTCGATCGCGAGGAGGCCCGCGACCCGCCCTGCGGCTTTGGCCGCCCGTATCCCTGCGGCCGTGGTGACGGGGACGAAGCTGTCGCTCCGCGCCCAGGTTCCCTCGAGCCCCTCGAGAAGACGCCAGGTCCAGTCTGTGGCCTCGCCCACGCGCTTTGTGTCGGTGAAGAGGGCCATGGTCTGGCAGCTCACCCCAGCCTCGAGGAGGCGGGGGACGTCGACATGGCCGCGTTCGCCCCGGACGAGGATGTCCCGGGGAGGGTACTCGGTCTCGCCCCAGGCCTGTCCGACTATGTCGAGGGCAGTGTCGCAGTGGCCGTCGATGACGATGATGCTGTCGTGAAATGCCTTGGCCTCGGTGGTCATGCTCTTTTCTCCCGCTCGCCTAGAGTTCCCGCGCCACGAGGTCCTCGAAGGTCTCGCGCCGCACCGAGAGCCGGGTCTTTCCCTTCGAGGTCATGACGACTGCCGGCCTTGGAAGCCGGTTGTAGTTGCTTGCCATCGAGTGATTGTAGGCCCCGGTCGTGAAGACGGCCAGTATGTCGCCGGCCTCCATCTCGGGAAGGTCGATATCGCGGATCAGGATGTCGCCGGACTCGCAGCACTTGCCCGCGATGGTGACCCGCCGTGAGGGCTCGCAGGCGTACTTGTTGGCGATGCAGGCCTCGTGCCTCGCCCCGTAGAGGGCGGGCCGGGGATTGTCGGGCAGACCGCCGTCAATCCCGACATAGGTCCTGACATAGGGGATCTCCTTGACCGATCCCACGGTGTAAAGGGTGATGCCGGCCTCTCCGACGATCCATCTGCCCGGCTCGATGCCGATCCGGGGAAGGGCGAGCCCGAGGCTGCGGCATCCTTCGGTGACCGCGGCCATCATCTCGTCGGTGAAGTAGGCGAGGCCCTTGGGCTTGTCGGCATCGGTATAGCGGACCCCGAAGCCCCCGCCGAGGTTGAGCTCGGCGGTCTCGAAGCCGTAGGCCTTCTTGACCTCGGCCATGAAGGAGATCGCGATCTCCACGGCCTTGAGGTGGGACTCGTTCTCGAGGAGCTGGGAGCCGACGTGGAAGTGGAAGCCGAGGAGCTCGATGCCGCGCATGGAGAGGGCCGCGCCGACGTAGCTGTCCCTCACCCGCCGATCAAGGGGGATGCCGAACTTCGAGTCTATCCGCCCGGTGGAGACGAACTCGTGGGTGTGGCTGTCCACCCCGGGCGTTATGCGAAAGAGGATCTTGGTGCGCCGGCCGAACTCCAGGGAGACCCGGTCGAGCTCGGCCAGCTCGTCGAGGTTGTCGACCACGACCCTCCCGACACCGAGCTCCACCGCCATGCGCAGCTCCGAAGGGGTTTTCGAGTTGCCGTGGAAGATGACCCGGTCCAGGGGGAAGCCCGAGCGCTGCGCGGCGAAGAGCTCTCCTCCCGATACAACATCGAGGCCAAGGCCCTCGGACTGGACGATCCTGCACATTTCCAGGGTCTGGAAGGCCTTCGACGCGTAGACCGCGTAGCTGCCCGGGTATTTCTCGAGGAAGGACAGCCTCACCTCGCGCAGGCGCTCCCTGATGGCCGTCTCCGACACCACATACAAAGGGGTGCCGTATTCCTTCGCGAGCTCGACCGTGTCGCAGCCGTCGAAGATGAAATGCCCCTGTCCCACCGATGCTTCGCTCGCCATGTCTTTCCCTCCGCTTTTCATTCCCCGGCGTATCGTCTAGGATCGGCCTGCCCCAAGGAGGGCCGTTCCATGAAACCCCTGATCGGCGTCACGACCTTCGAGCAGACCCAGTCCGGCACCCAGTATGCGGCCGTGAGCCAGCGTTACCTGCGCTCCGTCCTCGCCGGCGGAGGCCTGCCGATCGCTCTCCCCACCGGTACGGATCCCGGCGGGAGCGAAGCCTATCTCGACCGCATCGATGCCCTCCTCCTCATCGGGGGAGGCGACATCGATCCAGCCTTCTACGGCGAGGAGCAGCTCGCCGAGTCCAAGTCCCCCTCAAGGGACAGGGACGAGGCCGAGATTGCCCTCGCGCGGGCCGCCCTCGCGCGCGGCATGCCCATCCTGGGCATCTGCCGTGGCCACCAGCTACTCAATGTCGCGATGGGCGGCTCCCTCTACCAGGACATCGCGAGCCAAATTCCGGTCGCCGCCCTTCACAACCCGAAGGACCTCGATTTCGGCGCCCCCTACCATCGGGTCGATATCATCGACCCGGGGAGCCGGCTCTTCGCCATCTTCGGCGCAAGCAGCATCGAGACCAATTCCCACCACCATCAGGCGGTCAAGACCCTCGCCCCCGGCCTCAAGGTGAGCGCGAGGGCCATGGACGGCATCATCGAGGGTCTGGAGTCCGAGGACCCTGTCCGTTTTGTCCTGGGCGTGCAGTTCCACCCCGAGGGGATGCTGGACAGCGGCGCCGGCTTCGTCCGCCTTTTCGCGGCACTGGTCCAGGCGGCCGCGCCGGCCTAGGCCAGCCGCCAGGACGATTCCTCCAAAGGATGAGGTGGCCCGCCCTAGGGGACCGTGGCCGCCTCGACGAGGACGAGGCTTCCCCGGTCCGCGTCGAGTACGGCCTCTACCCCGAAGGGCAGGGTGAGGGTGGGGCTGCAGTGACCGGCGCTCAGGCCCATGACGCAGGGCTTCCCCGCTCCGGCGACCAGGTCCTCGAATATCGATCTCAGGTCGAGGGAGGGCTTTCCATTCTCGCTTCCGCAGTCCTTCCAGTCGCCGAGGATGATCCCGGCGCATTGCTTGAATACTCCCGCGAGACGCAGCTGGGTGAGCATCCTGTCGATCCTGTAGGGTCGCTCGTTGACATCCTCGAGGAAGAGGATCTTGCCGCGGGCGTCGATCTCGTAGGCTGTGCCCATGGTCGAGGCGACGAGGCTGAGGTTCCCGCCAAGGAGCTCGCCCCTCGCCCTGCCTCCGACGAGGCATTCGAGACCGGCTGAGCCCTCGGGATTGGCGAGCTCGCCCAGGGCCGAGGTCGAGGTGAGGGCCGAGATCCAGCTGCGCGTGGAGAAGCTCTCTCCCTCGAGGAGGGCGTCGGAGATCCCCATTGGACCGTGGAAGGTCGCGAGGCCCGAGAGGCGGTTCATCGCCAGGTGGAGGGCCGTGATGTCGCTGTAGCCCACGAAGACCTTGGGGTTGCGGGCGATGAGGCCGTAGTCCAGGGAGTCGAGGATCCTCGGGGTCCCGTAGCCGCCCTTCATGCAAAGGATCCCCGCGACCGAGGGGTCGGCGAAGGCCCGGCTCAGCTCGGCCGCCCTGCGCTCGTCGCAGCCTGCGAGATAGCCATAGGTGGCCGCGCTCCCCAGGTCGAAGACAGGCTCGAAGCCAATCCCCCGCAGGAATGCGGCTGCTCTCTCGAGCTGTGAGGCCTCTCTCAGGCCGCCCGAGGGAGCGATGAGGGCGACCCTGTCGCCTGGGCGCAGGGCCCTGGGTTTCGTCGTCATGCGCCCCCCTTAAAGGCCTACAGTACGAAGAAGAAGAACCTGAGGGCGTCGAGCCAGTCGGCGCAGGAGTAGGACAGGTCGAGGACGCCCGTCCTTGTCGCCCCCGGATAGAAGGAGCCGCGGTAGGCCCTGAAGTGCTGGCGGAACTGGATCGTGATGTCGAAGTTCGGCGGCAGGGCGAGGGCGCACTCGGCACTCCTGCCGCGGACGGCCGCGCCCGCCGCGGCCTTGATCCGCGTTACCGCCAGGCCGGGGTTGATCGAGATCGAGGCGTTGCCCAGACCCTCGCTGACCGCGACGGTCTGGATCCTGGCGTTGAGCCCTGCCACCTTTTCGCAGAGGCCCCTGTCCCCGCTCACAAGGACCACGGGCACCCCGAATGAGGCCGCCGTGTAGGCGTTCATGAGGAACTCGCTGGCCTCGACGCCGTTTATCAGTATGCGGACGTTGTTTGTGTCCATCGTGTGCGCCAGGGGATTTGCGTCCGAGCCCGCCCCCGAGTGGTAGCCGATGAACATGGCGGCGTCGAAGCTCGTGTCGATGCCGGCCATCATCGAGTAGGGGTCCCTCGTCCAGGCCCGCATGAGGCGGACATTCTCGGGCAGGGCCGAGGGGTCGATGCTTCGGCCCGAGCCGTGGGCGTCCTTCACGAAGATCTCGGCGACGCCGGCGTCCCGGGCCGCCTCGCAGGCTGCCGCGACCTCCCTCGTCATCTGGGCGCGGAAATAGGCGCCCTCGGCCGCCTCGAGCTCGGTCTCCTTCCAGTCCGCGATGCCGCAGACTCCCTCGATGTCGGCGCTGATGTAGAGCTTCTTCATTTTTGTCCCCCGGTCGATGCTTTCTCGAGATAGTTCAGGACCAGGCCGGCCTCCATGGCCGCGCCGATCCTGAGGCATCCCTCGTCGATGTTGAAGGTCGAGCTGTGCAAGGGGGCGTCGATGCCCGCGGCCTCGTTCCCGCAGCCCAGGTGGTAGAAGGCCCCGCAGCGCTCGCCTATGAAGAAGGAGAAGTCCTCGACGCCCATGCTGGGCTTCTCCTTCCAGGCGATCCTGTCGGCGCCGAGGAGGCTGCGGGCCACGGCCTCTATCTCGTCGACAGCCTCGTCATGGTTGATGAGGGCCTCGTAGCCGAGGCTCACCGAGAGCTCTCCCGAGCCGCCAAAGGCGTCGGCGACCCCCTCGACAATCGCCCGGGTGCGGCCCACCAGGCTGTCGCGGACCGCGGCGCTGGTGGTGCGTATCGTGGCCTCCATCTCGACCCTGTCCGCGATTATGTTGGACCTCGTGCCCCCCCTGATCGTGCCGATGCTGAGCACGGCCTGCTCGAGGGGGGAGACGTACCTGCTCACCAGGGCGTTGAGCGCCATCACCACGTTGGCGGAGATGAGGATCGCGTCGATGCCGGTCTCGGGGTAGGCCCCGTGCGCTCCGGTGCCCGAGATCACGATCTTCAAGGTCGTGCTCGAGCCGCAGAGGGCCCCCTTCTTGAGCTCGATGTGGCCGACGCTGAGGTAGGGCATGACGTGGAGGCCGTAGACCCTCTCGACCCGCGGGTTCTCGAGGCAGCCGGCCTTCACCATGACGTCAGCCCCGCCCTCGGTCTCCTCGGCGGGCTGGAAGAGGAGCTTCGCGTTGCCCCTCATCTGTTCGCGCATCCCGCACAGGATGCGGGCCGCCCCCATCTGGATGGCGACGTGGGCGTCGTGGCCGCAGGCGTGCATGACCCCGTCCTTCCTCGAGCGGTACTCGATGGCGTTCTCCTCGGTGAGGGGGAGGGCGTCGATGTCCGCGCGCAGGGCGACCGTCGGCCCGGGCTCTGAACCCTTGAGGAGGCCGACGATGGCAGTGCCCCTTCGTTCGTAGCCTATCCCCAGCTCGTCGAGGCCGCGGCAGATCGCGTCCGCGGTCTGGACCTCCTCGAGGCCGAGCTCGGGGTTCATGTGCAGGCGGCGGCGCAGGGCGACCAGCCAGTCCTCCATGCTCTTCGCTTTCGCGATCAGGGCATCGCTATCCACGCTCAGGCCTCCTCGGGAAGCAGGTAATCGACGGATCCCACGACGCTGCCGCCGCGGAGGTAGACGCGGGGGACGCGGCGCCCTATGGAGCTTATGATCTCGTTGCGGTTCGTGAGCGCCCAGGAGGCGAGCTCGAGGACGCCGACCTCGGGCCCCCTGGCCGACTCGGCGCCGAGGAGGGTGACCTCGTCGCCCTCCCTCGCCCCCGGCACTGGGCCGAGGTCGACGCAGAGCTGGTCCATGCAGATGAGGCCGACGACGGGCGCCCTCATGCCACGGACGAGGACCTGGGCCTTGTTGGAGAGACAGCGGGGATAGCCGTCGGCGTAGCCGATGGGCAGGGTCCCGATGAGGGCCCCTCCGGCGGGGGCGGTGAAGGTAGCATCGTAGCCAACACCCTCGCCCTCGGCAATCTCGCGTATTCGCGTGATGCGCGTCTTCAGGGCCATGGGAAGGCGGAACTCGAAGCCATCGCCCAGGGGGGCCTTCATGGGCTTCACCCCGTAGAGCAGGGCGCCTGGCCTGACCAAGTCGAGGCGGTACTCGGGGTAGCGCATGAGGCCGATGCTGTCGCAGAGGTGGCGGTACTCGAAGCTGAGACCCCGTCCTTCCGCCTCTCCCACCACCTTCATGAAGAGCTCGTACTGCCTGGCGTCCGAATCGCGGTTCCGCAGCGCCAGGTGCGAGAAGATGCCCTCGAGCCTCAAGGCCGGGAGGGCGGCCATGCCGGCGAGGAGGGAGGCCGTAAGCGCGTCGGGCTTCATGCCGAGGCGGTTCATCCCGGTATCGAGCTTCACATGGAGGATGGCCGTCTTGCCCGCCGATGCCGCGATGCGCGATGCCAACTGGGCCTGGGATGGGTCGAAGACCGTCAGGCGTATCCCGGCCTCGATCGCGGGCCGCAGATACTCGTCTGGTGTGTGGCCCATGATAAGCAGGGGCACAGGCGCAAAGCCGCCGAAGGAGCGGGCGATCTCGAGGGCCTCGCTCAGGCAGGCGATGGCGAGCATGTCGGCGCCGGCGCTGATGAGCTCGCGGGCGACCGCCACTGCCCCAAGGCCGTAGGCGTCGGCCTTGAGGACTGCCGCCACCTTGGGCGGCCGCCCAGGAGCGGAGCTTGGGCCCGCGGCTGCGCCCGGTCCGCGAGGGGCGCCCGGGGCGGCTGGAGCGGCGGCCGGCGCTGTCGCCGCAAGCAAGGAGCGCAGTTCCCGGAAGTTGTGCGAAATCGCATCGAGGTCGACCTCGAGCCTGGTGCTGCGCAGGACCCGCGGAGGCGGGGCCTCGCTCACCGCCGGCCCCCCATCCTCGCGCGAAGGCCGTCGCACAAGGAGCCCTCGCAGACCTTCTCGACAGGGCCGGTCATGTGGACGGTCCCGCCCGCGAAGCTGATCTCGAGGGCGCCCCCGGGCATGCGCACGGTGACCTCGTCGTCCACGAGTCCCAGGCGGCGGGCAACAGAGGCCGCCCCGCAGCTCGAGCTGCCCGAGGCGAGGGTGTAGCCCGCCCCCCGCTCCCAGATCTCGATGTGGATCTCGGAGCGCGAGAGGACCTCGAGGAGCTGGACATTGATGCGGTTGGGGAAGAGGGCGTGGCGCTCGATCTTGGGCCCCAGCCTCTTGGCGGCCTCGGCCGTCACCTCGCTGCCCATGATGACGCAATGGGGGTTGCCCATGGTCACGCAGTGGGCGCGGTAGCCATGTCCCTCGACCAGGAGGTCCTGGCCGAAGAATTCAGCCAGGGGGGTCGCGACGCCCACCGAGACCGAGTCGAAGCGCGGCGGACCCATGTCGACCCGGACGAGCTTCGAGGCGGCGTCGACGATCTCGCTGCGCACCCTTCCCCCGGGGGTGTCCACAGGGAAGGAGGGGCCGACATAGCCCTTCTCGTAGAGGTACCAGGAGAAGATGCGCAATCCGTTGCCGCTCTTCTCGGCCTCGCTTCCGTCGGGGTTGAAGATGCGCAGCGCGTGGGCGCCCGCGCCCGGGAGGGGCCCGTAGAGGATGCCGTCGGAGCCGACGCCGTAGTTGCGGTCGCAGACCGCGCGGATCGCCTCCGGCGAGGGCTCGAAGTCGCTGGTCGCGGGATCGAGGACGATGTAGTCGTTGCCGAGGCCGTGGTATTTCTGGAATTCCATGGAAGATGCCCGTTTCCGGATCGTCCCCTTTGAGTCCGTGAGCCGATGAGGGGGACGATCCTCGCCCTTCGCGGCGCATTATACCGTATCGCCACGGGAAGTCTAGAATGAAATTTCAAAACGCCGAGGGCATGTTTGGAAACAGCAGGACAGAATGATGAATATTCCGCATCTGGTGACGCAGGATTGAAATTGATGATCGGAAACGCGGTGATAATTAGTTTGACTGCGCCCCGAAGGGATGAAATAATATTACACCAACGGTGGCCCCCCGCACCCAATTCAGTTAGGAGGAAGTGTGCGATGAAAAAGCTTCTCGTCCCAATGCTCGTCGCATTGGCTCTCATCGCGAGCGTCCAGGCCGTCCAGGCGGAGCGCAAGTCGGCAGATTACACCGAGTTCTACTCCGGAGAGATCACAACGACGAACTATCTCGTCACTGGCAGCCAGAACGAGCATGTCGTCTTCGCCAACACCCTCGACAATCTCATCGAGTACGACCAGTACGGCATCATGAAACCCGCCCTCGCGGTTTCCTGGTCGAGCTCCCCCGACGGACTTATTTGGACCTTCAAGATCCGCAAGGGAGTGAAGTGGGTCAACTGGCAGGGCAAGGAGTACGCCGATGTGACGGCCCAGGACTGGGTCGACGCAGCGAAGTACATCATGACCAAGGCCAACGCCTCGCAGACCGCCAACGTCATCTACGACATCGTGAAGAACGGAAACGATTTCTGGGAGGGCAAGGTCACCGACTTCTCGCAGGTCGGGGTCAAGGCGCCCGACGCCTACACCCTCGAGTACACCCTCGTGAAGCCCATCCCCTATTTCCTCTCAATGCTGAGCTACACTTCCTTCCTTCCCTTGAACGGGAAATTCCTCGCCGAGGCCGGGCCCAAGTTCGGCACCGACAACAAGACCATCCTCTACAACGGCGCCTACATCTTCTCGGGCTACGAGCCCCAGAGCAGCCGTGAGTTCACCAAGAACCAGAAGTACTGGGACAAGGGGAACGTCAACATCCCCCGCCTCATCTACAAGTACAACAAGGAAACCCAGACCCTCGGGCCGGAGCTCTTCCTGCGCAACGAGGCCAGCTTCACCGAGATCCCGAGCTCGATCGTCGACAGCTGGATGAAGGACCCGGTCAAGGAGAAGCAGGTGCGGCCCTCGAGGCCCCTCTCCTCGAGCTTCTTCTACACCTTCAACTTCAACGTGAAGTTCGGCGCCGAATACCAGCCCGAGAACTGGAAGGTCGTCGTCAACAACAAGGCCTTCAGGGAAGCGATCTTCCACGCCCTTGACCGCAAGGCCGCCATGCTCACCTGGGAGCCCTACACCCCGACGCGCCGGCTGAGCAACACCATCACCCCCCGCAACTTCGCGAGCGCCGCCGGCAAGGACTACGTCGAGACAGCCGATCTCGCCGTCTTGGCCAAGACCGACAATTTCGACAAGGCCCTGGCCCTCAAGTTCAAGGCCCAGGCCATGAAGGAGCTCGCGGGCAAGGCCAGCTTCCCCGTGAAGATCCCCATGCCCTTCCGCGCCGACAACTACCTCATGTGGGCCGACCGGGTCCAGGTCGTCGAGCAGCAACTCGAGGGCCTGCTTGGCAAGGACTTCATCGACGTGGTCCCCATCGCCTACCCCGCGACCGGCTTCCTCGGGGCCACGCGCCGCGCCGGCGCCTACGCGATCCAGGAGTGCAACTGGGGCCCGGACTACGCCGACCCCGAGACCTTCACCGATCCATTCGTCATGGGCGCCAACTACAACTGGCCCGAGCTCGCCGAGGGCTACATGGGAAGCGATGGCAAGACCCCGAAGTACGAGGCCATGGTCGAGGCCGCCAAGGCAGAGACCAAGGACGCGAAGAAGCGCCTCGAGCTCTTCGCCAAGGCCGAGGCCTACCTCATCGGTGAGGCCTTCGTGATCCCCTTCTCCGTGGGCGGCGGCGGCTTCCAGGCCTCGAAGCTCGAGCCCTTCACCTGCCCCTACGCCCCCTTCGGGCTCTCCGACCTCAAGTTCAAGGGCCAGATCGTCCTGCCCAATGCGGTCTCCACGGGCGAGTACCAGGCGCTCGAGGCCAAATGGAACAAGGCAAGGCTCGAGGCCCTCGCGAAGGTGAAGAACTAGCACAAGAGCAGATGGCCATGTGAGGGGCCGGCCGCGGGCCGCGCAGCCTTCCTTAAAGTCTCCCTTTAAGCGGGACCAAGGAAGGCGCGCGCCCGAGGCCGGCTCCCCTGGCTCTTCACAAGCCCGGATCCAGACGGAGGAAGGCCACACGGGGGGCCGTTGCATGCGATGCTGAAATACTCGTTCAAACGCGTGGCGCAGTCAGCGGTGACCCTCTTCATCGTCGTGACCTTTGTCTTCCTGCTCATGCGGCTGCTTCCGGTGGAGGGCTACTTCGGAGATCGCTATGACAAGCTCACGGCGAGCCAGCGCGAGGCCGTCCTCCACAAGATGGGGCTTCTCGATCCCTGGTACGTCCAGATCGGCGGCTTCTACGAGAGGCTTATGAGGGGGGACCTCGGCACCTCGTCGATCTACCGCCAGGACATTCCCGTGGCCGAGGTGATCGCCCCGCGCATCCCCTACTCGGTGTACTTCGGCCTTGTCGCCACGGCCATTTCCCTGGTGGCCGGCCTCGCCATGGGAGTGCACATGGCCCGGCACAAGGGCAGGTTCTGGGACCGGACCTGGACAGCCTACGTAGTCTTCATCAACGCGGTGCCCCTCGCCGTCTACCTGCTCTTCATCCAGCTCTACGGGAGCGACCTGCTCGCCCTCCCCATCCTTTTCGACAAGCACAGGCCCATCAGCTGGATACTGCCCGCCCTGTCCATGTCCCTCGCCGGCATCGCCGGCTACGCGATGTGGATGAGGCGTTTCATGGTGGACGAGCTCAACCGCGACTACGTCAAGCTCGCCCGGGCCAAGGGCCTCTCATCCTCGGCCGTCATGGTCAAGCACGTCATGCGGAACGCCTATGTCCCCATGGCCCAGTACCTGCCCGCCGCCATCCTCGCGACCATATCGGGCTCGATCTACATCGAGTCCCTGTATTCGATACCCGGCATGGGCGGCCTCCTGGTCGACGTGATCCAGCGCCAGGACAACCCCATGGTCCAGGCCCTCGTCCTCATCTTCAGCTCGATCGGAATCCTCGGGCTCTTCCTGGGAGACATACTCATGGCCCTCTTCGACCCCCGCATCAAATTCGTCAAGAGCGAGGGGGCGCGGTGATGGACGAGGCAAGCGTGATAGTCAAGGCCGAAGCCGCGGCGGCAGCATCCCGCGGGATCGATCCCTCCCTCTTCGCCTTCGCCGACTTCGACCGCGAGGCGGGAGAGCGGATCGGCTACTCGAACTACTCGTACTGGCGCTCCACCTTAAGGGTCTTCTTCAGGAGCAGGCTCTCGGTCCTCCTCCTCGTCTCCCTGGGCCTGCTTCTGCTCTTCACCTTCGTCCAGCCCCTCATCCCGGGGCAGAAGAGCCCGACGGTGATCTACAACGACCCGGCCACGGGGACCCAGTACCGCAACGTGGCCCCCGGCGCCCAGTTCTGGTTCGGCACCAACTCGATCGGCCAGGACCTCTGGTCGCGGATCTGGAGCGGGACGCGCACCTCGCTGCTCATAGGCTTCCTCGTGGGCATCGTCGAGATGCTGGTCGGGATCCTCTACGGCGCGCTCTGGGGCTATGTCAGGCGCCTCGACCGGCCACTCACCGAGGTCTACAACGTCCTCAACAACATCCCGACCACCATCATTCTCATGCTCCTGGCCTACATCCTCAAGCCGAGCTTCAGGACCATGGTCATCGCGATGTGCGCCACCGGATGGATCGGCCTCGCCCGCTTCATCCGCAACCAGATCGTCATCATCCGCGACCGCGAGTACAACCTGGCCTCGCGCTGCCTCGGCACCTCGACGGGGAGGATCATCGGCAAGAACCTCCTGCCCTACCTCGTCTCGGTCATCATGCTCCAGACAGCCCTCTCCATACCGGGGACGATAGGCTGGGAGGTCTTCCTCACCTACATAGGCCTTGGCCTGCCGGTGAGCATCCCCTCCCTGGGCAACCTCGTGAACGAGGGCAGGCGGATCATGATGTCGCCCGAGCTGCGCTACCAGCTCATCTTCCCGACCCTCGTGCTCTCCTTCATCACGATCTCCCTGTATGTCCTGGGCAACGCCTTCTCCGACGCCTCCGACCCGAGGAACCACGTATGAGCGCCGGTGATTGCCCGGCTGCCCTGGCCTCGCGCGCAATTCTCTCGGTGCGCGACCTCGTCGTGAAGTTCAACCTGCGCGGAAGAGTCCTCACCGCGATACGGGGGGCCAGCCTCGAGCTGGCCGAGGGCGAGACCCTCGCGATAGTCGGCGAGTCAGGCTCGGGCAAGTCGGTGTTCACGAAGTCCTTCATAGGCATGGAGGACCAGAACGGCTGGATCGATTCGGGCTCCATCGGCTTCGAGGGCGAGGACCTCGCGAAGTTCAGGCGCGAGGAGGACTGGCTGCGGATCAGGGGCAGGAAGATCTCGATGGTCTTCCAGGACCCGATGACGGCCCTGAATCCCCTGCGCAGCGTGGGCAGGCAGATAGCAGAGGTGATCGAGCTCCACCAGGGCCTGCCACCGGGCATGGCCGAGCGGAGCGCCATCGAGCTGCTGGCCCGGGTGGGCATACCCGATCCGGAGACGAGGCACCGCCAGTATCCCCACGAGTTCTCGGGCGGGATGCGCCAGCGCGTGGTCATCGCGATAGCGATGGCCTGCAAGCCCCGCATCCTCATCTGCGACGAGCCGACGACGGCCCTCGACGTCACCATCCAGGCCCAGATCCTCGGCCTCATCAAGGCACTGCAGAAGGACTTCGGCTTCACGACGGTCTACATAACCCACGACCTCGGCGTCGTCGCCAACGTGGCCGACCGGGTCGCCGTCATGTACGCCGGCAAGATCGTCGAGTGCGGGACGGCCGAGGAGGTCTTCTACGATCCCCGCCATCCCTACACCTGGGCCCTCCTCTCATCCCTGCCCCAGCTCGGCATCAAGGGCAGGCCCCTGTACTCGATCTCGGGAACGCCGCCCAACCTCTTCAACGAGGTCGTCGGCGACGCCTTCGCGCCGCGCAACCCCCAGGCCCTCAAGATCGACTTCGTCCACGAGCCGCCGGCCTTCGAGGTGAGCCCGACCCATTGGGCCGCTACCTGGCTCCTCGATCCGCGCTCGCCGCCTGTCGAGCCCCCCGCGGCCATCAAGGCGATGCGGGCCAAGTACGAAAGGAGCCTGTCGTGAGCCAGGGATCGACGCGGGAGAAGCTCCTCGAGGTCAAGGCCTTGAGGGTCGACTTCAAGGTCAAGGGCGGCTATTTCACCGCGGTGAAGGGGGTCTCCTTCGACGTGTACAAGGGCGAGACCTTTGGCCTCGTCGGGGAATCGGGCTCGGGCAAGACCACCATCGGCCGGGCCATCGTGAGGATCAACGACGCGAGCGCTGGAGAGATCCTGTTCAAGGGCAGGAAGATAAACGGGAAGATATCGAAGGAGCTCGACCGCGAGGTCGTGCAGAAGATCCAGATGATCTTCCAGGACCCCATGGCCTCGCTCAACGAGAGGGCGAAGGTCGACTACATCGTCTCGGAGGGGCTGTACAGCATCGGCAGGGCGAGGGACGAGGCCGGGAGGCTCGAGGCAGTTCAGAAGGCCCTCCTGGACGTGGGCCTGCTCCCTGAGTTCGCGAGCCGCTTCCCCCACGAGTTCTCAGGCGGGCAGCGCCAGAGGATCGGCATCGCGCGATCCCTCATCATGCGGCCGGAGCTCGTCGTCGCCGACGAGCCGATCTCGGCCCTCGACGTGTCGATCCGCGCCCAGGTCTTAAACCTCCTCTCTGAGCTCCAGCGCGAGCGCGGCCTCACTTATCTCTTCATAGCCCACGACCTCTCGGTCGTCCGTTTCATCACCGACAGGATCGCCGTCATCCACCTGGGCGAGATCGTCGAGCTCGCCCTGACCGAGGAGCTCTTCGCCCACCCCCTGCACCCCTACACCAAGGCCCTCCTCTCGGCCATACCCGTGCCCGACCCGATCGCCGAGCGGCGCAAGTGCATCCAGGTCTACGATCCCGCCTGCCACGACTACGCCACCGAAGGCCCCTCCTGGCGGGAGGTCTCGAGCGGGCACTTTGTCCTCGCCAACTCGGCCGAGGAGAAAGGCTACAGGGCCGAGCTCGGCCTCTAGGCTCCAGGGCCTCCGGCAGGCCGGCGCCCTCAAGAGGGCCGGCGCCCTGTCAGGAGAAAAAGGAAGCGCCCACGCCCAGGAGGGAGTACAGGAGGGCCGAGAGGAGGACGAGTTCGGCCGCGGCCAGGAGGAGGGTCTTGATCCACGAGCCCCCCTCGGCCCGCCTGCCGCCGGATTTTGAGTGAACGAGGGGAAGGGGCGCGCGGGGGACGAGGCCCTCGTCGCTTTTTGACGAGGCTGGCGGGCCTATGAAGCCGTCGGCCCTGAGATACAGGAGCCAGGCCAGGAGCAGGCAGGCCAGGGCCGATGCCGGCAGAAGGACGCCGAGGTAGTAGAGCCGCCCCAGGACGTAGAACGAGAGCGCGAAGGCCGAGGCGGCAAGGAAGGCCGCGAGCAGGCTGGCCCTTGTGAGGTCGGAGCGCGAGGGCAGGGTGAGCCTCCTTTCGAGGAAGGCGCCTTGCCACAGGGTCGGCGCCGGAATCGCAGTCTAGGTCCGGCGAAAAGCCCCTGTCAAGTTCGCGCATGTTCCGCCGGGGCCAAGGGGGATGGATTATGGAGATGTCACGAGCCGAGGCACAGAGGCTGAGCTCGGACCTGGGCTTGATCGCAGGCGGGGAGGGGACAGCGAGGGAGGGGACGGAGCTCTCCGGCCTCGCCGTCCTCGCCATCAGGGACGCCCAGATTGTCTATGATGCCTATTTCGGCAGACGTTACATCGACGAGAAGGATCCCTCGAAGGACCTCCTCGTCGACGGCGACACGAAGTTCCGCCTCGCCTCGATCTCGAAGGTCGTCGTCGGCATTGGCGCCATGATCCTGGTCGAGCGGGGCCTCCTCGAGCTCGACCGCGACCTCGGCGACTACCTCGGCTTCCCCCTGCGCAACCCGCACTACCCGAAAGAGATCATCACCGCGGCCATGCTCATGTCCCACACTTCATCAATCCGCGACATCGAGGACTACAACCTGCCCCTCGGCCTGCGTCTCGAGGAGTTCTTTCTCCCAGGCGCTTCGCGCTACTCAGGCGGCGGCCACTTCGCAGCCGCCCTTTGCGGCCGCGACGCCGGACCAGGCCGCTTCTACTGCTACTGCAACCTGAACTACGGGGTCCTCGCGACCGCGATGGAGAGGATCTCAGGCGAGCGCTTCGACCGCTACATGCGCGAGAAGGTCCTAAAGCCCCTGGGCATGGACGCGAGCTTCAATGTCCTTGACCTCTCCGACCAGGGCTTCGCCGACCTGGCCACCCTCTACCGCAAGGCCGGAGCGGACGAGGTCTGGAGACCTTCAGGACCCTGGATCCCCCAGGTCGACGACTACCGCGGCCTTCGCCCGGCGAGCCCCTGCAGGCTCTCGCCGGGCCTTGGGCCCGAGGCCCTCAATGACTACGAGATCGGGACAAACGGGACCCTCTTCTCCCCCCAGGGCGGGCTGCGTTGCTCTGCCAGGGACCTCTCGCGGATCATGCTCCTGTTCATGGGCAAGGGGGAACTTGAAGGGACCCGTCTTCTCATGCCCGAGAGCATCGCCGCCATGATGTCGAGACGCTGGACCTGGGATCCCGCGACGCGCAACGGTGAACTCGAGGACGGAGGCATGAGGGAGACCGGCCTCGCCCTGGCCCACGGGACCGATTGGAGCGAGGCCGGCTCGGGCGACAGGCCCACCGAGGCAGGGGGCCACAGGCTCTGGGGCCACCACGGGGACGCCTATGGCCTCCTGGGCGGCTTCTACTTCGAGAGCGAGCGTGGCTACGGCTACATCTATCTCCTCGGGGGCTCGGGCGTGGATCCCGCGACACGAAAGGGCCGCTACTCCTCCTACACCACCTGGGAGGAGGAGATCCAGACGGCCCTGCTCGGGAGCATCGCTCAAAGGGGCGAGCCATCACAGGGAGGCCGGGCGGGGGGCGAGGCCTACGAGACAGGCCTTGCCCTCTGGCGCGTTTCCGAGGGCGGCTTCGATGGCTGGGCCTTCACCGAAAACGGCAGCGCAGGAACCGGCGAGGCCCTCGGCCCCGTCCTCGAGATCCCCTTCCCCTTTGTCGACGCGATTCCCTCCTGGAACGCCGACTGCCCGAAGGGCGGCTGGATAGAGGTGGGCCTGCGCGCGAGGCTCGCCGCGTCGCCGGGGAGCTGGACGCCCTGGTACGAGATGGGCATCTGGGCGCCCCCGCGAGCCGGGGATGACCCGAGTCCGCTGCCCAGCCCTGTCCCCGACCGCAGCTCTGTCCCCGGTCAGGACGACGAGCTCGCCTCGGTCAGCACCGACACCCTCTGCTTGAAACAGCCCGCCACCGCGCTCCAGCTCAGGTTCAGGCTCTGCGGCGCGGAAGGCCTCATGCCGACGATACGAAATGCGGCCCTGGCCTATTCGCGGGCGAAACCCGCGCGCGGCACCCTGGGCTCGACCGCGCAACAGGGCGCCGGGAAGAGGCGCCGTGCCGGTCCCCTGGTCGCCCCTCCCCTCGGCGTGCCCCGCTATTCCCAGATGATCTATCCCGACGGGGGCAATACCTGGTGCAGTCCCACCTCTGTGGCCATGGTCCTGGCTTTCTGGAAGCCCGGCGGTCCTGCGCGTGACGAGGGCGTTCGGGGGGCGGTGGCCGGAGTCTACGACAAGGCCTACGAGGGCTGCGGGAACTGGTCCTTCAACGCGGCCTACGCGGGGAGCTCAGGCTGCGACGCCCTCGTGGCGCGCTTCACCAGATTGGAAGAGCTGGAGCCCTTCATCGCCGCGGGAATACCCCTGATCATGAGCGTCTCCTGGAACAATGAGGAGGGAAGGCCCTTGAGCGCCGCCCCCGTCTCGAGGAGCGCAGGCCACCTCACCGTCCTCGTGGGTTTCGACGGGGCCGGGGACGCCGTGATGAACGAGCCAGCGGCGGCCGACGAGACAGGGGTAAGAAGGAGCTATGCGCGTCATGAGCTTGAGGCGCGCTGGCTAGAGGCCTCGGGCGGGACCTGCTACCTCATCGTGCCCCAGGGCGCCTCGGTCCCCGGCCTCGGCGAGGCTCCCTAGGGGCGCGGGAGGGCCGCGCCCTGCACCCCGGGCGGCCGCTACGGGGCCCCGGCTACGCTACTCGGCCTCCCGCTTTTCCCAGCTGTGCGTGGCGCGCATGCTCCGCTCCAGAAGCGGTATGGCCCGCTCGATGTTCCTCGATACGAGGACACCGTGGAGGATGTCCACGGTGACAAGCTGGGTGCTCCTGCTCACCGAGGCGCTCTGGCGCAGGACCGATTCGGTGGCGGGCACGGGCAGGAGGATGTCGGCGATGCGGGACAGGGGGCTGGGACCAAGGCTGGTGATCGCGACCAGCCGCGCGCCCGACTTCTTCGCCTCCTCTGCGGCCTGGACGGTAGAGGGTGTCTTCCCGGAATAGGAGATGGCCATGGCGAGGCCCGAGGGCCCGAGGCCGCAGGCCGCGTTGATCTGCATGGTGTAGTCGAAGGCGAAGGAACAGGGCACGCCGAGGCGGGAGAGCTTCTGGGCGAGGTCGTAGGCCACGAGGCCCGAGGCCCCCAGGCCAAAGACGGCGACAGCAGGGGCGGCGAAGATCGCGGCAGCCGCCTCCTCGAAGGCGCGGGGATTGAGGAGGGAGGCGAGCCTGTCGAGGGCCTCCTTCGTCCTGTCGATGAGGTTGACGGCGATGGTCTCGACGCTCTGGTCGGAGTCGAGCTCAAAGGAGGAGGCGGGCTCGATCGGCTCTCCGCCCGAGTAGATATCCCGGGCCAGGAGGAGCTGGAGCTCGCGGTAGCCCGAGAGCCCCGCGCGCTTGCACAGGCGGATGACGGCTGGAGGATTTGTCCCCGCCCTGCGGGCGAGCTCGGCCACCGTGCAGAAGACGGCCGTCCTGGGCTCCACAATCAGGAACTCGGCGACCTTGCGCTCGGCCCCCGTGCAGGAGTCGAGGATCTCCCTCAAGAGGGCGAGGCCGCTTGTCCCGATGTGTTCCATGTCCTGAAGTGTAACATGGGCGGGGCGAAAAGTGAAATGTTGTTACATGGTCTTATGCCGAAATATGAAAGATTATGTTGCATCGTGTCATGAGTCTGGTCTCGAGCGCCTGTCCAGGGCCCCGCCCACGCTGGAAGCGCCGCCTGGGTTCCGCTCCCCAGCCGGGGCCCTTTGATCCCTGAAAAGAGTCTCGCCCTTGACGAGCCAGGAGAGGCCGAAGGCCTCGAGCATGACAGTCTCAAGGATGAATACGAGCCGAAGCCGGGCCATCTCCCCATCACCCATGGACCGCATCAGGATCAGCAGGACGGCGAGGCAGGCGAGGATCACAATGCCGCAGACCCGGTACAGGAGGTTCCTCTGGCGCTTGCGCTCGCCCATCGCCTTGCCCCTGTGGGTCCTGGTGAAGAGGAACAGGGAGTTGAGGGCGAGGAGGATGAAGAAGAGGGCGGCGCAGCCCAGGTGGAGAGAGTCCGACAGGCCGCTCTCGAGGCCGAAGAATCCGACCCGCCCTGTCTGGCCCTGGGCCTCTAGACAGGGAAAGAGGGCAAGGCCGAGACCGCAGACCCCGCTCGCCAGGCTAGAGGCGATGTCGATCCTCTCGTGGCCCTTGTGGGTCATGAGGAAGAAGGCGACCGCGACCATGAGACCGACGAAGAAGTCCCTCACGTTCGTGTGGTAGTAGTAGCTGATGGAGCGCTGGAGGACGAGGCCGCCGAAGGCCAGGCCACCGAGGGCGCAGACCGCGGGCAGGGACATGCCCAAGATGCCGATGAGGCGGCGCAGTGCCCGGTACGAAAGGACGATGCTCCTGTTGCGCCGTGGCTGTCCCATCGGTTTTCCCTCCAGCTCCATCACATTGCCATCCTTAGATCCCCCGGCCCCGCGCCTAGATGCCCAGGGCCTTGAGCTTCTCGGGCGTATCCTTGAGGGCCAGCTTGGCTATGGCCCTGAAGTCCGAGACCCAGCGCGCGAGCTCGTCCATCTTGTGGTCCCGCTCGCGCGTGGCTCCCTGGGCCTCGCCCGCTTCCCTGCGCGATTTCCCGTACTTGACCGAGATGTCGTTCACCAGGCCCTGCTCGAGCCTTAAGGCCTCGGCAGTGTAGCCAAAGCGGCCCATGTCTGCCATCGCCTCGGGGTCTGAGAGGAGGTTGCCATAGAAGGCCTCGGCCTGGGCGAGCCAGCCCGTGAGGCTCCGGTTGCGGGGCCCGTCCACCATCATGGCCGAGCGTGGTCGCCTGTGGTCGCGCAGGGCGATGCGCGCCACGCCAATGGCCCTAAGGTAGGCCTCGTCGGCCTTGGCCCAGGCGGCGGAGGCCGCCTCCGTGGCCTCGTAGCGCTGGCCGTACTCGGCCCTCTGCCGCAGGATGAGGGCCGAGAGCTCGTCGTGGAGACCCATGCCCGCGGTGAGCCTGGCCGCGTCATAGCCGAAGCACTCGAGCCGCGAGGCGATGACCGGATCCTCGCAGGCGTTACCGATGAGGAGGCGGGCCTCGCGGATCCAGTCCTCGGTCGTCTTGGTGCGCGTGTGCCGTTTTGGCTCTGGGGTCGCGCCCTGCTTCGTCGTCGCATCTGTCATGATTCCTACCTCCCCTCGCATTTCGCGTTCTTCAGGCTTCAAGCCCATGCGGGCCGAAGCTCCCGTCTCAAAAGCCGCCCGAACCCGGTGCGCCGGCGCACTCCCGTTCCGGCGCGGCGCACCCTCGTTCCGGCGCGGTGCACTCCCGTTCCGGCGCGGTGCACCCTCGTTCCGGCGCGGTGCACTCCCGTTCCGGCGCGGCGCATCCTCGTTCCGGCGCGGCGCATCCTCGTTCCGGCGCGGCGCATTGCCGTTCCGGCGCGGTGCACTGCCGTTCCGGCGCGGTGCACTGCCGTTCCGGCGCGGCGCATTGCCCCTGCCGCGCGGCGCGGGGGCGCGACCGATGAGGAGGGTGAACAGGCTCTTGATGCGGTTTCGATCGGTCGCGCCTATCGCGCCACGATCTCCTTAAGACTGGTGTATCGCCCTTTTTGTGCTGCCGCCCGGGAGATAGGGAATATTTATTCCCATCCCGGGGATCTGTCAAGAGAGAATCCGCTCAAGGCGATTGGGGCCCCTGGCGCCTCCAGGAGAGGATTCGGTCATAGAGGGGGCCGAGCTCGAGGCTGCGCTCCTCTTCGATGTCGCGCGAGAGCAGGGGCCGCTCCCGAGCGAGGCCGAGCTCCTGTGTGGGGCGCTCGAAGGCGATGGACAGGTACACCCGGCGGTCGGGCTGCTCGGAGAAGTCTCCGGCCGAAGGGAAGGCGCGCGCGAAGGGCGCGATGATCTCATCATCGCCAAGGGGCTTTCTGGGAAGCTTCCCGAGGACGAAGAGGGCGAAGAGGACGGCCTGGCCCGCGAGCGGGGGGAAGCGGTCGTTGTAGCCAAAGCCCTCGTCGCCAGACTGCTCGAGCTCGCCCACGAAGAGCTCGCGGTAGAGGCCGAGGAAGTCGCCGCCTGCGGCGAGGGCCGAGCCCTTGGGCTCAAGCTCGAGCCTTCTCGATCCGGCTCTCACAAGGCCACGGCGCTCGCAGATGTCCCGGGTCCTGAAGAGGGGGTAGCCGTCGGACTCCTTTCTCGGCCTGACGATGTCGCGGAAGCCGGGTGACTCGGTGAGGTCGAAGGCCGCGTCGTACCACTCGCTGACGAAGTCGGGGTCGAGATAGCCGGCCTTGGTGAGGCGCAAGGGCCCGCGGGCCAGGGCGCGCAGGAGGTAGAGGGCCTGTCTGAGCAGGGGAATGATTGGGACATCCTCCTCCTTCAGGGCGCCCTTGAAATCCAGGAGGCGCGGAACAGCCCTCGCCGGATCGTGGAGGATCAGGTGCATGTCCTCGCTCGAGAGGCCGAGGAAGTCAGTTATCGGCGCACGGTTCCTCTCGATCTGGAATGACTCCATGAAGCGCCTCGCCTCGGCTGCGGACTCGAAACTCATCCCGTCCATGCCAGCCTCAAGTTCCTTGATCACCGCGGTCGCCGCGTTCGGCATGCCAAGGCTCTCCATGAAGGTCTGCCCCCCGGAGCCTTCGTTCGCTCCGTGGCATTTCTTGTACTTCTTGCCCGAGCCGCAGGGGCAGGGATCGTTGCGGCCGACCTTTTCCATGGATGTTCCTCCCTTTGGTGCTACGGATCAAAGCCATGGTAGATCGGGGGCCGCAGCCGCCGCAAGCGGTGTACGGGAAGGAGTATTATGCCATGCACGGAAGGAAGCTCATCGTCATCCCGAATTCGCCACCGGAAAAACGAGCGTCGAATTGCTGCGTTGGCACAATGAACACCTGTTCATGGCGGGGTAAAGTGCGCCGCGACCGCATCGCCTGCTGCAAGGGCACGCGCTCCTCAATGCTCGACGGTTCATTGACCGCCGCGAGGATGCCGTAATCGCTGTCCGGTCTGGCCCTTCCCGTGCTCCGGGAGCCAAAAACCCCCTCCTCGCTGTCCTCAAGCCCATCCCCGTCTTGGTCCTCGCCGCGATTCTCCCCCTGGGCCTCGGGGCCGAACCCCAGATCAAGGTCGCAATCAGCCACGGGGGACCGGTCAACTGGATCGATTTCTCGCCCGACGGGAGCCTGGTGGTGACGGCCTCCTCAGATTCCACACTGCGCCTGTGGGAAGCCGAAACGGGGAGAGAACTCAAGAGATTCTCAGGTCATGAGGGGTTCGTCTCCCAAGTCGCCTTCCCGGCGGGCGGGAAGGCTCTCGTGTCCCTCTCCGAGCGCGACCGGTCCATCCGCTTCTGGGACATAGCGACAGGGGTCTCCTACAAGAAGCTCGATTTCTCCGAGTTGACTTACAGCCCCCTGTTCGGGCTCTCGCCCGACGGCTCCACCCTGGCCTACGCGACGCGCGAAGACAAGTACGACAAGTACACCTATCTCCTCGACACCTCGACCTTCCGTCTGCGCTCCAGGCTCAAAACCTCCGAGACAATGGACAAGAATGTCATCAGCCCCGACGGGAAGAGCCTGGTCTTTGTCCACGGCACGGGCAACGATTCGACGGTGAGGCTCTGGGACATCGCCAAGGGAAAGGAGACGAGGAGCCTGGGCAAGGTTTGGAGGGGAGGTCGCCTCCTCCCTCGCCCTCTCCCCCGACGGGCAGACTGCCTTCATCGGCTATGGCAACGGCAGCTTCAAGCTCTGGAATCTCGCCACCGGCAAGGTCCAGCGAAGCGTCTCCCCAGGCCTGGATAGCCTTGTGATCGGTGGCAGGTTCTCCCCCGATGGGAAGACGGTGGCGGCCATCCTCATGCAGAAGGTCTGCACATGGGATCCCTCAACGGGCAAAGGCCATCGCGACCAGCGCCGGCCTCCAGGCGACGGCCATCGCCTTCTCCCCCGACGGCTCCCTCCTGGCCGTGGGCTGCGGCGACGGTTCGGTCTCTTTCCTTGATCCTGGCCTCAAGACCCTGCCGCTGCGGCTTGGGGGCAGGGCCTCGGCCCTCACATCCCTGTCCTTCGAAAAGGACAGGCCCCTCGCGGCCTTGGCGAGGGACATGAGCCTCGCGCTCTGGGATCCTGAGAGCCTCAGGCTGCGCAGGCAGTCGAGTGACGAGGTGCTGGTCTCTTATCTCAATCCGGGCGGGGAGCGGGTCGAGCTTCACCGATCCCTCATCGCCTCGAAGGCCCTCGCCTTGAGTCCCGATGGGAAGCTTGCCGTCTACAAAAGCTCGGCCTGGGAGGTCGAGGTCATCGATCTGGCCCAGGGCAAGTACCTCAGACGTCTTAGCCTTTTCTTCTGGCCCCAGTTCGAGGTCACTGCCTTCTTCATGTCGCCAGACAGCCGGAGCCTCGTCCTCACGGGCAGGGACATCTCGGGCAATTACAACCCCACGCATTCGGGCATCGTCCTCGACTGGGAAAGACAGGTCCTGCTTTTCGACCTCGTCACGGGCAAGGGCCGGGCCCTGGTCGGGGCCACTGGCCTGTGCAAGGCCGTGGCCTTCTCGCCCGACATGAAGACCCTGGCCTCCTCGGGCCTTGATTTCAATGGAGAGGGCATACTGGTCTGGGACATAGCCAGCGGGAGAAAGATCAGGGCCCTTAAGACCGAGGCGGCAAAGCCCATCACCACCGCTCTGGCCTTTTCTCCCGACGGCAAATTCCTGGCCGCCGGGGACAGGACCGGTGTGGGCTGGCTCTTCGATCTCGGGACGGGCCAGAGGAAGCCCGCGATGGTCGGGCGTTTTGACAGCCTGGCTTTTGACAGCGGGGGCAGGCGTCTCTTCGCGGGAGGCTCCGACGGCGTCGTTTGCGTCTGGGACACGGCCAGTTGCAGGGAGCTCGCGGCGGCGATGGTCTCGCCCGAGGGCGAGTGGATAGCCTGGACCCCCTCATGAAGGGCTTTGCCTCCCCACCGGCTGTCGGCATCGCGATCAAGAAGAAGGACGGCAGCTTTGGGACCCCCGCGGGGACCACGACGGCCCGCGGCCTCGCCCTAGTCCCGACCAGGGCAGAGGACTGGCTCCTCGAGAACGGGGTTCTCACGGTGAGGCCTGCGCGGCCTGGTGATCGTCGGGGCGGCTAAGGGCGTATACACGAGGGACTTCTCGGTCTCCCTTGTCGAGGGAGAGAACCAGCTTGTCCAGGCGAGACCCCAGGATGTCTTTATCTTCTTCTATGCCGGCCATGGAATCGCCGTCACCGAGGGCAAGCAGAACGGTACGGGGCGCGGCGGAGGAAAACGCCCTCGCCCAGCTGCAACGCAGCGCGGGCATCGCCCTGTTCTCGGCCAGCACGGACCAGCAGTTCGCGAACGAGGTCAAGGACCCGGGCCACGGCCTCTTCACCTGGGCCCTCATGCAGGGGCTCAAGGGCGAGGCAGCGACCAAGGACGGGAAGATCACGGCATCGAGCCTCAAGGCCTACATCGACGATGCCGTTCCCCTCCTGGCGCAGAAGTATTGGGGGAGCGAGCAGTTCCCTCTCGCGAAGGTGAGCGGTCAGGACTTCCCGGTGGGGCTTAGGTAGGGGCTTGGCCGAATTTAGGCCCCGCAGCGCACCCAGGCCCCGTTCCTCCTGCTCGACTCGACGGCCGCCGTGACAAAGCGTAGGCCGGCGAGGCCGTCGGCCGAGCCGGGGAAGTAGAGGGCGAGGGGATCGGCCTCGACCCCCGCGATGCGGGCCGCGATGGCCTCGGCGGCGTCGGAGTAGAGGTTGGCGAAGGCCTCGGGGAAGCCCTCGGGATGGCCCTTCACGATGCGAGAGGAGCGGCGGGCCAGGGGCAGGCAGCCGGGGCCGTTGGGGGTGAGGGTCTGGGCCGGTCCCTCCTGGGGCTTCCAGACGAGGACCTGGGGGAGCTCCTGCTGCCATTCAAGGCTGCCGAGCTGTCCCGAGACCCGGATGCGCAGAGCGTTCTCGACTCCCGCCGCGGCCTGGGTGACCCAGAAGGAGCCGCGCCCGCCATTCTCGAGCCGCAGGAGGGCTCCGGCGAAATCATCGACGCGCCTGCCGGGGACGACAGAGCCGAGGTCAGCCGCGAGCTCCTCGACCTCGAGCCCGGTGATGAAGCGCAGGAGGTTGTGGGCGTGGGTTCCGATGTCGCCCATCACGAGCGATGGCCCACCGCGTTTGGGGTCGAAGCGCCAGGGCATGCCCGGTCCGGGCGGCGGGTCGTTCTCGGATGCCTTGCCGCCCTGGACGTACTCGACCTGGACCATCCTGATGGTCCCGAGCTGGCCACCCTCCACCATGGCCCTCGCCTGCCTCACCATTGGATAGCCGGTGTAGTTGTGGGTGAGGCAGAAGACGAGGCCGGTCTTGAGGACCATGGCGTGGAGGGCCTCGGCCTCCTCGAGGCTGTTCGTCATGGGCTTGTCGCAGATCACGTGGAGGCCGCAGCGCAGGGCCAGGCGGGCGTACTCGAAATGGCTGTCGTTGGGCGTCATGATGGCCACCACGTCGATGCGGTCGGGTCTCATGGCCTCGGCCTCGAGCATGGAGAGGAGGGAGGGGTAGGCCCTGCCCTTGGGAAGGCCGAGCTCCCGGCCCTGGGCCAGGGCGGTCTGGGGGTCGCCTGAGAGGACGCCGGCGACCAGCTCGTAGCGGTCATCCAGCCGCGCGGCCTGACGGTGCATCCCTCCAATGAAGGACCGCGTGCCTCCGCCGACGACGCCGAGCCGAAGCCTCCGTCCCAGGATGCCAATTACCGCATTTCCGCCCATGCCAGGTCCCCCTCGTTGTGCGATCGGCTCATGCCGACTTGCTGGAGGCTTAGTCTATCCTCTAGACTAGGAGCTGGTCCATCGCGACCTGGTTGAGCCGGTAGACGAGGAGCCTGAGCCTCTCCGACTTCTGCTCGTCGAGGGAGGAGGGGACGAACATGATGACGCTGGTGATCGATCCACCGCTGTCTGCCCGCTCATGGGCCACGAAGCCGTCGGCGATGAGCCTGAAGCCCTTGACCTGGATCGCGAGCTTGCGCAGGAGGGTCCCCGTGGGAAAGCTCGTGGTCCCATCGAAGGTCACGGCCATGCCGACCGAGCTTATCTCCGTGATCTCGGCGTAGACAGGCCCCTGGTCGGTCTCGACGTTGCACTGCCCCGACCCGGGAGGCAGGAAGGCCCTCACATGTCTGCGCTTCCCCCGCGCATCGTTGGCGTCGAGGGTCAGCTTGAGCAGCTCCACAGCCTTGGCCGTCCCTCTCTTGAGGGCGACAATGCCGCAGGGGACCTGGAGGCCCACGGTGTACTTCTCGCGCAGCTCGCGGTCGAGCTCGCGCGTCGTGAGGATGCCGACCCCCACCTCCTGGCAGGAGCCGTCGCACAGGACCTCCTTCACATAGCTCTCCCACCGGCCCGGCTCGGGGGTCTGGTCCACGTTGAGAAAGAGTATCGACTCGCCGTCAGAGGCGAGGACCTTCCTGAGCCTCCGGTGGTCGCTGACCAGGTACACCTCGTACTCGCTCTTGGCCAGTTCCTCGGCCACCTCGGAAAGCACAGGAAGGGGGTTTAGGAAGAATACTTTCTTCCCCATGGCGACCGTCTTCTGCATCGAGGCGGCGAGCACGGTGGGCGCGGGTGACTCGATGCTCGCGGCCTGCGTCCTGTGTATGGAGGCCGGCAGGGGCCTCGAGGCCATGGTCGCCCCCGCCATCGCCGCGGGGACGGCCGCCGTGGCGGCCGGCGGCTCCTCGGCCTTCGACGCAGGATCGGCGGCCGCCTTCGAGAGCCTCGTGAGATTCGAGCACATCTGAAAGAACAAAGGCGGGAACGCATGAAGACCAGAGCGGTGAGACTGTATGGCAAGAAGGACCTGAGGCTCGAGGACTTCGAGCTCCCCGCGATCAGGGAGGATGAGATCCTCGCGCGGGTCGTGTCGGACAGCATCTGCATGTCCACCTACAAGGCCGCCAGCCTTGGGGCCGACCACAAGCGCGTGCCCAAGGATGTCGCCCAGAACCCGCTGATCGTGGGCCACGAGATGGCCGGGGTCATAGAAGAAGTCGGTGCCGCCTGGGAGGGCAAGTACTCGAAGGGCGCGAAGTTCGCCATACAACCGGCCCTGAACTACAAGGGGAGCATGGACTCCCCGGGCTACTCCTATCGCTGGTGCGGGGGCGCGGCCACCTACATCATCATGCCCCGCGAGGTCATGGAGCTCGGCTGCCTCCTCGACTACAGGGGCGAAGCCTTCTTCGACGCCTCACTCGCCGAGCCCATGTCCTGCATCATCGGCGCCTTCCACGCGAGCTACCACACGAGGGCGGGGAGCTACGAGCACCGCATGGGCATAGCCGGCTCTGGCAAGACGGCCATCCTCGCGGGGGCCGGACCCATGGGTCTCGGGGCAGTGGACTACGCCCTCCACGCCCAGCTGCGGCCCGCACTTCTGGTCGTGACCGACGTCGACGCCTCCAGGCTTGAGAGGGCCCGCTCGATATTCCCCGAGGAGGAGGCGAGGCGCTTCGGGGTCGACCTTCGTTTCGTCGACACGGGGAAGATGGCCGATCCCGTGGCCGAGCTGCGCGCCATTTCGGGTGGGACGGGTTTTGACGACGTCTTCGTCTACGCCCCCGTCTCCGAGGTCGTGCGCCAGGGCGGCCTCATCCTCGGCCGCGACGGCTGCCTCAACTTCTTCGCAGGTCCGATCGATACCGCCTTCTCGGCTCCGGTGAACTTCTACGATGTCCACTACGCCTCGACCCACATCGTGGGAACGACGGGAGGCAACACCTCCGACATGCTCGAGTCCCTCGAGATGACGGCCTCGGGCCGCATCAGGCCGGCAGTCATGGTGACCCACATCGGCGGGCTCGACAGCGCCGCCGAGGCTACCCTCCATCTTCCCGACCAGCCGGCAGGGAAGAAGCTCATCTACACCGGCATCGAGCTGCCCCTCACAGCCATCGCCGACTTTGGCAAGGCCGCCGGGGCAGAGCCCCGCTTCGCCGAGCTCGACGCGATCTGCCGGAAGCACCAGGGACTCTGGAGCGCCGAGGCCGAGGCAAGGCTCCTCGTGCTTTGGGGAGAGGCGACGGCGCGAGGCTGGGGGGCGGCCACGGCGCGAGGCTGAGGGGCGGGGCCTGGGTCCGGCTCTAGTCTCGGGTCGGCCCCGGTCCCTGCTGGGCCGGGGCCTATTTTCCCGCCGGCCCTATCCTGTATCCTAGCTCGCATGAGCGAACTTACCGACACCGCCGACCGCCCCGAGAGGGCCTTTCTCGTAGCGGTGCAGACCGATAGCATTTCCAAGGTTGAGGCCGAGAGCCTGGTCAACGAGCTTGCCTCCCTGGCCAAGACCCTGGGCCTCAATGTCGTGGGCCAGGCCTTCGCCCGGGTGCGCGAACGCAACCCCGCCCTCTTCATCGGCTCTGGCAAGGCCGACGAGATCGTCGCCGCGGCCAAGGCAGAGGACGCGGACTCGATTCTCTTCGACCACACCCTCACTCCGGTCCAGCAGCGCAACTGGGAAAAGCTCGCCGACATGAAGGCCTACGACCGCTCCGAGCTGATCATCAGGATCTTCGCGAGTAGGGCGAGGACCAAGGAGGCGAGCCTCCAGGTAGAGCTCGCCCAGCTTCAGTACTCCCTGCCCCGGCTCTCTCATTCCTATTCGGCCCTCTCGCGGCAGCGCGGAGGACGCTACGGCACGAAGGGCTCGGGTGAGCAGAAGCTAGAGCTCGACAGGCGGGAGATCGAGCGTCGGATCCACGAGATCAAGGAGGAGCTCAAGGACGTCAGGCGCAGCCGCGAGGTCCAGCGCAAGCGCAGGGAGCGGGTCGCCATGCCGAGGGCTGCCATCGTCGGCTACACCAACGCTGGCAAGTCGAGCCTCCTCAACGTCCTCACCAAGGCCGAGGTCGAGGTCGAGGACAAGCTCTTCGCCACCTTGGACCCCACGACGAGGCGCCTCGACCTCGTCTCTGGCGGGGCCCTCCTCCTCACCGACACGGTAGGCTTCATCAGGAACCTGCCCCACGGCCTCATCGAGGCCTTCAAGGCCACCCTCGAGGAGGCCTCGGACGCCGACCTCCTTGTCCACGTGGCCGACGCCTCCGATCCCGAGGTCGAGCACCACATGGCGACGACTGACAAGGTCCTGCGCGAGCTGCGAGAGGAGAATGGCCTTGAGGAAGCGGTCCAGCCGAGGATCCTGGTGCTCAATAAGATCGACCTAGTCCAGGATCCGGGCTTCTTCGATGGCTGGCACGAGCGGCATCCCGACACCGTGCTCACCTCGGTGAAATCGGGAGCGGGCATCGCGGAGCTCCACGAGGCCATCGAGCGCGGCCTCACGGCGAGGTCGGCCGATCGGAACTTCCGCATCCCCGACGCCGAGTACGCGATGGTCGCCCTCCTGCACCGGGAGGCGAATATCATCGAGGAGACCCGGGAGGAGGAGGCCACCCTCCTGCGCTGCCGCCTGCCGGAGAGGCTCGAGACGAAGTTCGAGAAATACCGGTACTAGAGAAGAGGACAAAGGCACGCCACGCACAGCCTCCGTGGCCTGACTCCGTGTCTCCGTGGTTGCATTCTTCTTCTCCTCATTCCTCGGCCTTGGCGAAGAACTGCAGCAGCTGGACCATGTGGTATATCTGCTTGTAGGTGACCAGGAGCCAATCCCGAAGCGGCCTCGAGCTCTGGTTCTCGACTTCCTTCCAGTTGAGGAGAAGCTCGTGGTGGAGCCTCTCGTGGTCCTCTATGAGGACCTTGAGGAGGCGCCCGACCCCGATGAGGTTGACGGCCGCCCGCGAGACCATGGCGGTGGCCTTGTCGTTGGTCTCCTTGAGGATGCCGCGCAGGTACTTCTGGGCGTCTTTGTCCCTCTCGGCCTTGGCCAGGGATGAGCGGATCTTCGTGCCGATCTCGCCCTCGTCGGCGAGGGAGTCGTCGAACTGGACGATCTTCTCCGCGACATCCAGGACGGCGTGGTAGTTGTCCGAGAGCTGCTGGGACTGGAGGGTCGTCGTCCACTGGCCGCGGATGATGAGGAGGTCGGCTATCTCCCTGACATCCTTCTTGAAGTAGTCCATGAGGTAGGCCTTGAGGTAGTTCATGGCGGGGGCCTGGATGTAGCCGCCGAGCATCTTCTTGGCGAACAGGACGTTCGCCTTCTCGGTGTAGTTCTTCATCCTCAAGACCACCGAGGTCCCGAAGACCTGCTTGGCGACCTCGTCGATCTTGGCGTTCCTACGCTCCTGCATGATGCGCTGCAGCAGGGTCTCGAGGTGGGTGTTGAGCTTCTGGAGGAAGGGCTCGACTATCCGCTCGGAAGGGTAGCGCGGCGTGCTCGTCCAGTAGGGGTCGCGCTTGAGGTGACGGACGATGTGGTCCAGGACAAGGCTCTTGCGAAGCTCGACGGCGGCGGGGAGGAACTTGGCCCAGACCTCGTACTGGACGACGTCGGCCTTCCTGTACTCCTTGAAGGCCCCGAAGATCCGCTTCCAGTCGGTCTCGAAGTCGATGGTTAGGAAGACCTCGAGGAAGTCCTGCAGGTCCTCCACGACGTAGTCGCCGTTGATCGCCTCGAACTTGGGATGGTAGGAGAAATTGCGCTCAGGGATGGCCGAGTCGAATTTCTTGAGCAGGAAATAGTAGTCGAAGTTGACGAAGTTCACGAAGGCCAGAAGGGTGTTGTAGGTCGAGTCTATCTTGCGGCTGGTCTCACCGTCAAAGACCGAGGTGAAGTTGTTCAGCTCCCGCTTGATCTCTTCCATGAGCTCCTTGATCGGCAGCTCCTTGGCCCGCCCGAGGACGAACTCCTCGGTGAGCTTCTCGGACAGGGCGCGCTGGTCGGGGCTAAGGAAGCTCTCGATGACAAAGGCGCGCAGGGCCCCCGAGCCGATGGCATTGCCTAGGAGGACCTGGGCGGGTGCCGCTATCTTGTAGACTTCATAGAAGAATTTCGCGAGGTTGGGCAGGGCTTCCTGCCCCTTGGGGCGGTAGAACTTGTACCTCGAGCGCTGGAGGTCCCGGCCGATGCCCTTGATGAGCTTGCGCTTTTCGCTGTCGGGATCGCCCATGCCGGCGAAAATCGAGAGGATCTTCTGAAATATCCCCTCTTTTGTTCCCGCGGCGACAGGGTCGGGCTTTGCCGTCGTCTCAGTGCTCTTCATGGAATCACCTTATAAGAACGGGTCGTAGCGGTCAACTCGGCCCGGGCATGGCCAGGGGTCTGCTGTGTGGCCCCGGGGCCACATCGACCACGATCTCACCAGCCGGGTAGGCCCGTGGATCCTCCCCGCCCTGGGCGTCGATCACCAGGGAGCCGGCATCATCGATGCCTTCGAGCCTGCCCACCACGAGGTCGCAGGCCTGGGGCAGGCCCACAAGGAAGGGGATCTTCTTTCCCCGCATCCAGAGCCTCTCGTTCACACCCTCCTTCCAGTCCTCCTCGAGGAGGAGGAGACTGAAGGCAGTCAGGAAGATCTCGAGGACGAGCCATCGGTCGACATCGTGTCCGAATTCGAGGGCCAGGCTCGTGACCTTGCCCTCGAGGGGGAGGGGGAAGCCGCGCTGGTTGCAGTTGAGGCCGACTCCGACGAATACTCCATCGCTCCCGGCCTCGCAGAGGACGCCTGCGGCCTTCTTGCCGCCGATCAGGAGGTCATTGGGCCACTTGAGCATCGCAGGGGCGCTCAGGCTCTGGCCCATCCTGACGGCGAGGACATCGACGGCCCGGCAAAGGGCAAGGCCGGCCCGGAGGGGAAGGGCGGGGGTGGCGACCTCCCCGGGAGCCAGGCAGAGGGTGAACAGGAGATTCGCACCGGGTCTGGATTCCCATGAGCGTTCGTGGAAACGCCCCCTGCCGGCGCTCTGCAGATCGGAAGCGACCAGGCTACCGGGGGGGAAGCCCATCTTTGCGATTCGCCTCGCCTCGTCCATGGTCGAGGTCGTTTCTTTCACGAAGAAACAGCCAGCGCTTGGGAAGGGATTTGGTATCTCGAGTTTCTCCATAGGACTACAATACTAGTCGAGCCCTCGCTCCAGTTCAAAGGGGACAGAGCTCGCGATTGTTCCAGATACCTTCGGGGGTGTATACTTTCAGACAGATCCTTGCTTCCCGGGTGGGAGGGAGGGGCGAAAGGACGAATCAGGTGCTTCTGGCCACGGCTACAACGAGAAAGGGGAGCCATCGGGTGCTCCTGGCCATCGCCTTGGCCCTTTTCGCCTCCCCGGGGCAGCTCTGTCCCCAGGGCGCCGTCCAGGCCGCCCCCCAGGCTGCCTCGGCTGCCGCGGCCGCCTCGGGCTCCGGCAGGGCGATTCTCACCAGGGGGACCTTTGCCCTGCGGGGTCTGCCATTCTTCGCCCCGAACGCCATCAGGGCCCTCGGCGGGGAGTACAGCCTGGGTTCCCTGTCCATTGCCGTATGGTTCACCCGCGATGCCGTCGCCTTCTCGGAACGCTGGAGGCGGACGACGATAGGGGCCTACACCGCCTACATCCAGGCGACCAGGGAGGGCCAGGAAGCCAAGGGCTCACTGTTCGCCCTGGCCCTGGGGCCCTACGAGCTCTTTGTCCAGACCCCTGCCGACGACGCTGCCGGAAGGGACTTTATTGTCGCCTTCGAGCGCCGTTTTGCCATATTTTACGCGAACGCCAGGGACGACTCCGAGCTCAGCTTCCCCGCCTTTGTCGACCTGGCACCCACTCGCTGAAAAGGCCGCGGGTCCGCTGGGATTCCTTCCCGAAATCCCGCCCACCTCCCCTCGCCCAGGCATCATTCTGGACCAGGGCTGCATGAATATGCGGGGATTTCCCGGTACACGGGCCACGATGGACGATGGCAGGGACTACCGGCCGCATATTCATGCACGGGAAATCCCGGGCGTCCTGGCTGCATTGGCGCTCGCCACTGGCGGAAATAGCGGCCTCTCGGCACGCTTTTTTATTGTGGACCCGCGAAGCCTCCTGTATACTGGCTGCAAATCCTGAAGATCACGTGCGAAGGAGGCTTTTTCATGCGAGCACTCGTCTGTATCGTTCTCGTGGTTGCCTTGGCCCTCGTGGGCTGCGGCGGCGCGCAGAAATCCGACACCATTAAGATCGGCTGGCTTGGACCGCAGACCGGCGACAGCGCCCTCTGGGGCCAGGCCGAGTACAACACCGTCAAGATGATGGCCGACGACTACAACACCGCTGGCGGCATCGACGTCGGTGGCAAGAAGTACAAGGTCGAGATCGTCGCCTACGACGACAAGGGCGACTCCACCGAGGCCGTCAACGTCGCCAAGCGCCTGACGAGCCAGGACAAGGTCGTCGCGGTCGTGGGCCCCCAGGGCTCGGGCGAGGCTATCCCGATAGCTCCCATCATGAATGACGCGAAGATCCCCTGCGTCGCCTCCACCGCGACGAACCCCAAGGTCACGGTCACCGAGAACGGCACGGTCAACCCCTACATGTTCCGCGCCTGCTTCACCGACCCCTACCAGGGCAAGGTCGCCGCGTACGCCGCCTATGAGAAGCTCGGCAAGCGCAAGGCCGCGATCTTCATGACGATCGACGATCCCTACTCCACCGGACTCGCCCAGTACTTCAAGGAGAGCTTCGAGAAGCTCGGTGGCAAGGTTGTCGAGCAGGTCAGCTATACCTCTGGCGAGAAGGAGTTCCGCGCTCCCCTCACCAAGATCAAGGCCGCCAATCCCGACATCATCTTCATCCCCGCCTACTACAATGACGTCGCCCTCGCCTCCAAGCAGGCCCGCGACCTCGGCATCAAGCAGGTCCTCCTCGGTGGCGACGGATGGCCGTCGGACAACCTGGTCCAGCTCGCCGGCAACTCCCTCGAGGGCTGCTTCTTCATCAACCACCTCGACATGGACGGCGACGCCGCCAAGCCCATGCGTGACGAGTACATGGCGAAGTACCAGAAGAAGGCCGAGCTCAACTCCTACATGGTGCATGACTCCCTCCTCATGGTCATCGACGCCATCCAGAGGGCGAAGTCGCTCAAGGGCGAGGACATCCAGAAGGCGCTCACGAGCACCGACCTCGAGGGCATCACCGGCCACATCAAGATCGGGCCCCAGAACGACCCGGTCGGCAAGACCGCATGGCTCATCAAGATCGTCGGCCCGGACATGAAGTTCCAGGACAAGTTCGCGGCAGCAGACTAAGAAACGCCTAGGGAATCGGCCGGTCCGTCCCCGCAGCCGCCTTTCAGGCCGCGACGGACCGGCCTTTTCCTTTGGCAAGGAAAGGGAGCAATGACCCAGTTCCTCCAGCAGCTCATCAACGGCCTTTCGATAGGCTCGATCTACGCCCTCATGGCGGTCGGGTACTCCCTCGTGTACTCGATAATGAACTTCTCGAACTTCGCGCATGGAAGCGTCATCATGCTCGGCGCATACTTCGGGTTCTTCTCCCTCACCACCCTCGGCATGCCCTTCGGCATCGCCTTCTTCATCGCCGCCTGCGGCGCGGGATTCGTCGCCGTCACCCTCGAGCGGCTGGCCTACAAGCCGCTGCGCGACCGGCGCGCCCCCTTCCTCTATTTCATTATCACGGCCATGGGTGCGTCGATCCTGATCGACAACGGCGTCATCGCCACGATCGGCCCGACTCCCAAGACCTTCCCTCCCGAGCTATTGCCCAGCTACCTCCAGTCAGGCTCGATCCAGATCGGGACCCTGGGAATCGGCCGGGTCGACATAGCGATGTTCGTGATAACCGCTGTCTGCCTCGTCGCCCTCATCCTCTTCATCGATTTCACGAAGATGGGCAAGGCGATCCAGGCGACGGCCTACAACATGAAAGCAAGCGCCCTTATGGGCATCAATCCGAATTTCGTCATCATCCTGGTCTTCGCGATCGGCGGCGCCCTCGCTGGCGTGGCCGGCGTGCTCTACGGGGTCAAGTACCAGGTCTTCCCGCAGATGAGCTCCATCACCCTCAAGTCCTTCATCGCCGCGGTCTTCGGCGGTCTGGGCAGCCTCCCCGGCGCCCTCCTCGGGTCCCTTCTCCTCGCGTTGATCGAGACCTTCGTCTCGGGCTACATATCGACGCAGCTGCGGGACATCTTCGCCTTCTTCATACTCATCGCGATGCTCGTGATCCGGCCCGCGGGAATCATGGGCAAGAGCGCCGAGGACAAGGCCTAGGAGAGATGCATGTTGTCTAGCTATTTCCAGCAGATCATAGTCCTGGTGGGCATCAACATGATCGCCGTCCTGGGCCTTTCAATCCTCACCGGCTTCACGGGACTCTTCTCCTTCGGGCACGCGGGCTTCATGGCGATCGGCGCCTACATAGCGGCGATCTTCGTGGCCCGCCTCCACCTGCCCTTCTGGATGGCAGTCGCCGCGGGGGCCGCGGGCGCGGCCCTGGTGTCGATCGTCATCGGAGGCCTCACCCTCAAGCTCAAGGGCGACTACTTCTGCATCGCGACCATGGGTTTCGGCGAGGCGGTCAGGATCATCCTCAACAACATCGAGTACGTCGGCGGCGCGCGCGGCTGGGAGAGCCTTCCCCAGCTCACGAGCCTATGGGTCGTCCTGGTCCTCGCGGTCGCCATGGTGGTGATCACCTGGAACCTCATCAACTCGAGGCACGGGCGCAACATGGTGGCGATAAGGGAGGAGGAGCTCGCCGCCCAGATGGCCGGCATCAACGTGTTCCGCTACAAGATGGTCGCCCTCGTCGTGAGTGCGGCCATGGCCGGCATCGCGGGCGCCCTCCTTGGCAACTACATCCAGTTCCTCAGGCCCACGATGTTCAACATGGTCAAGTCCACCGACCTGACCATCATGGTGATCTTCGGCGGCCTCGGCTCGATCTCCGGCACGATCGTCGGGACCATAATCCTCACCGTCCTGCCCGAGCTCTTCCGCAACTTCGCCCAGTGGCGCCTCGTGGTCTATGGTCTCGCGGTCGTGGTGATCATGGTCGGCAGGCCCCAGGGAGTCATGGGCGGCTTCGAGATGACGCCCTCCGGCATACGCAAGCATTTCGCGGCCCGCCGGGCACGACAGGCCCTCGAGGCCGAGCTTCGCGCGGCAGAAAGGGAGAGCGCCGCATGAGCACGATACTCGAGCTTAAGGGCCTGACAAAACAGTTCGGCGGCCTCACGGCCGTGAACGATGTCAGCTTCAAGGTCGCCGAGGGCGGCATCTCGGGGCTCATCGGCCCCAACGGCGCCGGCAAGACGACCATCTTCAACCTCATCACCGGGGTCTACAAGGTCACCAAGGGGGCCATAGAGTTCCGGGGCACGCCGATCCAGGGCACCGAGCCCTATCTCATCGCGGACAAGGGCATCACCCGGACCTTCCAGAACATCAGGCTCTTCAAGAACATGACAGTCTTCGAAAACGTGCTTACCGCCTGCCACACGAGCGCGCGCTACGGCCTCCTCGAGTCCATCTTCCGCATGCCCCGCTACTGGAAGCAGGAGAAGGAGCTCAACGAGAAGGCCAGGGGCCTGCTTGAGATCATGGGCCTCCAGGACCGGATGGACATCACCGCCAACAACCTGCCCTACGGCCTGCAGCGTCGGCTCGAGATCACGAGGGCCCTTGCCCTCGACCCCAAGCTCCTGCTGCTCGACGAGCCCGCGGCTGGCATGAACCCCGACGAGACCGAGCAGCTCATGCGTCTCATCGGCGAGATAAGGAAGATGTTCAAGCTCTCGGTCCTCGTCATAGAGCACCACATGGACCTCATCATGGGGGTCTGCGAGCACATCCATGTGCTGAGCTTCGGCTGCACCCTCGCGGACGGCACGCCCGACGAGATCGCGAACGACCCCAAGGTCGTCGAAGCCTATCTCGGCTCAGACGAGGAGAAGAAATCATGCTGAGCGTGCACGAGCTCCACGTGTCCTACGGGGGCATCAAGGCCCTCAGGGGCGTCTCCATGGAAGTGAACCAGGGAGAGATCGTCACCATCATCGGCGCGAACGGCGCCGGCAAGTCGACCATGCTCAACGCGATCACCGGCTTCCTCAAGCCCGCGAAGGGCGAGGTGATCTTCAACGGCCACAAGCTCGGCCGCAACCCCGCGGCCATCGTCAAGCTCGGCATCTGCCACGTGCCTGAAGGCCGGCTCGTTTTCGCGAATCTCTCCGTTCAGGACAACCTCATGCTGGGGGCCTACCTCCGCAAGGACCGCAAGAAGATGGCCGAGGACCTCGAGAAGGTCTTCGTCCTCTTCCCGCGGCTCAAGGAGCGCATCAAGCAGCAGGCCGGCACCCTGTCCGGCGGAGAGCAGCAGATGCTCGCGATGGGCCGTGCCCTCATGACCGACGGCGAGCTCGTCCTCATGGACGAGCCCTCCCTGGGCCTCGCTCCCCTGCTTGTGAAGACAGTCTTCCAGATCATCAAGGAGATCCGCGACCTCGGCAAGACCATACTCCTCGTCGAGCAGAACGCCCAGAAGGCCCTCGAGGTCGCAGACCGGGCCTATGTCCTCGAGCAGGGGCGGGTGGTCAAGGAAGGGGCGGCCTGCGACATCCAGAGCGATCCCGCGATCAGGGCGGCCTATCTGGGTTCGAAGTCGGTGGCCGGCGGAGCCTAGACGGCCGCCCGCGACACGCATTGACTGAAGCTGACCGCTGCGGGCCCCGCCCGGGGCGGTCATTTTCTTTTCCTGCTCCCGCAACGAGGCGAGGCTCTCCCCGTAGTAACGGCCCCCTAGGAGCACCTCCCCTTCGATGCTATGATCTTCACACCATCAACAATCTCCAAGGACTGCAGTCTCCATGAAGATCTCCCACAAGATTCCCCTCATCGTCATCGGCATCCTCGTAGCGTGCTTTGTCTTCCTCGTCTCCGTCCTCGTGAGCAGCATCTGCCTCGAGCTACACAGGTATTTCGAGCTCGATCTGACCCACAAGGCCCGGGAGCTGAGGCGGATCGTGGATAAGAAGAGCGAGCAGGCTCTGAAGGCGGCCGCCTGGTTCGAGTCCTCGAGCGAGCTCGCCACGGCGCTGAGGAAGGATGACCGATCAAAGGCGATCGAGCTGGGCAAGGCCGCGATGGAGGCCTTTGGCCTTGATTACTTCGTGGTCACCGACGGGACGGGGAAGGTCCTGGCCCGGGCCCACGACCCCGGAAAATTCGACGACAGCATCGCGGAACAGCAGAATATCAAGAGCGCCCTGGCGGGAAGCGCGCCGTCTTCCTTGAGGAAGGCGCCGTCGTCAAGTATTGCATCCGGGCCGGAGCCCCCCTGCGGGGGAGCGAGGGGAGGATAGCCGGTGCCGTCTCACTGGGCTTCGTGCTCTCGAGCGAGCAGTTCGTCGACGAGATGAAGGCTCTCTTCGGCTGCGACGTCACGGTGTTCCAGGGCAGGACCCGGATCGCCACGACGATCGAGACCGGTGGGAAGCGGATCATCGACACAAGGCTCGAGCACGCCGAGATAGAGCGGACCGTCCTGGGGGAGGGCAAGAGCTACACGGGACAGGCGACGATCCTCGGCTCCCCCTACCTGGTCTCCTACTAGCCGCTGGTCGACGAGTCGGGCAAGGCGACAGGCATGCTTTTCCTGGGACAGAAGACCAGCGTGTCGGGGGCCATCATCTCGCGGATCCTGAGCCTAAACGCCATCGCCCTCGCGGCGATACTCACGATACTCTCGGCCAGCATCTTTTGCACCGTGAGGAGGGTCCTCGCACCACCCGTGAGGATCTCGCGCCTCCTGGTCGAGCGGGAGAACGACCTCTCGATCCGTTTCGAGGAAAAGCGCAGGAACGAGGTGGGCGACGTGGCCCGCCAGCTGAACGACTACTTCGAGCGCCTGCGGGAGCTGATCCTGAAGCTGAAGGACGTGAGCCGCTCAGGGAGCGAGGTCGGCTCTGCCCTCGCCGAGAACTCGGCCGAGGTGTCGGCAACGGTGGAGGAGATCTCGGCCACGATGCACTCCATAAGGGACAAGATCGAGTCCCTAAGCGGGGCGGTGGGCGAGGCGCGCGACGCGGTGGGTGACATCGACAGGAAGATCGATGACGTGGTGGACAAGATCGAGGACCAGTCGGCCTCCGTCACCGAGTCCTCGACGGCCCACGCCGGCCAGTACGGGCGGGGCTTCGCCGTCGTCGCCGACGAGATCCGCAAGTTGTCCGAGGCGGCGGCCGAGAACGTGGTCGGCATCCAGGAGACCATCGGCAGGGTGAGCCTGAGCATCGAGCATGCGGCGGCCACGAGCGACATGACAGGCGCTTCCATCACCGCCGTGATCGAAGGCATCAGGAACATAGACAACGCCATGAACGAGATGAGCCAGGGGATGAGCGGGATGTCGGCGGGCACAGACCAGGTCTCCCTCGCGCTGTCCCGCCTGATCACCACGTCCCAGGAGATCAGGGACTCGGGCGCCAAGATCAGGGCCAGGTCGGCCTCGATACGGCGCAGCATCGAGACTGTGGCTGACCACTCGAGGGAGAACGTCCAGGCAGTGCAGGAGACGGCCCGCGGCCTCGGCGAGATCATGCGGTCGATGCAGGAGCTCTCCTCCAAGGGCAACGAGAACACCCAGAACATAGGCCGCCTCGACGCTGAGATCAACCGCTTCAAGACGGACTAGGGACTGAGACGGACTAGCGGGGGACTTGGGCGCCTGGCCTACAGCGAGGCCAGGAGGGCCTTGTAGAAGATCGCACAACGCCTCAGGTTGCCGACCCCCACGCGCTCGTCCCGGCCGTGGATGCCGGCGAGGTCGGCCTGGGTCTGGCGAAGGGGCGTCATGCGGTAGATGGCCGAGGCGACGTCGCGGTAGTGCTTGGTGTCGGTGCCCGCGCTGAAGAGGAAGGGCAGGCAGGCCGCCTCGGGGAAGGCCAGGGCGAGGGCGGCCTCGATGGCGCGGTAGCCCTCGTGGTCGATCTTCGATTCGGGGAGGGCCTCGACGGTGAGTCCCTCGTGGGCCGGCTCCACGCCTACCCCTGTCCTGCGCACTACCTTTGTCAGCCGGTCGAGGACCTGGGCCGAGGACTCTCCGGGCAGGATGCGCACGTTTATCGTCCCTCGGGCCCTGTCGGCGAGGACGTTCTCCTTGGAGCTTCCCTCGAGCATCGTCGGCGCGGCCGTCGTCCTGATCAGGGCGTTGGTCGTCGCTGTGGCGCCGAAGGCCGCCTTGACGACAGGCGCGAGGAGCCAGAGGTTGCGGAACAGGAAGCGGTATCCAAAGGGCGTGAAGGGGGCGAGGCGCTCGAGGAACTGCCTGACCGTGTAGGTGAGCCTTGCAGGGCCGGGCGAGGCCTCGACCGCCGCGATGGCCCTTGCCAGGTCGCCCGTGGCGCTCCTGCGGGGCGGCATCGAGGCATGGCCCCCCCGTCCTGTGGCTATGAGGGATACGTCGATGTAGCCCTTCTCGGCTATGCCGACAAGGGCCAGGGGACGGTCAGCGAAGGAGAGCATCCCGTCGGCGACAGGCCCGCCCTCGTCGAGGAGGAAGGATGCCCTGACGCCCCGGGCCG